>NZ_JCALCF010000007.1:0-253863 GCF_059812185.1 Mycobacterium sp. NGS67
CAGGTGGCCCGCAGCAACTCGATGATCGCGCTGAAATCCTTGTCGGAGTGCTCGGTTGCGAACTCGGCGTAGATCTTTGCCGCGTGGGTGCCCAGCGGAGCGGCCGCGCCCGTCGAGGCCACCGCGTCCATCGCCAGGCCCAGGTCTTTGTTCATCAGCGCGGTGGCGAAGCCGGGCTTGAAGTCGTTGTTGGCCGGCGATGTCGGAACCGGGCCTGGTACAGGGCAATTCGTGCTCACGGCCCAGCAGTTACCGGTGGCGCCGGTGATGACGTCGAACAGCGACTGCGCCGCGAGGCCCAGTTTCTCGGCGAGCACGAACGCCTCGCCGATCGCGATCTGCTGCACCGCCAGCACCATGTTGTTGCACAACTTGGCCGCCTGCCCGGCGCCGGCCGCGCCGCAATGAATGATCTTGCCCGCCATGGGTTCCAGCACGGGGCGGGCCCGGTCCAGCACCGCCTCGTCGCCTCCGACCATGAATGCCAGCGTGCCGGCCACCGCTCCCTTGACGCCACCGGAAACCGGGGCGTCGAGCTGGGCCAGGCCGTGAGTTTCGGCGAGCGCGTGCACCGCCCGGGCGTCGTCGACCGAGATTGTGGAGCTGTCGATGAACAGCGCACCGGACTGCGCGGCGCGCAGCACTTCGTCGTAGCAGCTTTTCACCACATGGCCGTTGGGCAGCATGGTGAGGACCACCTCGGCCTCGGCCACCGCCTCGGCGGCGGTGGCGCACAGGTTGGCTCCCGTTTCGGCCGCCGCGGCTCCCGCGACGGGGTCGAACCCGAATACGTTGTGCCCGGCCGCAACCAGGTTGGCCGCCATCGGCGCACCCATGTGACCCAAACCGAGGACCGCGACGTCGAAAACCTCAGTCATGCGTGCCTTTCTAGGCTGTCGCCGCTTTGAAACGCGTGGCCTCGGCGCGGCCGATCACCACCCGCATGATCTCGTTGGTGCCTTCCAGGATGCGGTGCACCCGCAGGTCACGCACGATCTTCTCCAGCCCGTACTCGCGCAGGTAGCCGTAGCCGCCGTGCAGTTGCAACGCCTGGTCGGCGACGTCGAAGCAGGTGTCGGTGACGTAGCGCTTGGCCATCGCGCACAGCTCCACCTTGCCGGCGTCGTCGTCGTCCAGCGCAGTTGCCGCCCGCCACAACATCATTCGTGATGTCTCCAGTCCGGTGGCCATGTCGGCCAAGGCGAACCGGATGGTGGGTTCGTCGAGCAAGGAACCCCCGAATGCCTGCCGGTCGCGGACGTAGGCGCCGGCCTTGTCGAAGGCGGCCTGCGCGCCGCCCAACGAGCATGCGGCGATGTTGAGCCGGCCACCGTTGAGGCCGTTCATCGCAATCCCGAACCCGGTGCCTTCGCCTTCGGTGCCGCCCAGCATGGCGTCGGCCGGCACCCGCACTCCGTCGAGTATCACTTGGGCGGTGGGTTGAGCGTGCCAGCCCATCTTCTGTTCCATCGCCCCGAAACTCAGCCCGGGCGTGTCCTTTTCGACGATAAACGCCGAAATGCCGCGCGGCCCTTCGCTTCCGGTGCGGGCCATGATGACGTACACATCGGAGGTGCCGGCGCCGGAGATGAACTGCTTGACGCCGTCGAGCACGTAATCCGAACCCTGTTTGACCGCACGGGTGCTCAGCGCGCTGGCGTCGGAACCGGCGCCCGGCTCGGTCAGGCAATAGCTGGCGATGACGTCCATCGACGCCAGTCGCGGGACCCACGCCTTGCGCTGCTCTTCGGTGCCGTAGCGGTCGATCATCCAGGAGCACATGTTGTGGATCGACAGGAACGCGGCGGTGACCGGGTCGGCCATGGCGAGTTGTTCGAAGATGCGCACGCCGTCGAGGCGCCGCAGTCCGCTACCGCCCACGTCCTCCCGACAGTAGATCGCTGCCATGCCGAGTTCGGCGGCTTCGCGCAGCACGTCGGTCGGGAAGTGGTTGGTCGCATCCCATTCCAGGGCGTAGGGGGCCAGACGCTTGTCGGCGAAGGCTGCCGCCGTCTCGGTGATCACCCGTTCTTCGTCGTCGAGAGTGAACATTGGCGTTAATCCATGGTGGGGATGGAGAATTCGGCGCCGTCCTTGATGCCCGACGGCCACCGCGAGGTCACGGTCTTGACCTTGGTGTAGAACTGGATCGACGCCGGCCCGTGCTGATTGAGGTCGCCGAAACCGGACCGCTTCCAACCGCCGAACGTGTGGTAGGCCACCGGAACCGGGATCGGCACGTTGACACCGACCATGCCCACCTCGACCCGCGAGGTGAAGTCACGGGCGGAATCCCCGTCACGGGTGAAGATGGCCACGCCGTTGCCGTACTCGTGTTCGGTGGGCAACCGCAACGCCTCTTCGTAGTCGTGAGCGCGCACGATGCACAACACCGGACCGAAGATCTCGTCGGTGTAGATCGACATGTCGGTGGTGACGTGGTCGAACAGCGTGGGTCCGATGAAGAAGCCGCCCTCGAGGTTCGCATCCCCGAAAGTCAGGTCATCGCTGGCCCGTTCGCGGCCGTCGATGACGAGTTCGGCGCCGGCGTCGGCACCCTGGCCGATGTAGTCGCGCACCCGCTGCAGCGCGGCCTCGGTGACCAGCGGACCGTAGTCGGCCTTGGGGTCCAGGCTGTGCCCGACGCGCAGGTTGTTGATCCGCTCGATCAGCCTGGCGCGCAACCGGTCTGCGGTCTGGTCGCCGACCGGGACAGCGACGCTGATCGCCATGCAGCGCTCGCCGGCACTGCCGTAACCGGCGCCGATCAGGGCGTCGACGGCCTGGTCGAGGTCGGCGTCGGGCATCACGATCATGTGGTTCTTGGCGCCGCCGAAGCATTGCGAACGCTTGCCGGTCGCCGCCGACTGGCTGTAGATGTACTGCGCGATGTCGGAGCTGCCTACAAAACCCACGGCCTTGATGTCGGGGTGGTTCAGGATGGCGTCGACGGCTTCCTTGTCGCCGTGCACCACCTGGAACACCCCGGGCGGCAGGCCGGCCTCGGTGAACAGCTCGGCCAGTCGCAGCGGGACCGACGGGTCGCGCTCACTTGGCTTGAGTACGAACGCATTCCCGCACGCCAGGGCCGGACCGGCCTTCCACAGCGGGATCATGGCCGGGAAGTTGAACGGGGTGATGCCGGCGACGACGCCCAGCGGTTGCCGCAGTGAATAGACGTCGATGCCGGGACCGGCGCCCTCGGTGTAGTCGCCCTTGAGCAGGTGCGGGATGCCGATGCAGAACTCGATGACCTCGATGCCGCGCTGGATGTCACCCCTGGCGTCTTGCACCGTCTTGCCGTGCTCGAGCGAGAGCAACTCGGCCAGTTCGTCGATGTTCTGGTTCACCAGGTCGACGAAACGCATCAACACGCGAGCACGGCGTTGCGGATTCCAAGCGGCCCAGGCCTTTTGGGCGGTTGCCGCGGAAGCCACGGCAGCGTCGATGTCGGCTTGGGAAGCCATCGGCACCGTGGCCTGGACCTCGCCGGTGCTCGGGTTGAAGACGTCGGCGGTGCGACCGGACTGGCCGGTGGTGCGCTGGCCGTCGATGAAATGCGGTATTTGCGTAGTCATGGTTGTCCCGTTAACGGTCGTGGGAAGTATGCGATACTTGCATATCCTAGTAAATGCAGATCCGGGTAGGCAACCCGGGTAGGTGGCCGGGGTGGCGGGTCCGGATCGGTGGGGTTCACCAGTGTTTCCTTTGGCCAACCGAATGTTGACAGCAGCATGTATGCACTCGGGTGCCGACCGTGCGGCTGGCCGCACACTCGAACGGAATCGGACCTACCGCGCGTCGCGCAGGCCGTTGACGAAGTCCTGCGTCTCCTCCCAGGTGGGCAGCAGACCGGACTCGCGCACCTCCTCGAAACTGGGAGCCACCGCGTCGCGCTCGGACAGGCTGGGCGGGTTGCCGTCGACCAGCGGCCATTCCACACCGAGCGTCGGATCGGTCGCGGCGATGGTGTGTTCGCGCTCCGGGTTGTATTCCGCCGAGCACAGATACATGACCGTTGAATTGTCCTGCAGGGCAAGGAAACCGTGCGCGAGGCCCTCGGAGATGTAGACGGTTCGGTGGTCCTGGTCGTCGAGTAACACCGAATCCCACTTGCCGAATGTCGGTGAGCCCACCCGGATGTCGACGACGACGTCGAACACCGCACCCCGCACGCAGGTCACGTATTTGGCCTGGCTCGGCGGCAACTGCGCGAAGTGCAGGCCGCGCAGCACACCGGCCGAGGACACCGAGCAATTCGCCTGCCGGACATCCAGGTGGTGGCCGGCGAACCCGGTGAAGCCGCGGTCGGTCAGCCACTCGAAGAACATCCCGCGCGGGTCGCCGTGGATGGCCGGTGTGATTTCCCAGGCGCCCGGGACTGCGAGTTCGCGTACTTTCATCTCATTGGCCGCGTTCTGTGTAGCGCGCCTCGGCGGCGTCTTTGAGTGGGCGCCACCACGATTCGTTGTCCCGGTACCAGTCGATGGTGGCCTGCAAGCCTTCCTCGAAGTCGGTGTGCTTTGGCGCCCAGCACAATTCGGTGTTGAGCAGGGTCGGGTCGATGGCGTATCGCAGGTCGTGGCCGACGCGGTCGGTGACGTGGTCGAAGTCGTCCGAGTCGCGGCCCATCAGCCGCAGGATCGTGCGCAGCACGCTCAAGTTGTCGCGCTCGCCCTCCGAACTGATCAGATAGGTCCGGCCGAGTTGTCCCTTCTCCAGGATGCGGCGCACCGCGCTGTTGTGGTCGTCGACGTGGATCCAGTCGCGGACGTTGGCACCCGCGCCGTAGAGCTTGCATCGCCGACCGGTGAGCACATTGGTGATCTGGCGCGGAATGAACTTCTCGATGTGCTGGTAGGGGCCGTAGTTGTTGGAACAGTTGGACAGGGTCGCGCGTACGCCGTACGACCGCACCCAGGCCCGCACCAGCATGTCGCTGCCGGCCTTGGTCGCCGAGTAGGGACTCGACGGGTTGTACGGCGTGGACTCGGTGAACCGTTGCGGATCACCGAGTTCCAAATCCCCGTAGACCTCGTCGGTCGAGATGTGATGCAGCCGAACCCCGTGCCGCCGCACCGCTTCCAGGATGGTGAACGTCCCGACCACGTTGGTGTGCAGGAAGGGTTCCGGATTGGCCAGGGCGTTGTCCACATGGGATTCGGCGGCGAAATGCACGACCGCGTCCGACTCGGCCACCAACGCCGAGACCAGCTCGGTGTCGCAGATGTCGCCTTCGACGAACCGGATGGCGTCCTCGACGTCGGCCAGCGACTCCCGCCGCCCGGCGTAGGTCAGCGAGTCGATGACGGTCACCGAGTCCTCGGGATGCTCGCGCACGGTGCTGTGCACGAAGTTCGCGCCGATGAAGCCCGCCCCTCCGGTGACCAGCAGTCGCATGGGGCCAACCCTAACCGGTGAGGCCCAGCGGTCCCGCCAGTTCACGAAGTACCGGTATCAGCTTTTCGGGTTTCGAGGCACCCAGAACCTGGATGGCCACGTGGTCGGCGCCGGCGTCGAGGTGCTCGTTGAGGCGGGCGGCGATCGCGTCGGCGGTGCCGTAGGCGACCAGCGCGTCGATCAGCCGGTCGCTACCGGGCTTGCGGACGTCGTCCTCGGTGAAACCCAGCCGCAGCCAGTTGTTCACGTAGTTGCTCAGACCCAGGTAGAAGTCGACGAACTTGCGGCCGACGGCGCGGGCTTCTTCCGCGTCGGTGGTCAGCACGACCTTGTGTTCGGGAGCCAGAAACACGGTGTTACCGAGCAGGTGTCGCGCCTTGCCGGTGTGTTCGGGCGTCGTCAGATAAGGGTGCGCGCCCGCGCTGCGCTGCGCCGAGAGCTGGAGCACCCGGGGACCCAGCGCCGCGAGCACCCGCCGGCTGGTCGGCACCAGCGCGTTGTCGAGCACGTCGAGGTAGGACACCAGCGCGTCGTAGGGCTTCTGGTACTGCTCGGTGTGTTCGGGATGCCCGACCCCGACACCGAGCAGGAACCGGCCCGGATAGGCATCTTCGATGCGCTGATACGAGGCGGCGACGTCGTCGGCCGGGGCCGTCCAGACGTTGACGATCCCGGTAGCCAACTGCAGGTGCTCAGTCTGCTCCAGGGCGGGTTCGACCCAAGCCAAGTCGGCGTCCGGCGACGCACCGATCCACGCGCCCCCGTAGCCGAGCGACTCGATCTGCGCGGCCAACTCCGGGTCGAGGGAGCGGGTGCCCAGCCAGACGCCGAACCGCCCCAGGTCAGGTTTGAGTGAAACCGAGCCAGTCATTTAGCCCCCTATACCCGTTCGAGCCCAAGAGCCCCGGCCAATTCGGCCAGCGCCGGGACAAGGTTCTCACTTCGCGTCAGGACCTGGACCGGGACGTGGTCGGCGCCGGCGTCGAGGTGCTCACGCAGGCGGGCCGCGATCGCGTCGATGGATCCGTAGGCGACGACGGCGTCGACCAACCGGTCGCTGCCCGGCTTGGCGACGTCGTCGTCGGTGAAGCCGAGTCGCTTCCAGCTGTTCAGGTAGTTCGCGAGGTTCAGATAGATCTCGAGGGCCTTGCGTCCCACGGCACGCGCCTTGTCGGCGTCGGTAGTGAGGACCACCTTGTGCTCGGGTGCCAGGAACGCCGACGGACCCATCAGTTCGCGCGCCCGGACGGTGTGCTCGGGAGTGGTGAGGTAGGGGTGCGCGCCGGCGCTGCGGTCCGCGGACAGCTTGAGGACTCGCGGACCCAACGCGGCGACCACCCTGCGGTTGGCGGGCACGCCGTGTTCGTCGAGCTGGTCGAGGTACTCGACCAGAGCTTCGTAGGGCTTGCGGTATTCGGTGTGCGCCTCGGGGTGGCCGACGCCGATGCCGAGCAGGAACCGGCCGGGGTACGCCTTGTCGATGCGGTGGAACGACTCGGCGACGGGTTGGGCGGGCGCCGTCCAGATGTTGACGATGCCGGTGGCCACCTGCAATGTCGTCGTCGCTTCCAGGATGGGTTCCACCCAGGACAACTCGGCCGGCGGGGAGCCGCCCACCCAGACCGCGCCGTAGCCGAGAGCTTCTATTTCCTTGGCTTGCTGCGGCGTGACGCCGCGTCCGAACGATCCGAACCGACCGAGGTCGGGTTTGCTCTCAGCTGAATGCGTCATGGTTGCTCTAACCTGCGCCCTGACCTTGCGTATTCCGGGTCCGCACGCTGATCTGCGGCGTTTTGCGTCGGGGACGGCCAAGCGGGTATCGTGGCCCGACGGTGCGGCGTTCGTGCCGGCTCTTGGCGTGCCCAGTCCTGAAATTCGCGGACTTTCGCGGAATTTCCATCACCGGCTCACGTTGTTGTAGTCGCCGACGCGTGCTGCGCCGAGCCAGGAGCATGAACGAAAAGTAGAGGATCGCTTAAAAGTAATGGCCAAGAAGGACGGCGCCATCGAGGTCGAGGGCCGCGTGGTCGAACCCCTGCCGAATGCGATGTTTCGCATCGAGTTGGAGAACGGTCACAAGGTGCTCGCCCACATCAGCGGCAAGATGCGGCAGCACTACATCCGCATCCTGCCCGAGGACCGCGTCGTGGTGGAGCTGTCTCCCTACGACCTGTCCCGCGGCCGCATTGTGTACCGGTACAAGTAGCGATTAACACCCAGAGAAGAACAGGACCGAGACTGCCGTGAAGGTGAACCCGAGCGTCAAGCCGATCTGTGACAAGTGCAGGGTGATCCGTCGGCATGGACGGGTCATGGTGATCTGCTCCGATCCCCGTCACAAACAGAGACAGGGTTAGTCGGGGCTTTCGCTTAACAACTGAATGCAGACCTCCCAGCACCACTAGGCGGATTGGCCGCCTACCACGCCCGGACGGAGGCCGGGCCCCGCAACTGAGCGGGAACGGACTGGGAAAAGACCTCCGCTGAGAAAGAGGAAACGCCACCTATGGCTCGACTAGTAGGCGTCGATCTGCCGCGCGACAAGCGGATGGAGATCGCGCTGACCTATATCTTCGGCGTCGGCCGTACCCGCTCGAACGAGATTCTGGCGGCCACCGGCATCGACAAGGACCTGCGCACCAAAGACCTGAGCGACGATCAGCTGACCCAGCTGCGTGACTACATCGAAGCGAACCTGAAGGTCGAGGGTGACCTGCGCCGCGAGGTGCAGGCCGACATTCGTCGCAAGATCGAGATCGGCTGCTACCAGGGTCTGCGGCACCGCCGCGGCCTGCCGGTGCGCGGCCAGCGGACCAAGACCAACGCGCGCACCCGCAAGGGACCCAAGCGCACCATCGCCGGCAAGAAGAAGGCCAGGTAACCCCGAATGCCACCAGCAAAGAAGGCAGCCGCAGGCCCGAAGAAGGGTCAGAAGACCCGTCGTCGGGAAAAGAAGAACGTCCCGCACGGTGCCGCGCACATCAAGAGCACCTTCAACAACACGATCGTGACCATCACCGACCCGCAGGGCAACGTCATCGCCTGGGCGTCATCGGGGCACGTCGGCTTCAAGGGCTCCCGCAAGTCGACGCCGTTCGCCGCGCAGTTGGCCGCGGAGAACGCCGCGCGCAAAGCCCAGGAGCACGGGGTGCGCAAGGTCGACGTGTTCGTCAAGGGCCCGGGCTCGGGCCGCGAGACCGCGATCCGCTCGTTGCAGGCCGCCGGCCTGGAGGTCGGCGCGATCTCCGACGTCACGCCGCAGCCGCACAACGGTGTCCGCCCGCCGAAGCGTCGGCGCGTCTAGGTCTAGGAGGACATACCCATGGCTCGTTACACCGGACCCGTCACCCGCAAGTCCCGACGGCTGGGCACCGACCTCGTCGGTGGCGACCAGTCGTATGAGAAGCGCCCTTACCCGCCCGGCCAGCACGGCCGCGCCCGGGTCAAGGAAAGTGAGTACCGCCTGCAGCTGCAGGAGAAGCAGAAGGCGCGTTTCACCTACGGCGTGATGGAAAAGCAGTTCCGTCGCTACTACGAAGAGGCCGTGCGCCACTCGGGCAAGACCGGTGAGGAATTGCTGCGCATCCTGGAGAGCCGGCTCGACAACGTCGTGTACCGGGCTGGACTGGCCCGGACCCGCCGGATGGCCCGTCAGTTGGTCACCCACGGGCACTTCACCGTCAACGGCGTTCGCGTCGACGTCCCCAGCTACCGGGTGTCGCAGTACGACATCATCGACGTACGGGACCAGTCGGTGAACACCGTGCCGTTCCAGATCGCTCGGGAAACCGCGGGCGACCGTCCGATCCCGAGCTGGCTGCAGGTGGTGGGTGAGCGGCAGCGCATCCTGATCCACCAGTTGCCTGAGCGCGCGCAGATTGACGTCCCGCTCGCCGAGCAGCTGATCGTCGAGTTCTACTCGAAGTAATAGACGTTCTGCATCAACCGGTGCAGACAACCTGAGCGGCATCAAATAGCGGGTGCCGAGAAGGAGAAGAAGAAACACCATGCTGATTTCTCAGCGCCCCACCCTGTCCGAGGACATCCTCACCGACAACCGGTCCCAGTTCGTCATCGAGCCGCTGGAGCCGGGATTCGGTTACACCCTTGGTAATTCGCTGCGTCGCACGCTGCTGTCGTCGATTCCCGGCGCGGCGGTGACCAGCATCCGCATCGACGGCGTCCTGCACGAGTTCACCACCGTGCCCGGGGTCAAGGAAGACGTCACCGACATCATCCTGAACCTCAAGAGCCTGGTCGTGTCCTCCGAGGAGGACGAGCCGGTCACCATGTACCTGCGCAAGCAGGGTCCCGGTGAGGTCACCGCGGGCGACATCGTGCCGCCGGCCGGGGTCACCGTGCACAACCCGTCCATGCACATCGCCACCCTGAACGACAAGGGCAAGCTCGAGGTCGAGCTCGTCGTCGAGCGGGGCCGCGGCTACGTCCCGGCGGTGCAGAACCGGGCTTCCGGTGCCGAGATCGGCCGTATCCCAGTCGATTCCATCTACTCGCCGGTGCTCAAGGTCACCTACAAGGTGGACGCCACGCGTGTCGAGCAGCGCACCGACTTCGACAAGCTGATCCTGGACGTGGAGACCAAGAGCTCGATCACCCCGCGTGACGCGCTGGCCTCCGCCGGTAAGACGCTGGTCGAATTGTTCGGTCTGGCACGCGAACTCAACGTCGAAGCCGAGGGCATCGAGATCGGGCCGTCGCCGGCCGAGGCCGACCACATCGCCTCGTTCGCACTGCCGATCGACGACCTGGACCTGACTGTGCGGTCGTACAACTGCCTCAAGCGTGAGGGCGTGCACACCGTCGGCGAGTTGGTCTCGCGCACCGAGTCCGACCTGCTCGACATCCGCAACTTCGGTCAGAAGTCGATCGACGAGGTGAAGGTCAAGCTGCACCAGCTGGGTCTGTCGCTCAAGGACAGCCCGCCCAGCTTCGACCCGTCCGAGGTCGCCGGCTACGACGTCGCCACCGGCACCTGGTCCACCGAGGGCGCCTACGACGACCAGGACTACGCCGAAACCGAACAGCTCTAACTCAACAGAATTCCGTCCCGGTCCTACCTGATACGGGGACCGGCCCCGAATAGGAGATAGTCGCAATGCCCAAGCCCACCAAGGGACCTCGCCTCGGCGGGTCGTCTTCGCACCAGAAGGCGATCCTGGCCAACCTGGCCACGTCGTTGTTCGAGCACGGCCGGATCAAGACCACCGAGGCCAAGGCGCGGGCATTGCGACCCTACGCGGAGAAGCTGGTCACCCACGCCAAGAAGGGCACGCTGCACAACCGGCGTGAGGTGCTCAAGAAGATCCGCGACAAGGATGTGGTGCATACCTTGTTCGCCGAGATCGGGCCGTTCTTCGCCGACCGCGACGGCGGCTACACCCGCATCATCAAGGTCGAGCCACGCAAGGGTGACAACGCCCCGATGGCGGTGATCGAGCTGGTGCGGGAGAAGACGGTGACGTCGGAGGCCGACCGGGCGCGCCGGGTGAAGGCGTCCAAGAAATCGGAGAAGCCTGAGACCGCCGCGGCCGCACCGCAGGCATCCGTCGAACCGGATGCGGTCGACGACTCCGCGGCTGACGACGGAGCCGACACCGAAGATGCGCCTGAGACCGCGGCCGTAGCGCCGCAGGGCGGGCTCGACGAGTCCGCAGAGGCCGCCAGCGACGACGCACCTGACGAGGCCCCCGAGAATTAGTGGGGACGTCCGTCTGCGGCTCGACATCGCCTACGACGGAACCGATTTCGCGGGCTGGGCGGCACAGGTTGGTCAGCGCACGGTAGCCGGTGTTCTCGACGAGGCGCTGACGACCGTGTTTCGCACGCCGGTGCGGCTGCGCGCTGCCGGGCGCACCGACACCGGAGTGCACGCGACCGGGCAGGTTGCGCATGTGGACGTGCCGGTCGAGGCGGTGGTGAACGCCTATTCGCGCTCGGCCGGGGTCGAGGGGCCGGAGTTCCTGCCATTGGTGCGGCGGCTGGGCAGGTTCCTGCCCGCCGACGTCCGGGTGCTCGATATCACCCGCGCACCAACGGGTTTCGACGCCCGGTTTTCGGCTCTGCGGCGCCACTATGTCTACCGGCTCTCGACGGCCCCCTACGGCGTGGTGCCGCAGCAGGCTCGTTTCGTCACCGCCTGGCCGCGCGAGCTGGACGTCGAGGCGATGGCCGTGGCGTCACGAGAACTGTTGGGGTTGCACGACTTCGCCGCGTTCTGCCGACACCGCGAGGGCGCCACGACCATCCGGGAACTGCAGCAGCTGGACTGGTCGCGAGAGGGGGATCTGGTGACGGCGCGCGTCAGCGCCGACGCTTTCTGCTGGTCGATGGTCCGGTCTCTGGTGGGTGCACTGCTGGCAGTGGGCGAACGTCGTCGCAGTGCGCAATGGTGCGCTGAATTGCTGCACGCGACAAGCAGATCCAGTGATTTCGCGGCCGCGCCGCCACAGGGGTTGACGCTGGTCCGAGTGGACTATCCGCCCGACGACGAACTCGCGGCGCGGACGCTGATCACGCGGGATATGCGAACGCAGGATCGCAGCTAGAGTTTGCCCGCGACGAAGTCGGCGGCCTGCTCGATCAGTCCCGATCCGAGATACGACGGCTGCAGGTGCGACGGCCAGTTCGTGCCTCTGCCACAGATCGGATCACCCGGTGCGCACTGGTCGATCGTCCTGCTGGCGTAGGCGGGTGCGATTCCGCGGGTGCCGTTGCCGAACAACGCGATGGCCGCCACGTGTTGGTCCATGCCGGGAGCCAGCCGGCAGCAGGCCGCGAGGTCAACCACCTCGGCACCCAGCGAATAGCCGCCGAGCACCTCGCGGGTGTTCGGGCAACTCTTCGCCATGGACCCGACGTGGCCGGCCATGTCTTTGGCGCCGCTGTCGACGCTGATGTTGGCGGGATAGTTGACCCCGTAGACCCCGATCGACTTACTCGTCTTCGAGCGCAGCGCACTGACGAGCGCGTCGCCGATCTGACCGACCCCGGGTGGCTCCTCGCGGCCCCGGGCGAATACGACCTCGGCATCCGGGCACTCCGCCGCGACTGCCGGTGACGCGGCGATCACCGACCCGGACGCGAGCAACACGGTAGCCAGCAAAACGGCCAATCGGCCGACGGACACAAGCCTCATGGTCCGATGCTACGGACTGATTTCGACTGGGGTCAGCGGCCGCACATTCTCGTGTTCGTTGCCGGTGGTGATGTCGTTATGGCGTGGCCGTAGGGCTCAATCGTTTCTTGGATCGGCTCATATGCGAGGATCCGATGAATTCGCGAGCCGTTTGAGCGGGAGGCATCAGTCGATATGACACGCACATCATCGAAGCTTTCCGCGCACATCTGGCGCCGAGCCCGGCTCGTGTCGCTGTCTGCTGTGTGCGCGGGTGTCGTTGGGCTCGGATGCGCAGCTATCGCCTTCCCCGCTGCTGCCGTCGCTGCACCGCCGGGTACCACCTGCGGAACGGTTCTCGATGTTCCCGGCCGTACCCAGCCGGTGGTTGTCATGAGTGGGGATGTCGACTGTGCGACTGCGCTACGCATCGCGAACCGTTATTTCCACGACTTCGGCCCGTCGATACCGAGGGGCGATGGGTCCAGCGCGGAAGCATCCGTTGAAGGGTGGCATTGTCTGGTTCCGGTGCTGCCCGGCCGCGTGCACGCCGACTCGTATGCGACGTGCGACCTCGGCAGCAATGGATTCAGGATGGGGAACTGAGGTTTCGGCGCGTGCTGGATGGCGAAGCGATGCAATCTCGAACCGGGGTCGACGGCGTGGCGTCGCGCACGGTGCTTGCGCTGGTCGCTGTGATGCTGACCGTCGGCGCGTGTGGCACCGAATCAACGTCGAGGTCACAAACTGACCCGAGTAGGCCAGCCGACCACGAAGCAAACCATTCCACGACGTCGGTCGCGCCATCTGCACCCGTCGCGACATTCGAAGGTTACGGTCAACTGCGCATCGGGATGACGCAGGCCGAGGCAGCAGCTGCAATGGGGCCTGCTCCGGCCAACCACTTCTATCACTGCACCGTGTTGGGCGAGAACGCGGTCAACGTGCTCAAGGTATGGATTGCGGATAGCAGCGGTCGGGTGACGGGCATTGAGACGCCCCCAGGTGTGATGACCGACCGAGGTGTCGGTGACGGATCAAGTGCCGCTGACATCCGGGCGGCGTACTCCGGTGCGCAGTACACCATCGACGAGGGTAATGTCGGCGGACAGGGAACGCTCGCGATCAACGTGTTCGAGGGTCCGAAGGACTTCACCACGAACCATCGCCTGCTGAGCTTTCCGATCGCTGACAGTGGTCGATCCGGTTCTCCGGCCGTTGGCCGGCCCGAGGCTTTGGAGGGCTGTTGAGTTGCGCACCTGGACGGCCAGGCGACGGCATCATGGTCGATAGTCTCAGGCGACTAGCCGCATCAGTGGTTGTGCTGTCTGCCGCTGTTCAAATCCCGTCGGCTAATGCGGCTCCGGGTTCCTGCGGTTTCTACACCACCACCCAGGGAGACTTCGCGCTCGTTGTTCACCGGCAGTGCGACCTGCCAGGAGGCGCGCAGCGTATTCGATCACAACTTCGCCGGCGCCGGCACACCGATCGCACGCAATGCGGTGCTGGTCGATGGATACGAGTGTGTCGGAAACCCCGCCGGAGCCTTCAGCGAGACGGGCATCCTCAGCTACTGCGAGGGCAACGGCAACCGCATCGAGCTACGCAAACCCTGATCCGCTACTCAACGGACCTGCACGACAGGCAGATTGGACGCGGGTAGCGGCGTCGTGCTGGGTGTCCCGGGTACCAAGGGTGCCGGCGACGCGGGCAGCAGCGGAGTGCCGCCGGGCAGCTGTCCCGGCAGGTGCGGCGTCATCCCCGCCATCAACTTGCCGGCCGCGAAGGTCGCGCCGAGCGTCGTGTAGGTCGGGACGTAGCCCTCGGTGTGGCCAGTCCACTCGTTGCCGGCACCGGCATGGCAGATCGGGTCCATCGGGTTGCAGTAATCGACTGCCTTGGCGCCCAGCAGCGGGCTCTTGGTCGGCAGGTCCCCGCCGGCGCGGTCGGCGATGTCGCCAAATGTGACGACGGCCGCGATGTTGCCGGCGTATTCCGGCGGCAGCGAACTGCCCCAGCTGATGCCGCCGATCGGCACGCCGGCGACGATGTCCATCACCGATGCGCCCTGCGAGTAACCACCCAGCACGATCTTGGTGCTGGGGCACGACGACACCGTCGACTTGACGCGCGAAATCACGTCGTTGGCACCGTCGCCGCCGTGCAGCTGCAGCTTGCTGGCGGCGTAGTTCACGCCGTAGGTCCGGATGGTCAACCCGCTGGTCTGCTGACGCAGCGACTCCACGAAGGCGTCGCCGACTCTGCCCATGCCTACCGGCTCGTTGGTCCCCCGGGCGAAGATCACCTCGGCGTCCGGGCACTCCGCCGCCGATGCCAGCGGCACCGCCGCACCCGGGCTGAGGACCGTCGCGGCCAGCACAGCCAGTGAGCCGATCCCGGCCCGGCCGGTCAGGCGCATGAATTGCTGAAACACGCCGAAATTTTACCCGGCGCGCCACGCAGCAAAACCTCCGCGGCTGTGGATGAACGCGGCGGGCGGACCGGCGGGCGGCTTACCGTTGAAGCCGATCTGACCCACTTCTCGGGAGATTCCGTGCCGCTTCAGACGCCGACCTGGCTGCATGCCAGCGGCTACCGCTTCCTGCTGCGGCGTCTGGAATGCGCATTGCTGGGCGGGGACCTGCGGTCGGTTGGCGGATCTCTGCGCGCCCCCGCGGCGTCGTTGGCCGCTGGATGCGCGCTGACCCTGGTCGCGGTGCTCGGTTGTGCCTTCTTGGCTTTGCTGCGGCCGCAACCCGGGCTTGCGGACTTCCAGATCGTGATGGGCAAGGCGTCCGGAGCGCTGTATGTGCGGGTCGGGGAAACCTGGCATCCGGTGCTGAACCTGGCCTCCGCGCGGTTGATCGCGGCGCGGGACGACAACCCGACGCCGATACCCGAGTCCGCTCTCGCTCGGGCCAAACACGGTGCGCTGCTGGGTATTCCGGGTGCGCCGCAGGTTCTGGCCCAGGCACTGCCGGTGGCCGAGTCGACCTGGACGATATGTGACGGCCCGCGCGGCGAGACGACTACGGTGCTCGTCGGGTCCAGCGGGGAACCGTCCGTCCGCCGGGTAGAACCCGACCGCGCCATCCTGGTGGCATCGGGTTCGGGTCCGCCGGCGTATCTGTTGTACCGCGGCCGCCGGGCGGTGGTGGACGTCGCCGACACCGCCGTGCTGCGTGCCCTCGGGCTGACGGGGCAGACCCCACGGCGCGTTGCGCAGTCTTTGCTCAACGGGATTCCGGAAGCACCGCCCATCGCGACCCCCCACATCCGCGCGGCGGGCGCACCGGCCGGGGCGTGGCTACCGGGGTTCACGGTCGGCAGCGTGCTGCGCATCCAGCGAACGCCGAGTGACGAGTATTACGTCGTGCTCGACGCCGGAGTGCAGCGAGTCGGCCGGTTCACCGCCGATCTGCTGCGGTTCGGTGACTCGCAGGGCGCCGCGGCTGTGGTCGCAGTGGCTCCCGACGCGATCCGCGCGGCTCCGCTGCTGGACACCCTGCCGGTTGCCGGTTTCCCCGACGAACCGCCCAACCCCGTCTCCGGGGCCGCGACCGTGTGCGCGGCGTGGGCACCCAGACAACCAGGCCCGGCCGACATCGCCCTGCTGGCCGGGGAGGGCGTGCCGTCGGGGACGATCCTGGCGCAAGCCGACGGTCCCGGTCCGGCGCTGGACGCCGTCGCGCTCCGGCCGGCACGCAGCGTCTACGTGGTGGCGCAGAGCCTCAGCGGGAGCGGGCCCCCGACCGGCGCCCGCTATCTGGTGACCGAGACCGGGGTGCGGTTCCCGATTCACGACGACGCCGCAGCGCACGCCCTGGGTCTGCCGTCGACGGCCGCGCCGGCTCCGTGGCCGGTGCTGGCTGCGTTGCCGTGCGGACCGGAACTGAGCCGGGAGCAGGCATCAGTCGCGCGCGACACCATTCCCGCGAGTTCGCCGTAGCCGGCCGGTCACCACTGCCGTCAGCAGCGTCACCAGGCAGATCGCCGCACCGCCGAACGCGGTGTGCCGCGGGCGGCTGTCCGAGGGTGCGCGGTAATTCGCCGGCGGCAGGTCCAGCCGGGCCGGAGCCGGGTTGCCGGGGGTCGTTGGGGTAGTGGCCTCGGTGCTGAGGGCGGCCAGGGCGTCGATGGTGCCGTGTCCGACCAGCGGATCCCATCCGGCGGCGGGAGGGTGTGCGGTCGACTCGATCCGTTGCATCACCTGACGCGCGGTCAGAGCGGGAAACCGGGCCCGGATCAGTGCGGCCAACCCGCTGACGACGGGCGCGGCGTAGCTGGTTCCGGAGATCGGCGCTTCGCCGGTGCTGTCGACAGTCCCGTCGGTGACCGGGCTGAGCGAGGTGACGTTCTCGCCCGTCGCCGCGACATCCACCCACGGCCCGGCCAAGGTGAACGGAGACGGGGTGCCCTGTGAATTGACCGAGCCGACCGTCAAGACGTAGTCGTCGTACCAGGCCGGGCTGACCACGACCGCCACGGTGTCGTGGGTGGCGCCGGACGGCTGCGGTGGGCACCGGGCCGAACCGCCGGTGTTTCCGGCCGCCGTGACCACGACCGCGTTCTTGACGTCGACCGCGTAGGCGAGTGCGGCGCCTAACGCCCGGTCGTCCAGTTGGTCGGTGGCGGCGACGCACGCGACCGACGAAATGTTGATGACCGAGGCACCGAGGTCGGCGGCGGTGCGGACGGCCTTGGCCAGAGTCTGGACGTCACCCACACCCGTAGTGGACCGGTCGCCGGCCGGACCGAACTTGACGCTGGATTGGCGGATGCTGATCAGCGTGACGTCGGGAGCGATACCGCTGAATTCGTCCGGCTTGGGATCCGCGGTAGCGGCGATGATTCCGGCTACCAGCGTGCCGTGGGCGTCGCAGTCTCGAGTGCCGTCGCCGGTGGACACGTAGTCGCCGCCGCCCACCAGATCCTTCAGGCGTGGGTGTCGCCGGACCCCGGTGTCGATCACCGCGACCCGCTGCCCGGCGCCGCGGGTGAGTTGCCAGAGTTGCGGCAGGTCGAGGCCGGACAGCTGAGTGGGCCCGGGGGCGCGTGCCACGGCCGCCGCGCACACCTCCCGCTGGACGGTGCGCTGCGGGGGAGCCGGCACCGCGGCGGCGGGAAGCCACTTTTCGTCGACCGGCGGCGGTGACACCGCGTGGGCCGGCGCCGTCGCACACTGACCGGCCAGGGCGGCCGCGACCAACAGACGCACCGCGCGCAAGCGAGTCACATCTGCAGGTTCGCGCCGCGGACGGCGCCGAAGGCACCGCAGGTCCAGCAGGCCAGCGGCACCACCGCAGTCAGCGCCACACAACTCAGCACGTCGATCCCGCGACGCGCGACGGGTGACAGGGATATCTCGGGTGCGACAAAACCCAGGTATATCGCTGCGGCCGCCAACGTCACCGTCAGGGCCGCAATCCACCGGTTGTGCGCCGCGGCGGCGGTACCGGCGAGAGTGAATGTGGTTGCGACTGTGGCGATCCCGGTTGCGGCGAAGACGAGCGCTCTTCTCCTGTCCGCCCGCGCGTGCAGCAGCAGGACGACGCCGGTGACAACGGCCAGCGCGATGGCGCGGGCGGTGATGAGCACGGCGACGAGGGCACCGACGGCAGCGGCCACGGCGAAGGCGGCACGCAGGCTGGTCAGCCACGCGTCCGCCCGGCGCGTCCCGGCGGCCACCTCGTCTGCGCTTCGTATCCGCGTGGGGGACAGACCGCCCAGCCAGATCGACAACCGCGGCGCGACCTCGATGAGTCCGAGGCAGACCGGCGTGGCCAGCGATGCGACGGTGCGCGCCGGCGCCGCGGTGACCACAGCGGTCAGAGCGGCCAGCGCGGCGATGACCGCGACGCAGGTAGCGGCGGTCAATGTGGTTGAACCGCACTCAGTTATGCGCGTTGCCAGCACCGCCGTGACGGACGCCGTCATCGCCGCCAGCAGCACGTGCGGGGCGCCCAGTGCGCCCGGCACCACAAGCAGGCCGGCAACCGTGGCGAATATGGTGGCGACGACGGACAGCGCGAGTCCGGCAGTCGGGTCGCCGAACACGCGTTGCGCGACGGCGGCCGCTGTCAGTGCGCCGAGGGCGGCCGCCGCGGCCAGGGCGGCAGTCGTGGCCGTATCCGCCGGAAGCCGAACGGCGTTTTTGGCCAGCACAATCGCGCCGACGACGGTGAATAACACCGCTGCCAGTGCGGCGGTCATCCGGCGTGTTCGACCGGACCAGATCGCGCTGTCCAGCGTGCTTGCCACCAGTTCGGCGTCGTCGTCACAGCGGCGCACCGGCGGCCGCGGGTCATGACTACTCAGGACCAGCACGGAACCGTCCCGAATCCCGTTCTGCGCCAACGTCGTCGAACTCGGGATCGCCGCGCGCCCGACCGGGGAGAGCCGGTGTGGCGCCTGACGGGTGCAGCCGGCCAGGTCGACGATCGACGGGATGAGTTCTCCCACCGGCACGTCGGCAGGCAGCGTCAGATCGGTACTGACGCCCGCGGAATGAACGGTGACACGGCACATCGAGACAGCCATCGTCGGCACGTTAGTCGCATTCCGTGCGCCCGGTCCTCGGCCATCCACAATGAGTTGCCGGGGCTCCCGGTGGCGCTTAACGTCGCCGACCGTGACCGCCGTCATCGAAGTCGCCGGCCCGCCGGAGGTGCCGCGCCCGGCGTCGTCGAGCATGCTGGCGGTGCTGCTTCCGGTCGTCATGTCGGTCGGGATGCTGGCCGTCACAGCGACAGCCTTCTTCCGCGGAACACCCGCGGCGCACAACCCCAGCTTCGTCGCGCTTCCGGCGATGATGTCCGTCTCGTTGCTGGTGACGGCGGTCACCGGCCGTGGCCGCAGGCGAGCCGCCTCGGTCAACGCCGACCGGACCCACTACTTCGGGTACTTGAGCGGGCTACGCGCCGAGGTCACCGAAGTCGCCGCCGCGCAGCACAATTCACTTGCTGCGTTCCCCGATCCGCAGATGCTGTGGACTCTGGTCGGTGGCCCGCGCATGTGGGCGCGGCAGCGCGGCGATCCGGACTTCTGCCGGGCGCGGGTCGGGATCGGGCCCGTGCCGCTGGCCGCCCGACTGATAGCCGGGCAGAACCCGCAACGGTGCGATCCGCTCAGCGTCGCTGCGCAGCAACGGTTTCTGCACAGTCATTCGACCATCGAGGCGCCCGTGGTGATCCGAGTGGACGGCGTAGTGACGGTCGACGGTGAGCCGGCCCTCGTGCGCGGTCTGCTCCGCGCGCTCATCTGCCAGCTGGCCGTGGCGCATTCGCCTGAGCAACTGTCGATCACCGCGGTTGCCGGCGACCAGCGGCACTGGGAATGGTTGAAGTGGTTGCCGCACAACCGACCTGTCGCCGACGGTGTGTCCACGCGTCGGGTGCTCGTCGTCGATTCCCGCCGTCCCGCCGAAGCCGCCCCTGCCGGCGTCACCGTCCTGGAAGTGGGCAGTGACGCGCCGTCGGTGCGGGTGCGTCATTGCGACGGGGTCGACGTGCCCGAGTCGCCCGATCATCTGGAAGAGGCTGACGCGTTGGCGTGTGCGCGCCTTCTGGCGGCGTACGGGGGATCGGCACCGAAGGGCGACGAGGGTTGGGCCGGCATGCTGGGGATCGGTGACGTCCGCAGCCTGGATCCGAACCTGTTGTGGTGCAACGGCAGCCGAGGTGCCATGTTGAGCGTTCCGATCGGCACCACCGTTTCCGGTCAACCCGTGCAGCTGGATATCAAGGAGGCCGCGGAGCGGGGCATGGGTCCACACGGGCTGTGTGTGGGAGCCACTGGTTCGGGAAAGTCGGAGCTGCTGCGCACCGTGGCGTTGGGCATGATGGCGCGCAACTCGCCCGAGGCGCTCAACCTGCTGCTGATCGACTTCAAAGGCGGGGCAACGTTTCTCGACTTCGCCCGCGCGCCGCACGTGGCGGCGGTGGTCACCAATCTGGCCGACGAAGCACCGCTGGTGGCCAGGATGCACGACGCGCTGGCAGGCGAGATCAACCGTCGTCAACAACTGCTGCGGCAGGCTCGCGCGGTCAGTGTGGCGACTTACAACCAAGCGCGGGGCCCCGGATCGGCTGCGTTGCCCGCTTTGTTCGTCATCGTCGACGAGTTCTCCGAACTGCTCAGTCAACATCCGGACTTTGTGGACACTTTCGTCGCGATCGGGCGACTCGGCCGCTCGCTGGGGATGCACCTGTTGCTGGCCAGTCAACGACTCGACGAGGGAAGGTTACGAGGTCTGGAAGCGCACCTGTCCTACCGCATCTGCCTGAAGACGTTGTCCGCCAGTGAATCACGCACCGTGCTCGGTACTCTCGACGCCTACGAGCTGCCGGGCACACCCGGCGCCGGTTTCCTGCGGACCTCCAGCGGGGAACCGATCCGCTTCCAGGCTGCATACGTTTCTGGCCCGCTTCGAATCGAGCCGCCGGCGGGACCGCCGCGGGTGCGCCGCTTCACCTCCGCCGCCGACCAGGCGTTGCGCTCCGCCGGGTCCATCGGTGTGTCGGTCATGCATACCGTATTGGACCGGTTGGCCGGCCACGGGCCGCCGGCACATCGGGTGTGGCTGCCGCCGATGGACGAGGCGCCGAGCCTCGGGTCGCTGTTATCCGACCATCCCCCAACACGATTGACCGCCCCGGTCGGGATCGTGGACCGCCCGTACGAGCAGTCCCGCAGCCCGCTCGTCGTCGATCTGTCCGGCGCCGCAGGCAACGTCGCCGTCGTCGGAGCGCCACGATCGGGTAAGTCGACCGCGCTGTGCACGTTGGTCACCGCGCTGGCCGCGACCCACGATCCGGGGCAGGTGCAGTTCTACTGCCTGGATTTCGGTGGCGGCGTGCTTTCGTCCCTGCGCGAGCTGGCACACGTTGGGGACGTGGCCGACCGCAGCACCCCGGATCTGGTCTGGCGGATGGTCGCGGAGATGAAATCGACGTCCAGGAGCCGCGAGGCCGACCACGGCCGTCGCGAATCGACCGTGGAACCGTCCGCCGATGTCTTCCTCGTCATCGACGGATGGGCCGCCCTGTGCCATGAGTTCGCGGGGATCGAAGAGACGATCACCGCGATTGCCAAGCAAGGGCTTTCCTCCGGTGTGCACGTGGTGTTGTCGGCGTCGCGCTGGCCGGAGATCCGGCCGTCGCTCAAGGACCAGATCGGCACCCGGATCGAGCTTCGGCTCGGCGACCCCGCGGACTCCGAACTGGATCGGGCGCGGGCCCGGCACGTGCCCACCGACCGACCCGGCCGTGGCCTGTCCCGGGACGGTCTGCAGATGATGATCGCGAAGCCCGAGCTGGGCGGTGTCGCGTTGCGAGCCGGGGCATTCGGGGCGCCTCCGATTCCGCTGCTGCCCGACGAGGTGGACCATCTGGCGCTCGTGGCGGATTGTCCCAGTGGCGCCGTGCTGGGTATCGGGGAAGGTGGATTGTCGCCGGTCACAGCCGAATTCGAGTCCCGCGGGCATCTGTTGATCCTGGGGGACAACGGCTGCGGAAAGACCGCGGCACTGCGGCTGTTGTGCCGGGAGATCGTCCGGACCAACACCACCGAGCAGGCGAGGCTGTTCGTGGTCGACTTCCGGCGTACCCTGCTCGGCGTCGTCGAGTCCGAACACCTTGGCGGCTATGCCATGTCACCCGCCTCGCTGAGTGCGGCGCTGCCGGCTTTGATCGGGATACTGCGTGCGCGGATGCCGGGCGCGGACGTCAGCCAGACGCAACTGCGGACCAGGTCCTGGTGGACCGGACCGGACCTCTACCTCGTCGTCGACGACTACGACCTGGTCGCGAGCATCGGCAGCGGAAACCCGTTGCTGGAGTTGCTCGAATATCTGCCATTCGCAACGGATCTCGGGCTGCACGTCATCGTGGCGCGGCGCAGCGGCGGCGCCGCCCGCGCCCTGTTCGAGCCGCTGCTGGCCGGACTGCGCGACCTGGGCGGTATGGAGTTGATGATGAGTGGGCGTCCCGACGACGGCCCGTTGCTCGGGACGAGTCCGCCGATTCCGTTGCCGCCGGGTCGCGGGACGCTCGTCACCCGTCCCGGCGTCGAGCAGCTGATTCAGGTTGCGTGGAGTCCACCCGGATGAGAGCCCACCGTGCCGTCATCGCCGCGGGCCCGTGCGTTGCTCGTCGATTGTGTTGTGCCGCAGTCGGTATAGGTGATGCGGCCGTGGTTGCGTGCGAAGCGATCGACGACCCAGTGGCATTGTTGGACGAGGAGCCGGTACCCGTCGACGTGTTGTGGTCCACCGTATTGCGGAGGCTTACCGACGGACACGACGACGGTGCGATCGTCGTGCATCCGTCGTGGTGGTCGGTGGCGCGAGTAGCCGTGGTGACCGCCGCGGCGACGTCGGTTGGCAGCGTCGCGGTCCGACCGCGGTCGTGGCTGCTCGCGACCGCGGTCGGAGACCAGACCCGGGCGGTCGCGGTGGAGATCGCCGACGGGTTGGTGGCGGTCGCGGGCCCCGAGACCGTCGCGGTGCCGCGCCTGGGGGAACCCGGTGCCGTCGCCGACAACGTCGCCCGCGCCGTCGCGTCGCCGGCCGGCACCGAGCCGGTGCTGATCGATGCTGCCGGCCCGGTCCCGGGGTTAGCGCAGCTCGCCGGGGCGATCGCCGAGGCAGTCCGGCGCAGGTGCCCCGAGCAGTCGGTGACGGTGATCGGCGAAGCGCGGTTGGCGCGGCTGGCCGCGGCGGCCGGCGCGATAGACGTTGCGCCGGCAGCGGCCGTCGTCCGGCGGACGCGGGTCCGGTCGACCGCGCGGGTCGCGCTCGCGGTCGCGGCGGTGACGGGGTTGGGTTTCGCGGTGCCGCCGTTGGCGGCCGAAAAGCCGCGTCCGGTGCCCGTCGCCCGCTCGGAGCCGACGAGAGTGCTGGTCGAGGGGAGGGTGGCGGTCACGATCCCCGCGGATTGGGTCGCGCAGCGGGTGGTCTCCGGACCCGGTTCGGCGCGCGTCCAGGTCACCTCGCCGACAGATCCCGAGGTGGCACTGCACGTCACGCAAACGCCGACACCCGGTGAGACCCTGAGCGGTGCTGCCCAGCGATTGAGACGAGCGATCGACGCCGAGCCGGTGGGCGTATTCGTCGACTTCGATCCCGCCGGCAGCAGCGCCGGCCGGGCGGCGGTGACCTATCGCGAGGTCCGAGCCGGTCACGACGTGCGGTGGACGGTGCTGGTCGACGGGCCGGTGCGGATCAGCATCGGATGTCAGAACCGCACCGCCACCCCGGAGACGGTCCGCGATGCCTGCGAGCAGGCTGTGCGGTCGGCGCACGCCGTTGACTGATTGGAACCGAACCGGCCCGGCCGGGGTCGAACCTCATAGCGAAAGGAGAAGCGAGTGACGGATGCCAACACACTCAACACCGACTTCGAGCTGATGCGCTCGGTTGCGGCCACCACCGATGCCCGCAACGAGGAAATCCGGTCAATGCTGCACGCCTTCATCGGGCGGGTAGGCAGTGTGCCCGCGTCGACGTGGGGAGGGTTTGCCGCCGCGCGGTTCAAGGACGTGGTGGACCGCTGGAACGCCGAGTCGACCCGGCTCTACCGCGTGTTGCACGAGATCGCCGAAACCATCCGGTACAGCGAGGCCGCACTGCGGGAAGCCGGTCAGCACCACGCCGAGCGCATCGCTGCGACCGGAGGCAATCTGTGATGGCCGGGGAGTCGGTGCTGGCCTACGATTTCCCCGCGATCGAACACGCGGTCCGACAGGAGATTCACACCACCTCGACGCGTCTCAACGCCGCGCTGGAGGAGCTCAGGTCGCAGATCGCGCCGCTGCAGCAGCTGTGGACCCGGGAGGCGGCGGCCGCCTACCAGGTCGAACAACTCAAGTGGCACCAGGCCGCCACCGCGCTCAACCAGATCCTGGTCGAGTTGGGAAACGCGGTCCGGGACGGCGCCGATGAGGTGGCAACCGCGGACCGCCGAACAGCCGGCCGCTGGGGGCGCTTTTGACCTGCGGGGATACGCATCGGTAAGCTGCACCGTTGGCGTGCGGGTATGCAGGGTCCTCGGGTCAATGTCGGTCGCCGAGACCAAACCCACCGCACACGCCTGACCGGCCCCCGGTCGCACCGGGATCCCTAGCCGAGAAATCGGCTCGAAGAGAAAGAGTGGTAAGCGCTGTGCCCACATACGCGCCCAAGGCGGGTGACACCACGAGGTCGTGGTACGTCATCGACGCCACGGACGTGGTGCTTGGCCGCCTTGCCGTCGCAGCTGCCAATCTGCTGCGCGGCAAGCACAAGCCGACGTTCGCGCCCAACGTCGACGGCGGTGACTTCGTCATCGTCATCAACGCCGAGAAGGTCGCCCTCAGCGGCGACAAACTGCAGAGCAAGATGGCCTACCGCCACTCGGGGTATCCCGGCGGTCTACGCAAGCGGAGCATCGGTGAGCTGCTGCAGAAGCACCCCGACCGCGTGGTGGAGAAGGCGATCGTCGGCATGCTGCCCAAGAACAAGCTGAGCCGCCAGGTCCAGAAGAAGCTGCGTGTTTACGCCGGCCCGGAGCATCCGCACACCGCCCAGCAGCCCCTTCCGTACGAGATCAAGCAGGTGGCGCAATGACCGAGACTGTGGAGACCGCCGAGGTCACCGAGACCGCGGCCGACATCGCGCCGGTCGCCGATTCGTTCGTGTTCGAACGTCCCATCCAGACCGTCGGCCGCCGCAAGGAGGCCGTGGTGCGGGTGCGCCTGGTGCCCGGCACCGGCAAGTTCGACCTCAACGGGCGCAGCCTGGAGGACTACTTCCCCAACAAGGTGCACCAGCAGCTCATCAAGGCGCCGCTGGTCACCGTGGAGCGGGTGGACAGCTACGACATCTACGCGCTGCTGCACGGCGGGGGCCCATCGGGTCAGGCCGGCGCGCTGCGGTTGGGCATTGCCCGCGCACTGATCCTGGCCACGCCCGAGGACCGGCCGGCGCTGAAGAAGGCCGGCTTCCTCACCCGTGACCCGCGTGCCACCGAGCGCAAAAAGTACGGACTGAAGAAGGCCCGCAAGGCGCCTCAGTACAGCAAGCGCTGATCGGTAATCACTTTTTGGGCTGCGAGCGGGTGCCGCTCGGCGTGTCGCTGATGGCGGACGCCCGCTCGCAGCCAACAGTGGTTCCGTGCACATTCGCTATCTGTGAGCCAACTGTGAGAGGTTTGACCGCATGGGTCGACTATTCGGCACTGACGGCGTCCGCGGGGTGGCCAATCGCGAGCTCACCGCCGAACTGGCGCTGGCACTGGGCGCCGCCGCGGCGCGGCACCTGACCAGTTCGTCGGGTTCGGGCCGGCGCGTCGCCGTGATCGGACGCGATCCGCGGGCCAGCGGCGAGATGCTCGAAGCCGCCGTCATCGCCGGGGTGACCAGCGAGGGTGTGGATGCGCTACGGGTCGGGGTACTCCCGACTCCCGCGGTGGCCTACCTGACCGGCGCTTATGACGCCGACTTCGGTGTGATGATCTCCGCGTCGCACAACCCGATGCCCGACAACGGCATCAAGATCTTCGGCCCCGGCGGCCACAAGCTCGACGACGACACCGAGGACCAGATCGAGGACCTGGTCGCCGCCGGTCCCGGGCTGCGGCCGGTCGGCGCCGGGATCGGCCGGGTCATCGACGCCGAGGACGCCGCCGACCGCTACCTGCGCCACGTGGGCAAGGCCAGCACCAGCCGGCTCGACGGTCTGACCGTCGTGGTCGACTGCGCGCACGGTGCCGCCGCCGCGGCCGCGCCCAGCGCCTACCGGTCGGCCGGCGCGCGGGTCATTGCGATCAACGCCGAGCCCGACGGCCTGAACATCAACGACCGCTGCGGGTCCACTCACTTGGAAGCGCTGCGGGCGGCCGTCACCGCACACGGCGCCGACCTCGGATTGGCGCACGATGGCGACGCCGACCGCTGCCTGGCCGTGGACGCCAGCGGTGAACTCGTCGACGGCGACACCATCATGGTGGTGCTGGCCCTGGCGATGAAGGACGCCGGCGAACTGGCCTCCGACACGTTGGTGGCGACGGTGATGAGCAACCTCGGACTGCATCTGGCGATGCGCGAGGCCGGCGTGACGGTGCGCACCACCGGCGTCGGTGACCGCTACGTGCTGGAAGAACTGCGGGCCGGCGACTACAGCCTGGGCGGCGAGCAGTCCGGCCACATCGTGATGCCCGCACTGGGCTCCACCGGCGACGGCATCGTCACCGGGCTGCGACTGATGACCCGCATGGTGCAGACCGGCTCGTCACTGGCCGCCCTGGCCTCGGCGATGCAGACGCTGCCGCAGGTGCTGGTCAACGTCGAGGTCGCCGACAAGGCCACGGCCGCGGTGGCGCCGTCGGTGCAGACCGCGGTGCGGCAAGCCGAGGCCGAACTCGGCGACACGGGCCGAATCCTGTTGCGCCCCTCGGGAACCGAGCCCATGATCCGCGTGATGGTGGAGGCGGCCGACGAGGAAATCGCCCAGCGGCTGGCCACCAGTGTGGCCGAGGCGGTCAGCTCCGCACGCTGAAATCCGGGCGGAACCGCGGCGCCGGTGACGGCGTCGAATCAGGTATGAGACTTGATAGTGCCGAGGTTCGTGGCGTCGCGGACCGGTTCACCGACGCGGCCGAACTCCTCGACGACGCGGTGCGAAACCATTTGTCGCGGTTGGCATTCGACGGTATGCACGCCGGCCGGGACCATGCGGCGCGCGGCGACGCGTTGCGGGCCGGGCTGGACCGGTTGGCCACGCAGCTGTCGCAGTGGTCGCGGGCAGCTTCGGAGATCGCCGTCGCCCTGCGTCGCGGGGCCGAGCGGTACGCCGATGCCGACCGGTACGCCGCGGCGCGGATCGGGTGACCATGGCCGACCGACTCGACGTCGCCGGGCGCCTCGCCGAAGGTCTGCCCGCGGTCCAACACACGCGAAGCTATGTGCGCGCCAGCCAGTTGGTCGGCTACCAGCATCCGGACTTGACCGCGCACACCACCCAGGTCCCCGACTGGTACGACGGCGAGGACGGGCTCGACCTGCACGCGCTGGACGCCGACTGCGCACAGCTACGTGCCGCGGAGAACCTGGTCACCGAGGCGCTGCGGCTGCAACGCACCCAGTTCTTGGCGCTGGCGACGGCATGGGCGGGCCCGGGTGCCGACGCCGCGGTCGACTTCGTGCAACGTCACTGCGACACCGCCACCGCGGTCGTCGCCGAAGTCCGCGCCGCGGCCCAGCGGTGCGAGTCGCTGCGGGACCACCTGTGGCAGCTGGTGGACGCCAAGGTCGCCACGGCCATCGCGATCGACGACCGCGCGCTGGCGCAGCGGACCACGTGGCTGGCCGCGGCCACGGCGCTCACGGCCGGTGAGCCGACGGCCCGGGAGGTGGTCGAACAACAGGTGGCGCCCTACGTGGCCGACGTGATCGGCACCGACTGGCTGGCTGCAATGCGGGCGACGCGCGCCGCTGTGGCCGCGTCCTACGACACGACCACCGACCGGTTGGCCGCCGCGGCGCCGCCCCAGTTCGAGGTTCCCGGTGATCTCGGCCCGGCAGTTCCATCGCGGGGCGCGGTCCCGCCGAGCGCGGTCGCGCCGAGCGCGCCGCTGGCCGCTGCCTCGATCGCCCCGTTCCGGGCCGCGACGGCCGGTGGGAACGCGCCGGCGGCGGCCGCGCCCTTGTTGTCGAATCCTCCTGTCGGGCAACCTGATTGGGGACCGGCGCCGGGAAATGCCGCCGGGCCCTCCAGCGGCACCACCGGTCTAGGGAGCGGCGGCGCCGGTCTGGGCGGCGGTCTCCCGGGCGGCGGCGCGTTCGGTGGCGGTGGCGGTCTGGGCACGCTCGGTGCCCTGGCCAGCCGGATCATTCAGGAGATGGGCGGCCTGCTGGGATCGGCAGGCGACTCCCCGACGCACGCCGGCTCGGCTGATCTCGAGGACCGGTTCGACGAGGCGCACCGCAAGCACGATCGGGACGAGATGGTTGATCCGAAGACGCCGCGATCCGCCGACGGTGCCGCGCCGGCCGGCGACTCACCGCCGGCCGGCAACTCACCGCCGGCCGGCAACTCACCGGCGGCCGGCAACCCGCCGCTCGCTGATGCCGCGACGACCGCCCCGCCGGTCGCCGCGCCGTCGGGTGCGCCGCCGGTCGCAGCGCCGTCGGGTGGTGCGCCGTCGAGTGGTGCGCCGCCGGTCGCCGCGCCCCCGGCGAACCCGCCGGCGTCACCACCGCCAGGTTCGACTCCCTGCGAAATCGCCGCGAACGAACTTCCGCAGGCCGGCCAGTGACGGTCAGGATGGACGCAACTGCAACAGTTCCCCGACGAAACGCAATGCTTCGTCCGCGTCGGCGGTCACCGGGCGCACCAGCAAGGTGGTCACCCCGGCATCGGCGAAGACAGCCAGTCGCTCGGCGATGAAACCACGTGGGCCGATCAGCGAAATCCCGCGGACGAGTTCGTCGGGCACCGCGTCGATGGCCTCCCGCTTGCGGCCGGCCAGGTACAGCTCTTGGATCCGGTCCGCGACGTCGCCGAACCCGTATCGCGTGGCCAGGTTGTGGTAGAAGTTGCGGCCTTTGGCTCCCATGCCGCCGATGTAGAGGGCCAGCTGCGGTTTGGTCCACGCGAGTCGGTCGTCGACGTCGTCGCCGATCGCCAGTGAGGTACTGACCATCACGTCCAGCGGACCCAAGCCCGGATCACGCTTAGCGGCCCCCGCCGACAGCGCCTCACCCCAGACCGTCCCGGCTTTGTCCGGATAGAAGAACACCGGCTGCCAGCCGTCGGCGATCTCGGCGGTGAGTTCGACGTTCTTGGGACCCAGAGCTGCGATGGATATCGGAATACGTTCGCGCACAGGATGATTGATCAGATGTAGCGCCTTGCCCAACCCCGTCCCGCGGTCGGCCGGCAGCGGGATCTGGTAGTGCTTGCCGTCATGCTGCACTCGTTCGCGGCGCCACACCTGTCGGCAGATCTCCACAACCTCGCGGGTCCGGCCCAACGGTGCGTCGAACTCCACCCCGTGGAATCCCTCGATCACCTGGGGTCCGGAGGTGCCGATGCCGAGGTGGAACCGGCCGTCGGAAACGTAGTCCAGGCCCGCCGCCGTCATCGCCAGCAGCGTGGGGGTACGGATGAAAATGGGCAACACCCCCGACGCCAGTTCGACGGTGTTCGTCTTGGCGGCCAGATACCCAAGCTGGCTGATGGCGTCGAAGGAATACGCCTCGGCGACCATCGCGATGTCGATGCCGGCTTTCTCGAGTTCGACGACCCGGTCGACGCTGTCGTGAAATCCGCCCGTGTAGTCCAGCGCGACTCCGATTCGCATCCTCGATGCTTACCACTGCCCGGCTCAGCCCGACGACGTACCCGTCCAGTATTCGGCGAAGCGCTGCCCGTCTGCGGCGAGCCGCAGGATGTCATTACCGGTGAACTCGACCGGCCCGTCCGGGCCGCGCCCGGAGCCCACCCAGCGGCCCGCAACCAGATCCCCGTCCTGAAAGGGACCCAGCACCACGGAAAAGGTCAGATCCTGCAACATGTTTCGGGTTTCTTCGATGATCTGCTGCAACTCGGCCGGTCCGTGGACGTCGCGGTCGGGCCAGTGGCCGACGAAGTCGTCGGTGACGATCTCGCCGGCGATCGGCCGGCCGGCCCACAGCTCGGTGATCCACCGCCGGTAAAGCGCGTTGGGCACGGAGCTCATTTCAGCAGCGCCGCGATCTTCTCTTCGGCCGTCACCGGTTCGGCGTCGGGGTCCGGCGAATCGGTCTTGGGCAGCGCCACGTCGGGGTCGGCGAAGTCGCGGTAGGTCTTGTCCCCGGCCAGGGTGTAGAGCAGATAGCCGGTCAACAGCGCGCGCACCGTGCGCTGCGTCTTGCGGTCCGACCCGGCCAGGCCGACCGCCTTCGCCAGGCGCCGGCCCTCCACCACACCGCCGGGGTCGGCTTTGCTGACGATGCGCAATGTCGCCTTGTCCCACGTCCGGGACAACCCCAGCGCATTGGAGTTCAGCGTCGTGGAGTCGCCCGGCGCGGTCAGAATCAGACCCGGCACGTCGAGCGTCGCCGCCGGCTGCTCGGCGGGGGGCGCTGTCACCGAGGGGAAGAGCGCCGCCACCGCGGCGGGTTTGTCCGGCATTCCGGCCGCGGCGAACACCGCCGCCGACCCACCGAACCCGTGGCCGACCACGCCGAGCTTGGTGGGGTGCACGCTGATCTTGCCGGGCCCGAGCCGCACGCCCGCCACGATGTCGAGGGCGACGCCCAGATCGAACGCGAGGTTCAGCACCGACGGCGCCACCCCGCGCTGGGTGTCCGGCGCGCCGGCCACGATGCCCCACGACGCCAGATGCTCCAGCAGACCCGCGTAGTTGGCACTGCCGGTGATCCAGTCATGGCCGAAGGCGATGGCGGGCAGGTTCAGCCCGGACTCCGGGGTGTACACCACCCCCGGCAGTCCGGCAAAGGCCAGGTCACCCCGCAAAACGTGGTGCGGACCTCGGCGACGGAGGGCGGCGAAGAGCTTGCGGGTGCGGGCCACCCGTCGACGTTAGCGGTGCGCCGGCGGATGGGTCCAGTGGGTCCAGGCTGCGCCGTCCCAATAACGCTGTCCGGCCTGTCCGGACGGGTCGGGATACCAGCCCGGCGGTGTGGCTGCCGGAACGACGGGCTGAGAGTGGGCAATCTCACCTCGCGCCATGGCTCGCACCCGGCGCATCGCGCTCAGGTTGGAAAACAGCGCGATCCAGTTGAACAGCAGCAGCGAAGCGATGCTCCACCAACCCGCCAGCAGGTTCTGGGTCTGGGCGCGGCGATAGGCGGCCTCACACTGCTCGAGCGTCCCGGTGAACACGTAGCTGCGCTGCTGCCAGAAGATCAGCGCACCGATGTGCTCGACCAGCCGTAGCTGGAAAAGATCTCCCGATTGGTAAGCAGGATTCGGCGTCAGTTGCTGAGACGGGTGGGACAACACGAACCTTTCGCGCAGTACGGGGTTCAAACGATACCGTCGCCCCGGGCCATAAATCCCCGGCGAAATCGGCCCTGGTCAGCTGCGTGCGGGCGGCCGTGCGGCAACCCCTGCACTACCCTGTTCAGAATGTGCGGAATCGTCGGCTACGTCGGGCAGCGTCCTGCCTGCGATGTCGTGATGAACGCACTGCGCCGGATGGAGTACCGCGGCTACGACTCGTCGGGTGTCGCGCTCGTGGACGGGACGGGCAGGCTTACCGTTCGTCGCCGGGCTGGTCAGCTGGCCAATCTGGAAGCCGCGATCGCCGAGATGACGCCGGCCGACCTGGCCGGCACCGCTGGCCTGGGGCACACCCGATGGGCCACCCATGGCCGTCCCACCGACCGCAACGCGCACCCGCACCGCGACGCCGCGGGCCGCATCGCCGTCGTCCACAACGGCATCATCGAGAACTTCGCCTCGCTGCGCCACGAACTGGAGGCGCAAGGTGTCGAGTTCGCCAGCGACACCGACTCCGAGGTGGCGGTGCACCTGGTGGCGCACGCCTTCCACCACGGTGCGACGGCGGGTGATTTCGTCGCCTCGGTGCTGTCGGTGCTGCAACGCCTTGAGGGCCACTTCACCCTGGTGTTCGCCAACGCCGACGACCCCGGGACCATCGTCGCCGCGCGCCGCTCCACCCCGCTGGTAGTGGGCATCGGCGACGGCGAGATGTTCGTCGGGTCGGACGTGGCGGCGTTCATCGAACACACCCGCCAAGCCGTCGAACTGGGCCAGGACCAGGCCGTGGTCATCACCGCCGACGGTTACCAGATCACCGATTTTCACGGCAATAAGGACGTGGAGTACCGGGAATTCCATATCGACTGGGACCTGGCCGCCGCCGAAAAGGGTGGCTACGAGTACTTCATGCTCAAAGAGATCGCCGAGCAGCCCACCGCGGTCGCCGACACGCTGCTGGGGCATTTCGTGGACAACCGGATCGTGCTCGACGAACAGCGGCTTTCCGACCAGGAGCTGCGCGAGATCGACAAGGTGTTCGTGGTCGCCTGCGGCACCGCGTACCACTCCGGGCTGCTGGCCAAATACGCGATCGAGCACTGGACGAGGTTGCCGGTCGAGGTGGAGTTGGCCAGCGAATTCCGTTACCGGGACCCGGTTTTGGACCGCAGCACGCTGGTGGTCGCGATCTCGCAGTCCGGCGAGACCGCCGACACGCTCGAAGCCGTCCGGCACGCCAAGGAGCAGAAAGCCAAGGTGCTGGCGGTCTGCAACACCAACGGCTCGCAGATCCCGCGTGAATGCGACGCGGTGCTCTACACCCGCGCCGGCCCGGAGATCGGGGTCGCGTCGACCAAGACCTTCCTGGCGCAGGTGGCCGCCAACTACCTGGTCGGCCTGGCGCTGGCGCAGGCCCGCGGCACGAAATACCCCGACGAGGTCGAGCGCGAGTACCGCGAGCTGGAGGCGATGCCCGATCTGGTGGAGCGGGTGATTGCCGACACCGAGCCGGTGGCCCAGTTGGCCTACCGGTTCGCCCGATCCTCGACGGTGCTGTTCCTGGGCCGCCACGTCGGCTACCCGGTCGCGCTGGAAGGTGCGCTCAAACTCAAGGAACTGGCCTACATGCACGCCGAGGGGTTCGCCGCCGGCGAGCTCAAGCACGGCCCGATCGCGCTGATCGAAGACGACCTGCCGGTCATCGTGGTGATGCCGTCGCCGAAGGGCTCGGCCATGCTGCACGCCAAGCTATTGTCGAACATCCGCGAGATCCAGGCCCGCGGGGCGGTGACCATCGTGATCGCCGAGGAAGGCGACGAGACGGTGCGTCCCTACGCCGACCACCTGATCGAAATCCCCTCCGTCTCAACGCTTTTGCAGCCATTATTGTCGACGATCCCGCTGCAGGTGTTCGCCGCCTCGGTGGCGCAGGCGCGTGGCTATGACGTAGACAAGCCCCGAAACCTGGCAAAATCGGTGACCGTCGAATAGTCGTCGGGGAGGCGCCATGAGGCTGGCCATCGGTGGAGTCGTCGTCTTCGTTGCCGCCTACGTCGGGTTGATCGTGCTCTACGCCCTCACCGGGATGGGTCCACCGCACACGGTCTCCCAAGGTCAGCCGGCGCGCGGGGGGACCACGGTGACCATCGACATCGAGGCCGTGCAGCCCTACAAGAGCGCGCTGGTGGTCAACGTCACCGTTTCGCCCGACCCCGGCTTGCTGGATCCGGCGACGGGCAATCTCACCGAAGACCTCAGTGTCGCAGTCACATCCGCGACCACGCCCACCAAGCACACGTGGCCGAAAGGCACCCTGCCCGGTGTCTTCCCGGCGTCGCTGAACATCAACGGCGACGTGTCGGACTGGCCGTTCGACGGTTACCGCTCGGGGCCGGTCTCGGTCGAACTCTTCCACGGCGGCGCGCAGACACCGGAGCGGACGACGGCGACGTTCGTCGACCGGCTTCCGGGCTGGCAGGTATCGGTGGCTCAACCCGGCAACGGTCCGACCCCGGCGCCGTATCGCGTGGAGGTGCAGCGGTCACCGAGCACCATCGCGGTCGCGGTCGGACTGCTCGGTGTGTTGATCGCGATCGCCGGCGTGGGCTTGTTCGTCGCCGTCCAGACCATGCGGGACCGGCGCAGATTCCAGCCGCCGATGACCACCTGGTTCGCGGCGATGCTGTTCGCGGTGATACCGCTGCGCAACGCGCTGCCCGATGCGCCGCCGTTCGGCGCCTGGATCGACGCCACCGTGACCCTCTGGGTGATCGTCGTGTTGGTGGTCTCGATGGTGCTGTACATCTCGTGCTGGTGGCGTCACCTGGCGCCGGACTTCGAATTGCCTGCGGAGCGGTCGAACAGCTGAGGCGTGGAAAGATTGAACCGTGGCGGAACGATCGGTGACGGTGCGGCTGCGGGCATTGGTGCGCGCGGTCTGGCACTACGTGATCAGCGCACCGCTGACCTACGGCTGGCTGGTGGCGCTGTCTGTGACGACCATCGTGCAACACCTGGTCACCGGCCATCAGCTGCATTCGATACTGCTGCACCGCTACACCAACATCCACGCCCTGGCCACCGATCCGCTGGGCGTGCTGTTCTCCAGCCTGTTCTGGATCGACGGCAAGAGCCTGGAACCCTATCTGATCTTGTTCAGCATCTTCCTCGCGCCCGCCGAGCGTTGGCTGGGCCAATTCCGTTGGCTGACGGTGGGATTGACCTCACACATCGTGGCCACCTATTTCAGCGAAGGTCTGCTGTATCTGGCGATCCGATTGAACGAAGCCTCGCAGCGCTCGGTGCGCGCCCACGACATCGGGGTGAGCTACTTTCTGGTCGGTGTGATGGGCATCCTGACCTATCGCATCGCCCGACCCTGGCGCTGGGGCTATCTCGGCGTGCTGCTGCTCATCTTCGGTTTCCCGGTGCTGCTGATGGACCGCATCGAACTCAGCTTCACCGCCATCGGCCACTTCGCGGCGCTGCTGGTCGGCTTGGCGTTCTATCCGATGGCCCGGGAACGCAAACGCGCCCCGTGGAATCCGGCGCAACTCAGGGAGCGATTCCGCCGGCCCCGGTCGCCGGAGGCCTCGACCTGAATACGGCGACCGAAGGAGTGGGCGGGTAGATGCGGCACTACTACTCAGCGGACGCGATCCGCGACGCCGAAGCGCCGCTGCTGGCCAGCCTGCCCGACGGTGTGCTGATGCGACGGGCCGCCTACGGGCTGGCCACCGCGATCCTCGGCGAGTTGCGCACCCGCACCGGCGGGGTGGCCGGCCGCCGGGTGTGCGCGGTCGTCGGCTCCGGTGACAACGGCGGGGATGCCCTGTGGGCGGCGACCTTTCTGCGCCGTCGCGGCGCCGCCGCCGACGCGATACTGCTCAACCCCGAACGCACCCACCGCACGGGGCTGGCGGCCTTCCGCAAGGCCGGTGGCCGCGTCGTCGAAACCGTCTCCGCGGAGACCGATCTCGTCATCGACGGGGTGGTGGGCATCTCCGGCTCGGGTCCGTTGCGGCCGAACGCGGCGCACGTGTTCGACGCGGCCGAGGGCATCCCGGTAGTCGCCGTCGACATCCCCAGCGGCATCGACGGGTCCACCGGGGCGATCACCGGGCCCGCCGTGCAGGCCACGCTGACCGTGACCTTCGGCGGCCTCAAACCGGTACACGCGCTGGCCGACTGCGGCCGCGTCGAGCTCGTCGACATCGGGCTCGACCTGCCCGAGACCGACGTCCTGGGATTGGAGGCCGACGACGTCCTGGCGCGCTGGCCGGTACCGGGTGCCCGCGACGACAAGTACACCCAGGGCGTCACCGGCGTGCTGGCCGGATCCTCGACCTATCCCGGCGCCGCGGTGCTGTGCACCGGCGCCGCGGTCGCGGCGACGTCGGGCATGGTCCGCTATGCCGGCAGCGCGCATCGCGAGGTGCTCGCGCAGTGGCCGGAAGTCATCGCCTCACCCACCGCGGCGGCGGCCGGGCGGGTGCAGGCATGGGTGGTCGGGCCGGGCCTGGGTACCGACGAAAGTGGTGCCGCCGCACTGTGGTTCGCGCTGGAGACCGACCTGCCGGTGTTGGTGGACGCCGACGGCCTGACGATATTGGCCGCCCACCCCGACCTGCTGACCGACCGCAAGGCACCGACCGTGCTGACACCGCACGCCGGCGAATTCGCCCGGCTGGCCGGGTCGCCGCGGGGTGAGGACCGGGTGGGCGCGGTGCGCAGATTGGCCGAAGCGTTCGGCGCCACCGTGCTGCTCAAGGGCAACGTCACCGTCATCGCCGAACCCGGTGGACCGGTCTACCTCAACCCGGCCGGGGAGTCCTGGGCGGCCACCGCAGGCTCGGGTGACGTGTTGTCGGGCATGATCGGCGCGCTGCTGGCGTCGGGGCTGCCGCCCGGCGAGGCCGCCGCGACGGCGGCGTTCGTGCACGTGCGGGCGGCGGCGTTGTCGGCCGCTGACCCCGGCCCGGGCGACGCACCGACGTCGGCCTCAAGGATTCTGCGTCACATCCGGGCGGCCCTGGCCGCCCTCTAGCAACGAAAGGCCTGTCATGTCCAAGAGCCACCCGTCCATGGCCACGCATTCGATCGCTCCCGCCTACACCGGCCGCTTGTTCACCGCGCCGGTGCCCGCGCTGCGGATGCCGGAGGAGTCCATGGACCCCGACGCCGCCTACCGCTTCATCCACGACGAGCTGATGCTCGACGGCAGTTCGCGGCTGAACCTGGCCACCTTCGTCACCACCTGGATGGACCCCGAGGCCGGCAAGCTGATGGCCGAGACCTTCGACAAGAACATGATCGACAAGGACGAATACCCGGCCACCGCCGCGATCGAGCAGCGCTGCGTCTGTATGGTCGCCGACCTGTTCCACGCCGAGCACCTCAGCGACAACGACCCGGCCAGCGCGACCGGCGTGTCCACCATCGGCTCCAGCGAGGCGGTGATGCTGGGCGGGCTGGCGATGAAGTGGCGGTGGCGCGAGAAAGTCGGGAAGGACTGGAAGAAACGCACCCCGAACCTGGTGATGGGTTCCAACGTGCAGGTGGTCTGGGAGAAGTTCTGCCGCTACTTCGACGTCGAGCCGCGCTACCTGCCGATGGAGCCGGGCCGCTACGTCATCACCCCCGAACAGGTCGTCGACGCCGTCGACGAGGACACCATCGGGGTGGTGGCGATCCTGGGCACCACCTACACCGGTGAGCTGGAGCCGATCGCCGAGATCTGCGCGGCGCTGGACAAACTCGCCTCAGACGGGGGCGTGGACGTCCCGGTGCACGTCGACGCGGCCAGCGGCGGTTTCGTGGTGCCGTTTCTGCATCCGGAGTTGCAGTGGGATTTCCGGCTGCCCCGGGTGGTGTCGATCAACGTCAGCGGCCACAAGTACGGGCTGACCTATCCCGGTGTCGGGTTCGTGGTGTGGCGCGGCAAGGAGTATCTGCCCGAGGACCTGGTGTTTCACGTGAACTACTTGGGCGGCGACATGCCGACCTTCACGCTGAACTTCTCCCGTCCGGGCAACCAGGTGGTCGGGCAGTACTACAACTTCCTGCGACTGGGCCGCGACGGCTACACCAGGGTGATGCAGGCGCTGTCGTCGACCGCGCGCTGGCTCGGCGAGCAGTTGCGCACCGGCGAGCACTGCGAACTGATCTCCGACGGTTCGGCGATCCCGGTGGTCAGCTTCCGGCTGTCCCGGGACCGCGGCTACACCGAGTTCGACGTCTCCCACGAGCTGCGGACCTACGGCTGGCAGGTGCCGGCCTACACGATGCCCGACAACGCTACCGACATTTCGGTGCTGCGCATCGTGGTGCGCGAAGGCCTGTCCGCCGATCTGGCCCGGGCGCTGCACGACGACGCCGTCAAGTCGCTGGCCACGTTGGACAAGCTCAAGCCGGGCGGGCACTTCGACGCCGCGCACTTCGCGCACTGAGACCGGGCGCACGCGCGAAACCCCGGCGCGCGGCTCTGGGACAATGGTCGGCGTGTCCGTCACGCCGATCTCCCTGACCCCCGGTGTGCTCGCCGAGGCCGTCGTCGACCTCGGCGCCATCGCCCACAACGTGCGGGTGCTGCGCGAACACGCGGGCAAGGCGCAGGTGATGGCCGTGGTCAAGGCCGACGGCTACGGTCACGGCGCCACCCGGGTCGCCTACGCCGCACTGGCCGCCGGCGCCACCGAACTCGGTGTGGCCACCGTCGACGAGGCGCTGGCCCTGCGCGCCGACGGCATCGCCGACCCGATCCTGGCCTGGCTGCACCCACCCGGTTTCGACTTCGCGCCGGCGCTGGCCGCCGACGTCGAGATCGCGGTCTCCTCGCTGCGCCAACTCTCCGAGCTGCTGGACGCGGTGCGCCGGACCGGTACGCAGGCCACCGTCACGGTGAAAGTGGACACCGGGCTGAACCGCAACGGGGTTGCCCCGGCTCAGTATCCGGACATGCTGGCCGCGCTGCGCCGCGCCGTGGCCGACGAGGAGATCCGGCTGCGGGGTCTGATGTCGCACCTGGTGTATGCCGACGCCCCCGACGAGGAGATCAACGACGTTCAGGCGCAACGGTTTCGCGACATGTTGAGCTACGCCCGTGAGCAGCAGGTGGATTTCGAGGTGGCGCACCTGTCGAACTCGTCGGCCACCATGGTCCGTCCCGACCTGACGTTCGACCTCGTTCGCCCGGGCATCGCCGTGTACGGCCTGAGCCCGGTTCCTACGCTGGGTGACATGGGTCTGGTCCCGGCGATGACGGTGAAAAGCTGTGTGGCGCTTGTCAAGTCGGTCAAGGCAGGGGAAGGGGTTTCCTACGGGCACACCTATATCGCGCCCCGCGACACGTATGTGGCGCTGCTGCCGATCGGCTACGCCGACGGGGTGATCCGCGCGCTGGGCAACCGCCTGGAAGTGTGGATCAACGGGCGGCGACGGTCCGGGGTGGGCCGGATCTGCATGGACCAGTTCGTCGTCGACCTCGGGCCGGGACAGCCCGACGTGACCGAGGGCGACGAGGCGATCCTTTTCGGACCAGGCACCCAGGGCGAGCCCACCGCGCAGGACTGGGCCGATCTCGTCGGCACCATCCACTACGAGGTGGTCACCGGCATCCGGGGACGTATCACCAGGAGCTACCGCGAGGCCACAGCTTGAGTTCTGAAGAGACCCGGAAGCAGAAGACCTGGCTTGCGGGCGGCGCCGGGCTGACCGCCGTCGCCACGCTCGTCGGCGCCTCGGCCCGCAAGACGATCGTCGGACGCGCTCTGACGGCCGACGACCCTTGGGCGGACGAGGATTTCGAGCGGCTGGACAGCGACCGCGCCGAAGTCGTCACCACCGACGACGGAGTGCCGCTCGCGGTGCGCGAAGCCGGGCCGAAGGACGCCCCGCTGACCGTCGTCTTCGCACACGGATTCTGTCTTCGCATGGGCGCCTTCCACTTTCAACGCATGCGACTCGGCGAGCTGTACGGTCCGCAGGTGCGGATGGTCTTCTACGACCAGCGCGGACACGGCCAGTCCGGCGAAGGCGAACCCGACTCCTACACACTGACCCAGCTAGGCCGGGACCTGGAGGCCGTGCTGCGGGTGATGGCGCCGGAGGGGTTGATCGTGTTGGTCGGCCACTCGATGGGCGGCATGACCGTGCTGTCGCATGCCCGGCAATTCCCCGACGAATACGGCCGCCGGATCGTGGGTGCGGCGCTGCTCTCCTCGGCGGCCGAAGGTGTCACCCGCTCCCCGCTCGGCGAGTTCCTGAAAAACCCTGCGCTGGAAGCGGTCCGGTTCGCCGCCAAGTCCGCGCCCAACTTGGTGCACCGGGGACGCAACGTGTCGCGCTCACTCATCGGGCCGATCCTGCGGGCAGCGTCCTACAGCGACCTGCAAGTCAGCCGCAGCCTGGACGCGTTCTCGCAGCGGATGATGAACGGCACCCCGATCGCCACCCTGGTCGGTTTCCTTCGCGCGCTGGAAACCCACGACGAGACCGCCGGATTGTGGACGCTGTTGAAGGTCCCCACCCTGATCGCGTGCGGCGACCACGACCTGCTCACCCCGGACGAATACTCGAGGCTGATGGCCGCCTCGCTGCCGCGATCCGAACTGGTGATCGTGGAAGGGGCCAGTCATCTGGCGTTGCTGGACAAACCCGACGCCATCAACGACGGGCTGGTCCGGCTGATCGAGCGGTCGCTGCCGGGCAAGCACGCACTGCGTTACCGGCGGTGGCAGCAACGTTTGCGGAAGCGGTTGCGGCGTGGTTGATTCCGGGACGGCGACGTGCGAACGCGTCGAGGACACCATCGCGCTGGGATCCCGGCTCGGCGAGCCGCTGCGCGCCGGGGACGTGGTGGTGCTGACCGGTCCGCTCGGGGCCGGAAAAACGGTGCTGGCCAAGGGAATCGCTGCGGCCATGGACGTCGACGGCACGGTCACCTCTCCGACGTTCGTGCTGGCCCGGGTGCACCCGGCGCGGGTGACCGGTCGGCCGGCGATGATCCACGTCGACGTCTACCGCCTGCTGGACGCCCCCGGCGCCGACCTGCTCGGCGAGCTGGACTCGCTGGACCTCGACACCGAACTCGAGGACGCTGTCGTCGTCGTGGAGTGGGGTGAGGGATTGGTGGAACGGCTGGCAGAGCGCCATCTGGACATCCGGTTGGAGCGCGTCACCCACTCCGACGTTCGGATCGCCACCTGGGAATGGGTCGGCAAGTGAGCATCGTCTTGGCGTTGGACACCGCCACCCCGGCCGTCACCGCGGGCGTGGTGCGCGTCGAGCGCGGCGACTTCCTCACCCTGAGCGAGCGCATCACCGTCGATCCCCGCGCGCACGCTGAGCTGCTGACCCCGAATGTCGTTGCCGCACTGGCGGATGCGGACCTGTCGATGACCGACCTGGACGCGGTGGTGGTGGGCTGCGGCCCCGGGCCGTTCACCGGGTTGCGGGCCGGCATAGCTACCGCCGCCGCCTTCGGCCACGCGTTGGATATCCCCGTGCACGGCGTGTGCAGCCTGGACACGGTCGGCCGGCTGACCACCGGCGAGACACTGGTCGTCACCGACGCCCGCCGCCGCGAAATCTATTGGGCCCGTTACCGCGACGGGTCGCGCACCGAGGGTCCGGCCGTCAGCGCCCCGGCCGACGTCGACGCCGGTCCGGCTCGTTCCGTCGCCGGCTCGCCCGAGCATGCGGCGCTGTTCGGGCTACCGGTCTGCGGACCGGTCCACCCGACCCCCGAAGGTCTGGCGCGCGCAGTACCGGATTGGTCGGCCGAGCCGGCACCGCTGGTCGCGCTGTACCTGCGCCGCCCGGACGCCAAGCCGTTGGCGGCCCGGCCGTGACCGTCGACATCGCGCTGGGCGGGCTGACCCGCGCCGACGCCCGCCGGTGCGCCGAGTTGGAGGCGCTGTTGTTCGACGGTGACGACCCCTGGCCGGCCGTGGCGTTCGAACGCGAATTGGCCAGCAAGACAAATCATTACGTGGCCGCGCGCTGCGGCGACACGCTGGTGGGCTATGCGGGCATCTCCCGGCTGGGCCGGGTGGCGCCGTTCGAGTACGAGGTGCACACCATCGGGGTGGACCCTTCGTTTCAGGGCCGGGGGATCGGGCGCCAATTGCTGGAAGCCTTACTGGATTTCGCCGACGGCGGCGCCGTCTATCTGGAGGTGCGCACCGACAACGAAGCGGCCCTCGGGTTGTATCGCAGTGTGGGATTCGAACAGATCGGCCTGCGCAAGCGGTACTACCGGGTCAGCGGCGCCGATGCCTACACGATGCGAAGGGACGCCCGATGACGACCATCTTGGCCATCGAAACCTCTTGTGACGAAACGGGAGTCGGGATCGCTCGACTGGCGGATGACGGCACCGTGGCACTGTTGGCGGACGAGGTCGCGTCCAGCGTCGACGAGCATGTGCGCTTCGGCGGGGTGGTCCCCGAGATCGCCTCGCGTGCGCACTTGGAGGCCCTCGGTCCCGCGATGCGCCGGGCGCTGGTGACGGCGGGGTTGGACAAGCCCGACGTCGTCGCCGCGACGATCGGACCGGGACTGGCCGGCGCTCTGCTGGTGGGAGTGGCTGCGGCCAAAGCGTATTCGGCCGCGTGGGGGGTTCCGTTCTACGCCGTCAATCACCTCGGCGGGCACCTGGCCGCCGACGTGTACGAGCACGGGCCGTTGCCCGAGTGCGTGGCGTTGCTGGTGTCCGGTGGGCACACGCACCTGTTGCACGTCCGCTCGCTCGGCGAGCCGATCGTCGAGCTGGGCAGCACCGTCGACGACGCCGCGGGCGAGGCCTATGACAAAGTCGCCCGCCTGCTGGGGTTGGGCTATCCGGGCGGGCGGGTGCTCGACGAGTTGGCGCGCACCGGCGACCCACAGGCGGTGGTGTTCCCGCGCGGCATGACCGGTCCCCGCGACGACCCGTACGCGTTCAGCTTCTCCGGGCTCAAGACCGCCGTTGCGCGGTATGTGGAGGGCCATCCCGACTTCCGCGACGCAGATGTCGCGGCCGGATTCCAGGAATCGGTCGCCGACGTGCTGACCCGCAAGGCGGTGCGGGCCGCCACCGAGCTGGGGGTGTCGACGCTGCTGATCGCCGGGGGAGTGGCGGCCAACTCGCGGCTGCGCGAGCTGGCCACCGAGCGTTGCGCCGAGGCCGGCCTGACGTTGCGGATCCCGCGGCCGCGGCTGTGCACCGACAACGGGGCGATGATCGCCTCGTTCGCCGCGCATCTGGTGGCCGCGGGCGCGCCGCCGTCGCCGCTGGATGCGGCCAGCGACCCGGGTCTGCCGGTGGTGAAGGGACAGGTCAGCTGACGAAGCACCGGGGCGCCCTTGAGTGCTAGCACTCTCATGTATAGAGTGCTAGGTGGCAGTCGGACGACCCCCTGTTCCGGCACCCGCGACGACGGCGCGAGGGCACCCGAAGACTGCCGAAACACCTGGTAATCCGGCCGGTTCGAGGGCACGCCTGCGACCGGCTGTCAACTCCGGTCCGGGAACCCCGGACCCGATCCAAATAGTGGAGGGCTCCAATCGTGGCGAAGGTGAACATCAAGCCACTCGAGGACAAGATTCTCGTGCAGGCCAACGAGGCCGAGACCACGACCGCTTCCGGTCTGGTCATTCCTGACACCGCCAAAGAGAAGCCCCAAGAGGGCACCGTCGTCGCAGTCGGCCCCGGCCGTTGGGACGAGGACGGCGAAAAGCGGATTCCGCTCGACGTCGCCGAGGGTGACACCGTCATCTACAGCAAGTACGGCGGCACCGAAATCAAGTACGGCGGCGAGGAGTACCTGATCCTGTCGGCACGCGACGTGCTGGCTGTCGTTTCCAAGTAAGACACCGTGTTCCGCCCCGGCGATCCCCGTGCTGTGCGCACGGGCGGTTTCCGGGGCGGGATGCGTTAGAAGCTGGGGTTAAGGACCTGATGAGCAAAATTATCGAGTACGACGCGACCGCGCGTCGCGCCATGGAAGCGGGCGTGAACAAGCTCGCCGACGCGGTCAAGGTGACGTTGGGGCCCGGCGGCCGACACGTGGTGCTGGCCAAGGCCTTCGGCGGACCGCAGGTCACCAACGACGGGGTGACCGTCGCACGTGAGATCGACCTGGAAGACCCGTTCGAGAACCTGGGCGCCCAACTGGTGAAGTCGGTGGCCACCAAGACCAACGACGTCGCCGGTGACGGCACCACCACGGCCACCGTGCTGGCCCAGGCGCTGGTCAAGGGCGGCCTTCGCCTCGTGGCAGCCGGGGCCAACCCGATCGCGCTGGGTTCGGGTATCTCCAAGGCCGCCGATGCGGTGTCGGAGGCGCTGCTGGCCGCGGCCACCCCGGTCTCCGGCAAGGACGCCATCGCCCAGGTGGCGACCGTGTCCTCGCGGGACGAGCTGATCGGCGGGCTGGTCGGCGAGGCGATGACCAAGGTCGGCGCCGACGGCGTGGTCAGCGTCGAGGAATCCTCCACGCTGAACACCGAACTGGAGTTCACCGAGGGCGTCGGCTTCGACAAAGGGTTCCTGTCGGCCTACTTCGTCACCGACTTCGACTCCCAGGAAGCCGTGCTCGACGACCCGCTGATCCTGCTGCACCAGGACAAGATCAGCTCGTTGCCCGACCTGCTTCCGCTTTTGGAGAAGGTCGCCGAGGCCGGCAAGCCGCTGGTGATCGTCGCTGAGGACGTCGAGGGTGAGGCGCTGGCCACGCTGGTGGTCAACTCGATCCGCAAGACGCTCAAGGCTGTTGCGGTCAAGGCGCCGTACTTCGGCGACCGGCGCAAGGCGTTCCTGCAGGACCTGGCGATCGTGACCGGCGGCGAGGTGGTCAACCCCGACACCGGTCTGCTGCTGCGCGAGGTCGGCCTCGACGTGCTGGGCACCGCCCGGCGGGTGGTGGTCAACAAGGACGACACGATCATCGTCGACGGCGGCGGCTCCAAGGATGCGGTCGCCAACCGGATCAAGCACCTGCGCGCCGAGATCGAAGCCAGCGACTCCGACTGGGATCGGGAGAAGCTGCAGGAACGGCTGGCCAAGCTGGCCGGCGGGGTGGCCGTGATCAAGGTCGGTGCCGCCACCGAGACGGCGTTGAAGGAGCGCAAAGAGAGCGTGGAGGACGCGGTCGCGGCGGCCAAGGCCGCGGTCGAGGAAGGCATCGTCGCCGGCGGCGGTTCGGCGCTGATCCAGGCCCGCCACGTTCTGGAGTCGCTGCGCAACGCGCTCAGCGGTGACGAGCGGGTCGGCGTCGACGTGTTCGCCGATGCGCTCGCCGCGCCGCTGTACTGGATTGCCACCAACGCCGGGCTTGACGGCGCGGTCGCGGTCAACAAGGTCGGCGAGCTGCCCAACGGGCAGGGTCTGAACGCCGCGAGCCGGACCTACGGGGACCTGGCGGCTGACGGCATCGTCGACCCGGTCAAGGTGACCCGTTCGGCGGTGCTCAACGCGTCGTCGGTGGCGCGGATGGTGCTGACCACGGAGACGGCGGTCGTCGAGAAGCCCGCCGAGGCCGCCGACGATGGTCACGGCCACGGCCATCACCACCACTGAGAACATTTCCGACGGAGCGCCCCGGTCCCTGCGGCCGGGGCGCTTCGTCGCCTCGGAGTGCCGCGTGCATCAGTTCAGCCTCGGCGAAACTCAACGGCTTCAAGTTTCACGACCGCCCCTGAATAGTCGCTGCGCGGATCAAGCATTATTGGGCGGGGCGGCACGTCTTCAATGAATCAGTTCTGAGGTAACGATCATGGGTTTACGCCAGCGAATGTTGGCGACGATCGCCGGGCAACTCGGCCGGCCGCACGGTCTGGTGGGCCGTGGCGTCGCGCTACTGCTCAACCGCGGCAATCGACGGGCGATGGTCGGCGCTGTCGATGCGACGGCTGCGTCGGCCGGAAACACGGTGGCCGACATCGGTTTTGGTGGTGGACTAGGGCTCGACCTGTTTTTGCAGCGGGTTGGCCCGCAGGGCACCGTCTTCGGTGTGGAGGTCGCCGAGGACATGCTCACGCGCGCCCGGGCGCGCTTCGAGACCCAGATCGCTGCCGGCCGGATCAGTCTGCTCACCGGGTCGCTGACCGCATTGCCGCTCGACGATCGCTCGCTCGATGCGGCGATCTCCGTCAACACCATGTACTTCGTGCCAGACCTCGACGTCGCGTGTGCTGAACTCGCGCGGGTGGTACGTCCCGGCGGCCGAGCAGTGTTGGGTATCGGTGACCCTGACGCGATGGCCCGTTTGCCTTTCACTGCTTATGGTTTCGAGCTACGCCCGATCGACGAGATCGTCGTTGCCTTGAAAAAGGCGGGATTTGGCGAAGTCACGCAGCGCCGCCTCGACGAGGCCGCGATCACTCATCACCTTGTTGTCGCGATCAGGTCCTAGACGGCGGCAACGTGCGGCATCGCCCTTGTCGAGGCCGTCGAGCGCGCTGAGGTCCTTTCGGAGGTGCCGCGGCGCGTCAGCGGATGCTCATCGGCGTTCGTCCCCGAGTCGATCAGGGCGCCGCCCTGCCAGCAGACCGGTGGAGGCAAACTTCAGCCCGGTGCGTAGTTCCTCCAGCCGAATCGGGTCGTCGGATTCGATGTAACGCAGGGTCGTCGCCACGGCCATATTGAAGAACAGCCAAGCCAACGCCTTCGGGCTCAACTCGTCGCGATACTCGCTGCGGTAATGGTTTATGTGCAGCGTGGTCATCGCCAGCAGGGTGGCGTTGAGTCCGGAGATCTTCTCGAAGGTGCGGACGTGGTCGGGGCGTTCGGCGAGGTAGCGGATCAACCGGCGGTTGGCGATGGTGAACTCGATCAGGATGTCGATCGACGACTCCATGGCCGATTCCGGGCGGTCCAGCGTGATTGCCCGCAGCATCTCCTCGATGGCGGGCGCCTGTTCGGCGGCCAGTTGCTCGATGGCGGCGTTGATCATCTGCTCCTTGTTGGCGAAGTACTGATAGATCGATCCCTTGCTGATGCCGGCCTGCTCGGCGATCAGATTGGTGGTGATCTGCTCCGGCGCGTGTCGGTGCAGCAACGACACCGTCGTCGACACGATTTTTGCGACCATCTCCCGGGAACGTGCCTGCTGTGGCACCTTCCGACGCTCTGACCTGGACTTTGCTGTGCTCATCAGAACCCCTGACGCGACTTGAATGCGACCTGACGGTCATATTAGCCTCGAAGCATCAGATCGACCGGAGGGGGACACCGGTGACCGCCAGCAGAAGGCTCGATATCCGACAGGACCATGCGGACTCCGAAGCGATCGAACTCGTTCCGCCGGATTCCCTGACCGCCGAGCACACCGGACGTTGGACGTTCCTCATCCTCGAAGGTGCGGCGTTCATGATGCAGGCGATGCATCCGGTCATCGCCGAGATCACCGGTAAATACTCCGCAGCCTTCCACGGCGACGCGGGCGGCCGCGCGATACGTTCCGTCGACTCGGTGCTTCGCTGGACTTACGGCGGCACCGAAGCCAAGGCCGAGGGTGACCGAGTGCGCGCGATGCACCAGCCGATCACCATGAAAAGCGCCGAAACCGGTAAGCAGATCAGCGCCCTGAACCCCGAGGCCTACCAGTGGGTGATCGCCACCGGCTACATCGTCAACGCACAGGCCGGCAAATTACTGATCGGGCGGGAGTTCACCGACGTCGAGAAGCAGGAGCTGCTGCGCGACAACCGGCGACTGGCTCGACTGCTGCATGTGCCGATGCGCGGTTACCCCGAGTCACAGCAGGAGATGGCCGAGTATTTCGAGTCGATGCTGGACACGCTGCAGGGCACGCCCCAAGCGCTGCAACTGATCCACGATCTGCAGATCGGCAAGGTCGATCTGCCGCCCTCATTCCCGAAGCCGCTGGCCCCGCTGGCGAGAGCGTTGGTGCTGCCCGCACTGCGACTGAACTATCTGTCGATCGTCGGGTTGCTGGATCCACGTCTTCGCGAAAAGCTCGGTGTCACATGGAGCGCCAAAGAGGAACGGCAGCTCACCAGGCGCTACTTCGTGATCCGCACCGCCTACCGATTGCTGCCCGACCGGCTCACCTATTTCCCGTTGGCCTACCACGCCCGCAAACATCACCAGTGCCTGGCGAAGATGAAAGAGCGCCAACAGAAGTCGTTCGCCTACAACCTGCCTCGCCCTTAACCGCCGCCGGGCTGGCTGGAAGTCGTCAGCGTGGTGGTCGGCGAGATGCTGCTGCTCGGGGTGCTGCTGACCGTCACGGTGCTGGTACTCGTGCTGGTCAATGGTGGTGGCACGACGACGGTGGTCGTGACCGTGCTGACGCTGGTTGTCGTCGTCGTTGTCGTCGTGGTGGTTGTGGTGGACGAGGTTGCAGCTGGCGCGGCAATCACACCGCAGGCGATCCGCTTGCCGGACTCCTCGCCCTCGCCGCTGAAGGTCCCCGGAGTCTGGTGGACGACCAGAGCAGTACCCGAGCCATTCCTCAGGTCCGCCGCCGTGAATGCGCTGGTGGTCGTGACAAGCTTCGCCGAGCCGTCGGGGCGCACTTGCAGAGACGTGAGATCGCCGCTGGCGGGATTACCCGTGTGATTCGGCGCCTGGTAGACCTCGCCGGCGGAGCTGAAGCTTCCGGACGCATCGCAGGTGCCCACCGAGTGGACCTGCAGGCCGTGGAAGCCGGGGCTGAGGACCTGGTTGGGGCCGGCCTCCACCGTCACGGTCGCGTAGCCGTTCGCGAATTCAAAAGTGGCGTTACCGACCTGACTGCCGTCGGTGCCCTTCAACTGAGTGGTCATCCTCTCCGCACCAGGCGAAGAGCTAGACGACGTTGCGGATTGGCCGCCCCGGTCGTTGGCGCACGCTGCTAACGGTGCGGCCGCGGTCAGCGCCGCGACCGCGAATAACACGCCCATTTTCATGGATGGTGCCTACCCTCCGCGGCCGCCACCGAAACTCGTGGGAATGGCGGTTGAGCACCCCTAACGTGGCGTCCGGCCAAAAGCTTGCTCAGCGGGAACAGGTCCCACATCGGAGTGGCGGCCCGGCAATCGCGCCGCGTGCCGCTGCCCCGGGCCCGGGCCACGCCGGGCGGCGAGGGCGTCGGCGACGGCGCCGGTGGCGAACGCATACACCGCCTTGTGCAGCACATCGAGAATCAGCTCGTGGCGCGGCCAGGTCTGCGGCGGTGCCCCGACACCCGTCGCGTTCTCGAGAATTTGGTCATTGGTCAGCCGCACCACCGTGAACTTGGCCGAAGCCCCCGGTCCGCGAAGCCCGACCTCAGCCATCGCCGAGCGCAGCACCCCTAACAGCGCGGCCTGTCCGTAGTGCATCGCCCAGTTGGCGACCAATCTACTTCCGGGAGAGGAGAATTGGCGGCCGGTGAGGCGCTCCAGCACCGCTGCGGGCACGTAGGAGTTCGGCCGATCGGTGAGACGTTGCTCGACCTTTTCGCCGAGCGTCATGACGACCGCCCCAGCAGTGCCGGCAATCAGGCCTTCACGCAGAGAATCTCGCAGCATCTTCGCGCGATACCCTCGCAGCCCTCCCGGAAACATCCGCGCTGTCGCGGCCTCAGTTCGCTGATCAGGGTTAGGCTCCGCGGGTGACGCGACTTGCACTGATCGCCGCCTTGGGCATGGCCGCTTTGGCGGCGCGACGGTATGCGGCCATGCGCGAGGCCATGGCCGCGGTGGCGCCCGATTTCCGCAGTCCGGTACTGCCGTTTCTGCCTGCCACCACGCGCGCCTGGTTGCTTCCCGTCTTTCGCTTCAACTCGCGGATACGCACGCCGTCCGGGCCCGGCGTGACGGTGACCGAGTGCCGCATCGGGGAATCTTCCCTGCGGGTGCTGATCACCACTCCGACGGACGGCTCGACACCACGGCCGGGCGTGCTGTACATCCACGGCGGCGGATACGTGGTGGGCTCACCGCAAATGGAAGCGTTCGGAACCGGGCAACTGGCAAGGGAACTCGGCGTCGTCGCCGCATCACCCGACTACCGGCTGGCCCCCGAACATCCCTTCCCGGCCGCGCTCGACGACTGTATGACCACGCTGCGGTGGATGCGGGCTAACGCCGACGAACTGGGTATCGATCCGCAGCGGATCGCCGTCATGGGGGGCAGTGCCGGTGGCGGCCTGGCCGCCGCCGTCGCGCAACGCAGCCACGACGAAGGGATTCCGCTGCGGGCGCAGGTGCTGCTGTATCCGATGCTCGACGACCGCACCGTCCTGCGAGCCGACCATGCCGGGCGGGGCCGATTCCTGTGGACGCCGGAATCCAACCGGTTCGGCTGGACCAGCTACCTCGGTCACGAGCCGCGGCTGTCGGATGCGCCGCAGTACGCGGCGCCGGCACGGCGCGAGGAATTGACCGGTTTGCCGCCGGCCTGGATCGGCGTCGGCGAACTGGATCTGTTCCACGACGAGAATGTCGACTACGCAAGAAGACTCGAGGCGGCCGGGGTTCCGTGCACGCTGGTCACCGTCCCGCAGATGTATCACGGCGCGGACCTGTTTGCCTCGAAGACGTTGGTGTTGAAGGACTTTCATGCCGGAGCGCGCGAGCACTTGCGTCTTCATCTAGACCTTGCCAGTGCATGTAGAACAAAAACGCAGTGCATTCGCCGGCCGCCTGGGAGCTGGGGTTATCTGTCGTAACACCCGGCTACCGGCGCGGCGCGCGTAGGCCGAGCACGCGACGACCGGCATCGACCAGTAGATCGCGCAGCGTGTCCTCGTCGAGGTCGGCAACGCGCGGGTCGACCGCCGCGGCGACACCCGCCATCACGATCGAGGCCTTTGCCCGACCGGCCGGCCCCGGCTCGACGCCGGCCAGCAGGTCGATCTGACGTTCGATCAGCCGACTCCAGGTCAGATTGGTGCGAAGCACCTCCAACACCCCTGGGTCGAGCGCCAGCACTGCGGCAACTTTGCGGTTGGCCGCCAGATGAGCGGCGTAGCCCTGCAGCAGGTGATCGGCACGCGCGTTGGGTGTACGACGTGACTCGGCTTCGTCGACGATGCCGCGTAATTGCTCGAGCATGGGTTCCAGAATGGCCCACAGCAACTCTTCGCGAGTGCGGAAGTGGTGGTAGATCGCACCCTTGGTGAAGCCCAGCTCGTCGGCGATCATCTGTAGCGAGGTGCCCGCATAGCTATGGCGGGCAAAGAGTCTCACAGCGACCGCCATCAGGCGTCCGCTGGTCCGGGCGTCGCTGTCGTCGTGTGCCAGTTCGCTTGTCATGTCGCTTCCAGTCCGTGTTCCACCTCACAATACCTGGTCGATCGTCCAGTTGTCTTCTATACGATCGTCCAGTAATCTCCTATACGTTCGTCCAGCTGCAAACGTGCGACAAGGAAGGATCATCATGACCATCGACGGCCTGTCGTCGCTCGACTTCTTCAGCGACGAGCGTCTCGTCGAAGACCCCTATCCCTATTTCGAAGCGCTGCGCTCCGCCTGCCCGGTGGCTCGCGAAGGCCGTCACGACGTCACGATGGTCACCGGATGGCAAGAAGCGGTTGACGTCTACAACGACGACGAGACGTGGTCGTCCTGCATCTCGGTGACCGGTCCGTTCCCCGGTTTCCCCGTGGAACTGAAGGGCGATATCGCCGCGCTCATCGACCAGCACCGTCACGAGCTGCCGTTCAGCGATCAGCTGCCGACGCTGGATCCGCCGGTGCACACCGACCACCGCGCGCTGATGATGCGGTTGATCACGCCGAAGCGCCTCAAGGAGAACGAGGACGCGATGTGGCAGCTGGCCGATCAGGTGCTCGACTCTTACCTCGCGGCCGAAAATGGCGATTTCATTGAGGGATTCGCCGGCCCGTTCACTTTCCTCGTCATCGCCGACCTGCTGGGCGTGCCGAGTCAGGACCGCACCGCACTCGTCGAAAGTCTGCGCCGCAACGCCGACGACGGGTTCGGTGGCAGCGGTGAGCAGGCGTTGGCGCACAGTCCGTTGGCGTTTCTCTACGACCGCTTCGCCGGCTACGTCGAACAGCGCCGGGCCGACCCGCAGGACGACGTGCTGACCGGTTTGGCCACGGCCACCTTCCCCGACGGGTCCACGCCCGCCGTCGCCGACGTGGCGCGCGTGGCGACCAATGTCTTCTCGGCAGGTCAGGAGACCACCGTCCGCCTGTTGGGCAGCGCGCTGAAGATAATCGCCGAGAATGCCGAGATCCAGGCCGCTCTGCGGGCCGACCGTTGCCTCATCCCGAACTTCATCGAAGAGGCGTTGCGCACAGAAAGTCCCGTCAAAGGCGACTTCCGGCTCTCGCGTGTGCCGACAACCGTTGGCGGAGTTGCGTTGTCGGCCGGCACCACGGTAATGGTGCTCAACGGCGCCGCCAATCGCGATCCGCGCCGCTTCGAAGACCCCGACGTGTTCGACCCGGCGCGCAAGAACGCCCGTCAGCACTTAGCCTTCGGACGCGGCATTCACAGCTGCCCGGGTGCACCATTGGCACGCGCCGAAACCCGGGTCGCGATCGAGCGACTGCTGGACCGCACCGGCCACATCCGGATCAGCGAAACTCATCACGGTCCGGCCGAAAACCGCCGCTATCAATACATTCCGACGTTCATCCTGCGCGGCCTCACCCACCTGCAGCTGGAATTCACGCCCGCCTGACGGCGCTCAACGAAAGGTACGACAAATGACCAACGAACTTGCCGACAAAGTAGCCATCGTCACCGGCGGTGCGCGCGGAATCGGCGCCGCCACCGTGCGGCACTTCCTTGCCGAAGGCGCCGGGGTCGTCGTCGCCGACGTCGACCGGGAACGGGGCGAGGCGATCGCCGCTGAAGGGGGCTCCGACTGCGCGTTCCAGTACGCCGACGTGTCCAGCGCTCAAGACCTGACGGGCCTGGTTGCGTTCGCCGTCAACAACTTCGGCGGCCTCGACATCATGTTCAACAACGCCGGCGTTTCCGGACGGATGGTGCCCAGCCTGCTCGACGAGGACTTCGAGGACTTCGACCGAGTGGTCCGGGTCGACCTGCTCGGTGTCATGCTCGGCACCCAGATCGCCGCCCGACACATGAAGGATCACGGTGGCGGCTCGGTGATCAACACGACCTCGATCGGCGGACTGGATGCCGGCCGCACCGTGCTGAGCTACCGCGCCGCCAAGGCGGGCGTCGTGCACTTCACCAAGTGCGCGGCCATCGATCTCGCCGAACACGGCGTGCGCGTCAACTGCATTGCGCCGGGCGGTATTCCGACCCCACTGCTGTCGGTTGCGACCGGTTATGCCGAGCAGGGTGCCGACGAGGTGACGCAGGCGATCCGCGCGATCATGGCGCAGGACCGTCCGCTCAACCGCACGGGGACGGCCGAGGACATCGCCAACGCCGCGATCTTCCTGGGCAGCGACCGGTCCCGTTACATCACCGGCGTCGTCTTGCCGGTCGACGGCGGCATGACCGCTGGCAACCCCCGCAATGGGCTGCCTACCATCCTCGCCGATGCGGCGCGATCCGCATGAGCGTCGCCGAGCTCGCGACAACCGAAGTCGCGCAATGGGATTCGGAGTTCACCGCGCAGTTCAAAGACAAACTGCACCCCTGGGTCAAACGCTGGTTCCGGCCGCAAGTGCGGGGGATGGAACGGGTCCCCGATGGCCCGTGCCTGGTCGTGTCCAATCACTCCGGGGGGATGTTCACTCCCGATCCGTTGATCTTCGGCGCGGCGTTCTACGAGATGTTCGGCTACGACCGCCCGATGTACACGCTGGCACACAACACCGTGCTGATGGGGCCGCTGGAAAGGAGCATGCTGCGCATCGGTGTCATCCACGCCAGCCCCGAAAATGCCTCCGAAGCACTGCAATCCGGTGCGATCGTGCTGGTGTTTCCCGGCGGGGACTTCGACTCCTACCGGCCCACCAGTCAGTCGAACGTCGTCGACTTCAACGGCCGGACGGGTTACATCACCGCCGCGCTGGAGGCCGGGGTCCCGATTGTGCCCACCGTGTCGATCGGCGCGCAGGAGAGTCAGTTGTTCTTGACCCGGGGCACCGGGCTGGCGAAGAAGCTGGGACTGGACAAGCGGCTGCGGCTGAAGATCCTGCCGATCAGCATCGGATTTCCGTTCGGGGTCAGTATGATCCTGCCGCCGAATCTGCCGTTGCCGACCAAGATCACCACCGCGGTACTCGAGCCGATCGACATCCCCGCGGCGTTCGGCCGCGATCCCGATGTAGACGAGGTCGACCGCCATATCCGCTCGGTGATGCAACAGGCGCTCGACGGACTCGCCGCCCAGCGGCGGTTCCCGATCCTGGGCTGAACGGCGATCGCGGCGTGAAATCTGCGCTGCGATCGCGATTCACTCTCCGCGCTGAGTCGACGAAGATGCAGAACACAAACGCAGGCCCGGGGGCATCAAGCACCCCGGGCCTGCGTCGTCCAGCAGCAATCAGGCCGAGCGGCGGATACCGCGACCCCGCCCGATGGATCCTTTGAGCAGCATGTCCCGCTCGGATTCCGAGAGGCCGCCCCACACGCCGTAGGGTTCACCGACGTCCAGAGCGTGCGTGCGGCACTCGTCGATCACCGGGCAACGCCGGCACATCTCTTTTGCGCGCTGCTCGCGCTGCATCCGGGCCCGGCCACGCTCCCCGTCGGGATGGAAGAACATCGATGAGTCGACGCCGCGGCACAACCCCTGCAACTGCCAGTTCCAGATGTCGGCGTTGGGCCCAGGTAGCTGTTCCGGCTGTGGCATTGCTGATTCCCTTCCTCTGCACCGGCCCACCTGCTCGAGGGCCAAAAACTCCTGAATAAGACGAGTTGTGCAACTGAATTGGCAGTGGCGTCACCGATGACTACACCGAACACGGTAGACGCTAGGTGTGCTATCGAATTTCCGTCAATAGGTACGGGATGTGGCGAAAAACCGACTCTTTGTAGCAGAATTAACTCCGCGTTCATCTGTAGCGCTATAGCTGAAGGCTAGATGTGCTAACCGGACGCCATCGATTTACGGTTTGCCCAGTTCAGAGGCCTGCTGTAAGCAACCCGTAATTGGCGTATGGCGCACTCTGAGTAATCTTCCGGTAACCCCTAGAGCACAAACTTTTTACGACTTACGCGCAGCCATCACGGTGATTGAAACCGGTTGCAGTTGTCCGCCGGTGCGCGACCCGACGGCTGGGCGCTTGCCCGCTCGGCCCGTCACGCTGGCGTGACGCTCGGCGCCGAATGCCACGCTGGCGTGACGCTGGGCGAGCCTGCAGTACCCGACGGGCTGGGCGCTTGCTTGCTCGGCCCGTCACGCTGGCGTGACGCTCGGCGCCGAATGCCACGCTGGCGTGACGTTCGGCGAGCCTGCAGTCCGAGGGTTGGGCGCTTGCATGCTCGGCCCGTCACGCTGGCGTGACGCTCGGCGTCGAATGCCACGCTGGCGTGACGTTCGGCGAGCCTGCAGTACCCGACGGGCTGGGCGCTTGCTTGCTCGGCCCGTCACGCTGGCGTGACGCTCGGCGCCGAATGCCACGCTGGCGTGACGCTCGGCGAGCCTGCAGTCCAAGAAGCCGGGCGGCCGCGGTCCGCCGCGCAGCGCTGGTGACAATAGCCCCGTGGATGCAGCGCAGGACACGACGCTGGCCGAGGCCGCGTTCGGGAACAGCCCCGCGACCTGGCCGCTGCCGACGGCTACCACCCCGCGACAACTGTGGCTGCGCGCCGTCGCCGCCGGTGGACAGGGCAGGTACAGCAGCGCCTATGCCGATCTCGCACTGCTGCGCCGTCAGGTCAAGGCCGGCCCCCTGGCCTCGCTGGCGCTCAGCACGCACGGCTCGTTTCTGCGCCAGCTCGGCTGGCACGCCCTGGCCCGGGGTTGGGATGGTCGAGCCTTCGCATTGGCGGGTGCGGATCCCGAAGCCCGCGCCGATGCGCTGGTCGGCCTGGCCGCCGACGCGTTGGGTATCGGACGCTTCGCGGCAGCAGCGGGATTTCTCAGCCGCGCGGACGCGGCCATGGATAACGCCGAACTGCCGATCCCGGTGGCCGACCGGCTGGCGGTGCGCCGAGGATGGGTGGGTGCCGAGCTGGCGATGGCCTCCGGCGACGGCGACACCGCTGTCCGGCGCGCAGAGGACGCCGTCGCCAGGGCCCGGGCCGGCGTCTCGGCGCGCCACCGGGTCAAAAGCGACGTGGTCCTGGCGGCCGCGCTGTGCAGCGCGGGGGACGTCGAGCGGGCGCGCGCCGTGGCGCACGCGGCACTGCAGGCCACCGAACCGCTGGGTTTGATACCGCTGCGGTGGGCGCTGGCCAGCTTGCTGGTCGATACCGGAAGCGTCACGGTTGGAGCACAAGGGCTGCCGGAATGGACCGAAATTCGGGATATTTGCGCAGGTGAAGTACAACGCGCCGGTGGGATCTGGCGTACCGCTCGATAGCCCGTCCGCCCGATAGCTTCGATCAGCGAGTTAGCCCGGTATGTGTCCGGTTCGTGACTTTGGAGAAACCACCGTCGATGACAATGCAGGGAGAACGTCTCGACGTCGTGGTTGCGGAAGCCGCGGCAGGGGACCGGAATGCATTGCGGGAGGTGCTGGAGACCATCCGTCCGATCGTCGTCCGATATTGCCGAGCGCGGGTCGGCACGGTCGAACGGGGTGGCCTGTCAGCAGATGACGTGGCGCAGGAGGTGTGCTTGGCGACCATCACGGCGCTGCCGCGCTACCGAGACCGAGGACGACCGTTCCTGGCCTTCCTGTACGGCATCGCAGCACACAAAGTCGCGGACGCCCATCGTGCCGCCGGCCGCGACCTCGCCTATCCGGCCGAAGAGGTCCCCGAGCGGCGGTCCCACGACGCCGGTCCGGAACAGATGGCCATCGAAGCCGATTCGGTGACCCGGATGAACGAATTGCTCGAGATCCTTCCGGCCAAGCAACGCGAGATCCTGATTCTGCGCGTCGTCGTCGGGCTGAGCGCCGAGGAGACCGCTGCGGCGGTCGGAAGCACCACGGGAGCGGTCCGGGTAGCCCAGCACCGCGCCCTTCAACGGTTGAGAGACGAAATCGTCGCGGCAGGTGAATATGCGTAACTCTGATTCCGATGCCCGCCGGGGCCGACCCGCCCTGGACGAGGTGACCCACACCGACTTGCTGCTCGATGCGCTGGCGGCGCGTACCGAAGACCACTTCGTCCATCCGGCAAACTTCGAAGACGAAGCGCTTGCCCTCTTGCTGGGTAATTGGCGCGATGACCTGCGCTGGCCACCGGCGAGCGCGCTGGTGTCCCAGGACGAAGCCGAAGACGCGCTGCGGGAGGGGATGTTGCGGCCCCGCCGGCGACGCAGCGGCCTGGCCGCGGTGGGTTCGGTGGCCGCGACCCTGCTGGCGCTCAGCGGGTTCGGTGCGGTGGTCGCCGACGCCAAACCGGGCGACTTCCTCTACGGGCTGCACGCGATGATGTTCAACGAACCCAGGGTCAGTGACGACCAGATCGAGTTGTCCGCCAAGGCCGATCTGGCCAAAGTCGAGCAGATGATCGCCCAGGGTCAATGGGATCAGGCGCAGACGCAGTTGGCCGAGGTCAGCACCACTGTGCAAGGTGTCAACGACGGCAGCCGCCGGAAGGGTCTGCTGGCGGAGGTGAACCAGCTCAACACCAAGGTGGAAAAGCGCGACCCGACGGCGAGCGCGGAGCTGGCCGTGCCGCGCGCCCCGGCCGTGTCGTCGGCGCCGCCCTCGGCTCCGGTCCCACAGTCGCCGCCGTCGGCTCCGGTCCCACAGTCGCCGCCGTCCGCGATCCAGGCTCCGTCGGAGCTACCGGAGTCCACCGGCCCGGTCGCGTCACCAACGGCGACCCCGTCGACCGCCACGACCCCGCCCAGTCCCGTCCCGACCACGACGACCACCAAACCCAACACCACGACCACCACCACGACGGCACCCAGCACACCCGCGGCAGCGCCCGGCGTACCCGCGTCGCCGACGCAGCAGACACCGTCAGGCGAATCGTGGGACAGGACAACGGGACAGCCCAGGCCGAGAACATCGTTCCCAACAGGCGAAGCGCCGTAGGTCTAGAGGTGGCGGCGGAATCCGTCGGCGTCTGACGTCGCTTCGTTGAGCGAGGCGTCAGCGTATCCGCGGCAGTAATCCCACGTGACGTAGGCGTCCGGTTCGGGGTCGTAAGCCGGCTCGTGCGGGCGGACGGTGCCGTCGATCAGCAGCTGCAGCAAGTTGGCGCGCAGCATGTCCCAGTCGTGATAGTGATCCTGCTGGCATTCGTCGCAGCACACCACGAGTCCGCGGATTCCCTTGTGGGCCAGCAGTGCTTCGTAGACGGCCAAGTCGGCCAGGTCGGCTTCGACGGCCATCCGCTCCTGTTGGTCGAGCGGCTGACCGGGCTCGACGGCATCCAGAGCAGCCGACGGGTCCAATGGGTCGTCGGCGAAGGGATCGGGCGGCAAACCCGGCGGGAGGTGGTCGCGCACCCCCATAGCCTACGCAGCACGGCAGTGATAACGCCAGAAATTGCCGACGCGCGCCGCCGGTGGCGCGCCGCGCAGAAGCCGTGAGCCGGACAGCGTCTGGGAGCCGATAGGATTATGTTTTCCAACCCAGCATGCATATGGAGGGCCTCGCCGATGTCCCGTGGCATGTCCGGCCTCGAAGACAGCTCCGACCTGGTCGGCAGCTCCTACGTGCGGGTCGGCGGGCTGTCCGAGGAGTCGGTACCGACCGGCGGCGACGACCCGCACAAGATCGCGATGCTGGGACTGACGTTCGACGACGTCCTGCTGCTGCCGGCCGCCTCGGATGTGGTGCCCGCCACCGCCGACACCGCCAGCCAGCTCACCAAGCGGATCCGGCTCAAGGTGCCGCTGGTCAGCTCCGCGATGGACACCGTCACCGAGTCGCGCATGGCGATCGCCATGGCCCGCGCCGGCGGCATGGGTGTGCTGCACCGCAACCTGCCGGTCGCCGAGCAGGCCGGGCAGGTCGAGATGGTCAAACGCTCCGAGGCCGGCATGGTCACCGACCCGGTCACCTGCCGCCCCGACAACACGCTGGCCCAGGTAGACGCGCTGTGCGCGAGGTTCCGGATCTCGGGTCTGCCGGTCGTCGACGACGACGGCGCCCTCGTCGGGATCATCACCAACCGCGACATGCGCTTCGAGGTCGACCAGAACAAGCAGGTCGCCGAAGTGATGACCAAGTCGCCGCTGATCACCGCCCAGGAGGGTGTCAGCGCGTCGGCGGCGCTGGGCCTGTTGCGCCGCAACAAGATCGAGAAGCTGCCGATCGTCGACGGCCGCGGCCGGCTGACCGGGCTGATCACCGTCAAGGACTTCGTCAAAACCGAGCAACACCCGCTGGCCACCAAGGACAGCGACGGCCGATTGCTGGTCGGGGCGGCCGTCGGGGTCGGCGGCGACGCCTGGGTACGGGCGATGATGCTGGTCGACGCCGGAGTGGACGTGCTGGTGGTGGACACCGCGCACGCGCACAACCGCCTGGTGCTGGACATGGTGAACAAGCTCAAACTCGAGGTCGGTGAACGGGTCGAGGTGGTCGGCGGCAACGTCGCGACCCGCTCGGCGGCCGCGGCGCTGGTCGACGCCGGTGCCGACGCGGTGAAGGTCGGCGTGGGCCCGGGTTCGATCTGCACCACCCGGGTGGTCGCCGGGGTCGGGGCCCCACAAATCACGGCGATTCTGGAGGCGGTCGCGGTGTGCGCCCCGGCGGGTGTGCCGGTGATCGCCGACGGCGGGCTGCAGTATTCCGGCGACATCGCCAAGGCGCTGGCCGCCGGCGCGTCGACCGCCATGCTGGGCTCACTGTTGGCCGGCACAGCAGAGGCGCCCGGCGAGCTGATCTTCGTCAACGGCAAGCAGTACAAGAGCTACCGCGGCATGGGGTCGTTGGGCGCCATGCAGGGTCGCGGCGGTGGCAAGTCGTACTCCAAGGACCGCTACTTCGCCGACGACGCGCTCTCCGAGGACAAGCTGGTGCCCGAGGGCATCGAGGGACGGGTACCGTTCCGAGGTCCGCTGGCGTCGGTGATCCACCAGCTGACCGGCGGGTTGCGCGCGGCGATGGGTTACACCGGCTCGCCGTCCATCGAGGTGCTGCAGCAGGCGCAGTTCGTCCGGATCACACCGGCGGGCCTGAAGGAAAGCCACCCGCACGACGTCGCGATGACGGTCGAAGCGCCCAATTACTACGCGCGGTGAACAGCGAATTGGCCATGGTCGAAATCGGCATGGGCCGCAACGCCCGTCGCACCTATGAACTCAGTGAGATCAACATCGTGCCGTCGCGGCGCACCCGATCGTCGCAGGACGTCTCCACCGCCTGGCAACTGGACGCCTACCGCTTCGAGATCCCGGTGCTGGCCCACCCCACCGACGCCCTGGTATCTCCGGAGTTCGCCATCGAGCTGGGCCGGCTGGGCGGTCTGGGGGTGCTCAACGGCGAGGGGCTGATCGGCCGGCATGCCGACGTGCAGGCCAAGGTCGCTCAGCTGGTCGAGGCCGCCAGCAAGGAACCCGAACCGTCGGCGGCGATCCGGTTGCTGCAGGAGCTGCACGCGGCCCCGCTGAATCCCGAACTGCTCGGCGCCGCGGTGGCCCGCATCCGGGAGGCCGGGGTGACGACTGCGGTGCGGGTCAGCCCGCAGAACGCGCAGGCGCTGACGCCGGTGCTGGTGCAGGCCGGGGTGGACCTGCTGGTCATCCAGGGCACCATCGTCTCGGCCGAGCGGGTGGCGCGCGACGGTGAGCCGCTGAACCTGAAGAGCTTCATCTCCGAACTCGACATCCCGGTGGTCGCCGGCGGGGTGCAGGACCACCGCACCGCGCTGCACCTGATGCGGACCGGTGCGGCCGGGGTGATCGTCGGCTACGGCGCCACCCGCGGTGTGACCACCACCGACGAGGTGCTGGGCATCAGCGTGTCGATGGCCACCGCGATCGCCGACGCCGCGGCCGCGCGGCGCGAATACCTCGACGAGACCGGCGGGCGCTACGTGCACGTGCTGGCCGACGGTGACATCCACAATTCCGGCGAGTTGGCCAAGGCGATCGCGTGCGGCGCCGACGCGGTGGTGCTGGGCACCCCGCTGGCCGAGGCCGCCGAGGCGCTGGGAGAGGGCTGGTTCTGGCCGTCGGCCGCGGCGCACCCGTCGTTGCCGCGCGGGGCGCTGCTGCAGATCGCGCTGGGCGAACGGCCGCCGCTGGAGCGGGTCCTCAACGGCCCGTCGGATGACCCGTTCGGCACCCTGAACCTGGTCGGCGGGCTGCGTCGGGCGATGGCCAAAGCCGGGTACTGCGATCTCAAAGAGTTTCAGAAAGTCGGCCTGACCGTCGCCAGCTAGTTGGCGCGGGCCGCGAGCAGACGCAGAATCGCGCTCCTGCCATGGGATTTGTGCGATTCTGCGTCTGCTCGCCGTAGGCTATGCAGCCATGAAACCGGATTACGACGTCCTGATCATCGGTTCGGGTTTTGGCGGCAGCGTCAGCGCGCTGCGCCTGACGGAGAAGGGCTACCGGGTCGGTGTGCTCGAAGCCGGCCGCCGCTACGAAGACGACCGGTTCGCGAAAACCTCGTGGGACCTGCGTAAATTCCTTTGGGCGCCGAGGCTCGGCTGCTACGGCATCCAGCGCATCCACCCGCTGAAGAACGTGCTGATCCTGGCGGGCGCCGGCGTCGGTGGCGGCTCGCTGAACTACGCCAACACCCTCTACATCCCGCCGGAGCCGTTCTTCAACGACCAGCAGTGGAAGCACATCACCGACTGGCGCGACGAACTGATGCCGCACTACGAGCAAGCCCAGCGGATGCTGGGCGTCGTCTACAACCCGACGTTCACCGACGCCGACCGCATCGTCAAAGAGGTCGCCGAGGAGATGGGTTGCGGCGACACCTGGGTGCCCACCCCGGTCGGGGTGTTCTTCGGCGCCGACGGGCAGAAGACGCCGGGCGTGACGGTGCCCGACCCGTACTTCGGCGGTGCCGGCCCGGCGCGCACCGGATGCCTGGAGTGCGGGTGCTGCATGACCGGCTGCCGATACGGCGCCAAGAACACGCTGTTGAAGAACTATCTCGCGTTGGCGGAATCGGCTGGGGCCGAAGTGATTCCGATGACGACGGTGAAAGGGTTCGAACAGCGCGCCGACGGGCTGTGGGAGGTCAAGACGGTGCGCACCGGCAGTTGGCTGCGCCGCGACCGCCGCACCTACACCGCGGCGAATTTGATCCTGGCCGCCGGCACCTGGGGCACCCAGCATCTGTTGTTCAACATGCGCGACAAGGGCAAGCTACCGCGGCTCTCCGAAAAGCTGGGCGTGCTGACCCGGACCAACTCCGAGTCGATCGTCGGCGCGGCGACACTGAGCGTGAACCCGGAGCTGGATCTGACGCACGGGGTGGCGATCACCTCGTCGATCCATCCGACCTCGGACACCCACGTCGAACCGGTCCGGTACGGCAAGGGCTCCAACGCGATGGGGTTGCTGCAGACGTTGATGACCGACGGGACCGGGCCGGAGGGGACCGACGTGCCGCGCTGGCGGCAGTTGCTGGACCAAGCCGGCGAGGATCCGCGGAAGATGCTGCGGCTGCTCTACCCCAAGCAGTGGAGTGAACGCACCATGATCGCGTTGGTGATGCAGCACCTGGACAACTCGATCACCACGTTCACCAAGCGGGGCAAGCTGGGCATCCGCTGGTTCTCCAGCAAGCAGGGCCACGGCGAGCCCAACCCCAGCTGGATCCCGGTCGGCAACCAGGTGACCCGGCGCATCGCCGAGAAGATCGACGGCGTGGCCGGCGGCACCTGGGGCGAGCTGTTCAACATTCCGCTGACCGCCCACTTCCTGGGCGGCGCGGCAATCGGCGACAGCCCTTCCAACGGAGTCATCGACCCGTATCACCGCGTCTACGGCTACCCGACGATGTTCGTCGTCGACGGCGCAGCGATCTCGGCGAACCTGGGCGTCAACCCGTCGCTGTCGATCACCGCCCAAGCCGAGCGGGCCGCGTCGCTGTGGCCGAACAAGGGCCAGGACGACCTGCGGCCGCTGCAGGGTGACGACTACCGCCGGCTCGACCCGATCGAGCCCGAGCACCCGGTGGTGCCGGCCGACGCGCCGGGCGCGCTGCGCTGGCTGCCGATCGAGCCGGTCACCAAGACGGGCTGACTCAGCCGGCCAGCGCCAGCGGCGCCCCGCTGACCACCCGGCTGCGCTGCCCGTGCACGTCGACGGGCACATCGCCCATCAGGGTGACGCGGTGCATCAGCCGGTGTTGGTTGTCGTAGTCGTCTACGGCCCGGTGTTGGGTGGCCCGGTTGTCCCAGATGGCGACGTCACCGGGCGCCCAGTTCCACCGAATGGTGTTCTCGGGCACGGTGATTCGGCGCTGCAATAGTTCGAATAGCGCGTTGGATTCCTGGCTGTCCAGGCCGACGAAGTTGCGGACGAAGTCACCGGCGACCAGGGTGTGTTCACCGGTTTCGGGGTGCACACGCACCACCGGGTGCTCAGTGCGGTAGTCCGGCTTCTCGAACACCTCCCGGAACGCCCGCTGCGCGTCGGTCGTCGGTTCGGTGTTGACTGCCCTATCCAGATAGTCGTAGCGGTTGGTGTGCAACGCCCACAGGTTGTCGACCAGACACTTCAGCGGCTCGGGCAATGCGGCGTAGGCGGTTGCGGTGTTGGCCCACAACGTCGAGCCGCCGTAGCTGGGCAGCGTGACCGCGCGCAGGATCGAGGCCGCGGGGTAGTTGGCGGCGAAGGTGACATCGGTGTGCCAGCGGTTGGCCTTGCCGAACTCGGAGTTGATCGGGGTGATGACCGGCGCGTCCGGCGCGAACGCGACGGCCGCCGGGTGGCCGATCGGGGTGCCGAGCAGTGCGGCGAAGGCGAGTTGCCGGGCGTCGTCCAGCTGGTGCTGGTCGCGGAAGAAGATGACCTTGTGGGTCAGCAGCGCGTCGCGGATCTCTTCGACCGCGGCGTCGGGCAGATCGCCGTCCAGGCGCACGCCGGCGATTTCGGCGCCGATGCGGCTGCCCAGTTTCTGCACTGTCATCTGGTTGGTCATGGTGGCCGTCCTCTACAAGGAAGTGTAGTCATCTGACTACACAAGGCAGAGTGTAGTCGGCTGACTATGCGACGGCAAGGGCTAATGTAGACGCGTGACTACACGGTCGGCCGGCACTTCGCGCGGCCCGATTCCCACCGGAAAGGAAGAGGTGGCCGCGGCGGTCTTGCGGGCCGCCGCCGACCTGTTCGCCGAGCGCGGCCCGGCGGCAACGTCGATCCGCGACATTGCTGCCCGGTCAAAAGTCAACCACGGCTTGGTGTTTCGTCACTTCGGCGCCAAGGAACGGTTGGTCGGGGCCGTGCTGGACTATCTGGGCGCCAACCTGACCGAACTGCTCGCGTCCGACGCCTCCCCCGAGGTGGTGGAGAAGGCGATGGACCGCCAGATGCGGGTGTGGGCACGGGCGCTGCTCGACGGCTACCCGGCACAGCAGTTGCAGACCCGTTTCCCCAACATCGCCCCGCTGCTCGAAGATGTGCTGACCCGCTTCGAAGATCACCCGACAGCCCGGCTGGCAGTCGCCAATGCCCTTGCGCTGCAGATGGGTTGGCGGTTGTTCGAACCGATGCTGCGTACCGCGACGGGTCTCGAGGAGTTGCCCGAGGCCGATCTGCGTCAGGCGGTGCTCGCCGAGGCCGCCCGGATGATGGAACCCGACTGAGGCTGATTGGGATTGTTGCGGCGGCTCAATCCGACGCCCGCGCCAGGGACCGCCGGCGCAACGGGTCGCGCCCCGGCGGTTGCGGCGGCGGCGGCAGCAACGCCTTGCGCTCCCGCGCCGGGAAGGTCGCTGATTCTTCGGTGTTGAGGGTGACCTCCTCACCGGCGTGCTTAATGATCAACTCGGTGCGTGGTCCGTCGCGCAACGTGTAGCACACGTTTTCATGATCGGTGTCGACGGTCAGCCGGAAACCCTTCCAGCGCAACCGGAATCGCAATCGTGAGATGCCGTCGGGCAATTGCGGGTCCAGCGACAGTACATTCTCGTCGTCGCGCAACCCACCGAAACCCACGACCAGCGCCATCCACGCCCCGGCCAGCGAAGCCATGTGCAGGCCGTCGCGGGTGTTCTCGTGCAGGTCGCGCAGATCGATCAGCGCGGCCTCGTAGGCGTAGTCGTGGGCCAGCTCCAAGTGCCCGACCTCGGCGCACATCACCGCCTGGGAGCAGGCCGACAGCGACGAGTCGCGCACCGTGCGGCGCTCGTAGTAGTCGACGTTGCGAGCCTTCTGCTCCGGGGTGAAGGCGCTGCTCTGCCACTGCATGGCCAGCACCAGGTCGGCCTGCTTGATCACCTGTGCGGGATAGAGCTTCACGTACGGTTCGTGCAGCAGCAGCGGGTAGGTGGTGTTCGTCTCGAAGTCCCATTCGGCGAAGGTGGTAAACCCTTCGCACTGCTGATGGACGCCCAGTTCCTCGTCGTAAGGGATGTTCACCGAGTCGGCCGCGTCGCGCCAGGCGGCCATCTCCTCGGTGGTGACCCCCATCCCGCCCGCCTTGTCGGGGTGGCGCTTGGCGGCGTCGGCGGCGATGCGCAGATTGTTGGCTGCCATCAAGTTGGTGAAGACGTTGTCGCGCACGATCGCGGTGTACTCGTCGGGACCGGTGACCCCGTCGAGGTGCCAGACGCCGTTACGGTCGTGGTGTCCCAGCGACATCCACAGTCGGGCGGTTTCGATCAGCACCGGCAGACCGCATTCCTCTTCCAGCGAGTCGTCGCCGGTGATGACCCGGTAGCGGTCGAAGGCGATCGCGATGTCGGCGTTGATGTGCCAGGCCGCCGTGCCGGCCGGCCAGTACGCCGAGCATTCCTGACCGCGAATGGTGCGCCACGGGAAAGCCGCGCCGTCCAGGCCGAGTTCGGCGGCGCGCTCCTTGGCCAGGTCCAGCGTGGAGGCTCGCCACCGTAAGGCGTCGGCGACCGCGTGCGGGGCGGTGTAGGTGAGTACCGGTAGCACGAAAGCCTCGGTGTCCCAGAAGGCGTGGCCGTCGTAACCGGTTCCGGTGAGCCCCTTGCTGGGGATGGCCCGCCGCTCGGCGCGGGCGCTGGCTTGCAACAGATGAAACATCCCGAACCGCACCGCCTGCTGACTCTCCGGGTCGCCTTCGACTTCCACGTCGGCGGCGTCCCAGAACAGGTCCAGGTAGGCACGTTGCCCGTCTACCAGACCCTGCCAACCGCTGTAGCGCGCGCTGGTCAACGCCGCGGCGGCCTGGTCGCGCAGCGCCGGCCGCGACCGCAGGCTCGACCAACCGTAGGCCAGGTACTTGACGATGCGCAGCTTCTGCCCGGGGCGCAGACCACAGATGAACGTGATGCGGGCCAGGTCCGGTCGGGCGTCGGTGGTGACCTCGTAGCGTCCCTCGACCTCGATCTCATGGTCCATGGCGGCCGCCATCATCAGCGCGCTGCTGCGCGTCCGGTGCATGAGAATTGCTCGGCAGTCCTTGCTTTCGTGGTCGACGGCCTCCAGCGGATTCTCCAGGATGGCCGCCACCCGCGGGTCGTCGGAGGTCTGCGGCTGATCCTCGTTGGTGACCAGTTCGGACTGCACCGTCACGCGGGAGAAGTCGTCGATGGCCTCGACCACGTACTCGATGGCTGCCACACTGCGGTGCACCAGCGAGACCAGCCGGGTGGAGGTCACCTCGACCTGCTTGCCGGTGGGGGAGCGCCAGCGCGCGCAGCGGGTCATCGTGCCGGCACGCAAGTCGAGAATCCGTTCGTGGTCCAGTAATTCGCCGTAGCGGACGTCGAAGGGCTCGTCGTCGACCATCAGCCGGATGATCTTGCCGTTCGTGACGTCGACGACGGTCTGCCCGCCCTCGGGGTATCCGTATCCCGCCTCGGCGTACGGCAGCGGCCGGATCTCGTAGAAGGAATTCAGATAGGTGCCCGGCAGACCGTAGGGCTCCCCCTCGTCGAGGTTGCCGCGCAATCCGATGTGCCCGTTGGACAAGGCGAACACCGACTCCGACTGGGCCAGCACGTTCAGGTTGAGTTGGGTCTCACGAATCTGCCACGGCTCGACGGGGAAGGATTCCTGGGAAATCACGACTGTTCCCCGTCGTCGTCGAGAAGCTCGGCCAGATCGGTCACCACCACGTCGGCGCCGTTGCGACGCAGGTCTTCGGCCTGGCCCACCCGGTCGACACCGACCACGATGCCGAAGTTACCGGCCCGCCCGGCCTGCACACCGGAAATCGCGTCCTCGAACACCGCCGCCGCTTCGGGTTCGACCTCGAGCAACTCCGCCCCGCGCAGGTAGGGATCCGGGGCGGGTTTGCCGGTGATGTTCTCCTCCCGCAACGTGACACCGTCCACCCGTTTTTCGACGAACCGGTCCAGTCCGGTGATCTCCAGAACATCGCGGGTGTTGGCACTCGACGACACCACCGCGATGGCCAGGCCGGCTTCGGCTGCCGCCTCCAGGTAGCGCCGCGATCCTTCGAAGACCTTGACGCCGTCCTCGTGCAGCACCTTCTGGAACATGTCGTTCTTGCGGGTGCCCAGCCCGTGCACCGTGTCCTTGTCGCCCGGATCATCGGGATCACCGTCGGGTAAGTCGATGTCGCGGCTCTCCAGGAACGAGCGCACCCCGTCCTCGCGCTTCTTGCCGTCCACGTACTGGCGGTAGTCGGACTCCGGATCGAAGGGCACGAACTCCTCGCCCTCGCGTTCGGCCCGTTCGGAGAGGAAAGCATCGAACATCTGCTTCCACGCCTTGGTGTGCACACCCGCGGTATCGGTGAGCACCCCGTCGAGGTCGAACAAACACGCACGCACCTTGTCGGGCAGACCCAGCACGGGAACCTCACTTTCGCAGGAATCGGCGCCAGCAGTTCGCATCCTGTCGCGCAGTTCCGACAGTGCTTGCCGTCGTTGCCTCGCAGGGTGCCTACCCAAGCTCGGCCAACCACTAAACTCGGTGCCCGTGGAATCAGCCTCGCCGCGGCCCGTGTTGGTGGTCGACTTCGGTGCACAGTACGCCCAGTTGATCGCCCGCAGGGTCCGCGAAGCACGGGTATTTTCCGAGGTCGTCCCTCATACCGCCACGATCGAGGAGATCCGGGACCGGGATCCGCTGGCGGTGGTGCTTTCCGGCGGGCCGTCCAGCGTTTACGTCGAGGGCGCCCCGCAACTGGATCCGGCGCTGTTCGACATCGGGGTGCCGGTATTCGGGATCTGCTACGGGTTTCAGGCCATGGCGGCCGCGCTCGGCGGCACCGTCGCCCGCACCGGCACCAGCGAGTTCGGCCGCACCGAACTGAAAGTCCTTGGTGGTCAACTACATTCGGATCTGCCTGCGGTGCAGCCGGTATGGATGAGCCACGGTGACGCGGTCACCGCGGCGCCGGAGGGATTCGACGTGGTGGCCAGCAGCGCCGGCGCGGCGGTGGCGGCGTTCGAGTCCCGGGAGCGTCGTCTGGCCGGCGTGCAGTACCACCCGGAGGTCATGCACACGCCGCACGGCCAGCAGGTGCTCAGCCGGTTCCTGCACGAGTTCGCCGGGATCGGCTCGGAATGGACGCCCGCCAACATCGCCATTGCATTGGTCGAGCAGGTGCGCGCGCAGATTGGCGAGGGTCACGCGATCTGCGGCCTGTCCGGTGGGGTGGATTCCGCGGTGGCCGCCGCGCTGGTGCAGCGTGCCATCGGTGACCGCCTGACTTGTGTGTTCGTCGACCACGGGTTGCTGCGGGCCGGCGAGCGCGCGCAGGTGGAGCGCGATTTCGTCGCGGCCACCGGCGCCCATCTGGTCACCGTGGACGCCGCGCAAACCTTCCTGGATGCGTTGTCGGGGGTGCGCAACCCGGAGGGCAAACGCAAGATCATCGGCCGCCAGTTCATCCGGGCGTTCGAGGGCGCGGTGCTCGATGTCGTGAAAGAAGAGGACGCCGAGGTCGAGTTCCTGGTGCAGGGCACGCTGTATCCGGACGTGGTGGAATCCGGCGGCGGCAGTGGCACCGCGAACATCAAGAGCCACCACAACGTCGGTGGCCTGCCCGACGACCTGAAATTCAAGCTCGTCGAGCCGTTGCGGCTGCTGTTCAAAGACGAGGTGCGCGCGGTCGGACGGGAACTCGGCCTGCCCGAGGAAATCGTTGCGCGCCAACCGTTTCCGGGTCCGGGACTGGGCATCCGGATCGTCGGTGAGGTGACCGCCGAGCGGTTGGAGACGCTGCGGCGCGCCGACTCGATCGTGCGCGAGGAACTGACCGCGGCCGGCCTGGACCACCAGATCTGGCAGTGCCCGGTGGTGTTATTGTCCGACGTGCGCTCGGTGGGTGTGCAAGGCGACGGACGTACCTACGGGCATCCGATCGTGCTGCGTCCGGTGTCCAGCGAGGACGCCATGACCGCCGACTGGACCCGGGTGCCCTACGAGGTGCTCGAGCGGATCTCGACCCGGATCACCAACGAGGTTCGCGAAGTCAATCGGGTGGTACTGGACGTCACCAGCAAACCGCCCGGCACCATCGAGTGGGAGTAATCCGGCCGCTGCCGCCCGCGATGCGGGTTACGATGTCGCGATGATCGCTGCCCTTTCAGCTGCTCAGGCGGAGCGTCGCGAATTCTGGGGCGAGCTGTGCCCTGGGTTGTCGATCGAGTCGGGCAGACCCGGCGCACCGGCGACGGTCGGTCGGGTCGAGCCCCTGCTGGCCGATCTGAAGCGCGAGGGTTATGTGCAGGTACCCGGAGTGCTGTCGGAAGCGACCGTCGCACCCATCCGCGCGGCCGTGTCGACGCTGTCCCGGCACGGGATCCCGTTGGCGTTCGCGTTCGTCTACGACGAGTTGTGGCTGGCGTTTCAGGGACTGTCCGAGTTCCTGACCGGCGTGCTCGGCGCGGACTACTGGGCGCTGCCCGACTTCTGGGTCTGGCACGTCAACCCCAGCGAGAACTCCGTGGGTTGGGGTCCGCACCGCGACCGGTTGATGACCACGCTGGATCCCGACAACTCGCCGCACACCCTGACCGTGTGGTTGCCGTTCACCGACGCCACGCCGCTCAACGGATGCATGTACATGCTGCCCGCCCACCTCGACGACCGGTTCCGGCAACGTCGCTGGGACGGGGAGAACAACACCACCGTCTACAACCCGCAGGACATCCGGGCACTGCCGGCGACGGCGGGTTCGATGTTGGCCTGGAACCAGGCGGTGCTGCACTGGGGCGGGCGCGGCTGCCGGCTGGGAACCGAGGCGCGGATCAGCGCCGCCTTCGAGTTCCAGCGCGCCGACCGTGCGCCATTCAACAGCCCGTTGCTGGATCCGGCCCGGGTGCCGAGCTTCCAGGAGCGGCTCGGGCTGGTCGGCAAACAGGTCTTGCAGTATCGGCACATGTATCCGCTGTCCGACGACGTCGCGGCCATCGCCACCTCGCTTTTCCAGCGCTATATGCCGGGCGTCGCGTTGCCTTCCGGGTTTCCGGTGCCGACGGGCGTCGCAGCCATCTGATCGGGCGGCCCTACGCGCGTTGCTCGTCCTGGACGGGGGAGCCTAACCGCTGGCCGGTCCGAGCGCGTAGCCGCCGGTCTCGGGGTGGTGATACCAGCCGCTTGCGGCGTGGGTGCCGCCGTCGACGTGGATTGTCTGCCCGGTGATGTAGCTGGCCATGTCCGAGGCGAGAAACACTGCGGCGCCGGCCATCTCGTCGACATGACCGGCGCGTCCCAGCGGCACGGTCAGGCCGAACCGCTCCTCGGAGCCGGGCGGTGCCATCGCCGCGATGCCTTCGGTGAGAGTGATGTCGGGCGCCAGCGCATTGACCCGGATGCCGTGCGGTGCGAGTTCGAGCGCTGCGGTCTTGGTGTAGTTGATGACCCCGGCCTTGGCCGCGGCGTAGGTGGCGTAGCCCGGTGCGGCGCGCACCCCTTCGATCGACGTGACGCTGATGATGCTGCCGGTCAACTTCTGCTCCACCATGCCGCGAGCCACCCGCTGGGTGCACAGGTAGACATGACGCAAGTTGGACCGGTACAGCGCGTCCCAGCCGTTCTCGCTGGTGTCGAGGATGCCCGACCAGAAGACGCCGCCAGCGTTGTTGACCAGGATGGTGACCGGTCCGAGTTCGGCTACGGTCCGGGCGAGTGCGGCGTCGACGGCGGCGCTGTCGCGCACGTCGGTCGGAATGCCCAGCGCGCCGATCGCATCGGCGGCCGATGCGCACGATTCGGGGTTGCGTTCCCAGATCGCCACCTTGGCGCCGAACGCGGTCAAACCCGCGGCGATACCGCGGCCGATACCGGCGCCGCCGCCGGTCACGACTGCGACCCGGTCGGTCAGGAGAATGCTTGCTGGATCCAGGGGCATGGCTGAAAGTATTGCTGCTGCCGCCGATTCTGGTGCCTGCTGGTCGCGGTGTACCTAGAGCACGCGTCGACGGTCGAGCGCTTCGGTGTGAATCCTTGGCGTCGGGTGTGAAGCGAGGGCTTTCGGGGTGAGCTCACGGCGGGAAAACGGCCGGCGAAAATCCCGCCGAGATTTCACGCTGAAGGCCCAGGGTTCACATTCAAACTCCGCGCGTGTGACCAGTGGGGCTGGTGTGACCACCGGCAGATCCCATTACATGCCAGCAGCCACACCAGCATCGGGCGCATAAAGCAGCCTCTCGCGTTTCTTGACGGTTGTCGGAGGGTCGGTGTTTACTCACCTTTATCGAACATATTTTCGAATGAATGGGTGTCGGGAGGGCTGGTCATGACCGCGGCTTTGGCGTCCGACCAGCGTGCTGAACAGCTGAAACAGCTCCGGCAGAAGATGGCTGCGCTGTCCGGAAAAGATCCCGCCCAGGCGGACGCCCTGTTGCCGACGGAGCGCGCGCTGGTGCCGCGGGGAACGGTGGCGGTGTTGTCCGGGGCGCGGTCCCTGCTGCTGCGCATGGTGGCCACGGTGACGGCCGACGGCGGTAACGCGGTGATCGTCGGTCAGCCCGATATCGGGTTACTGGCTGCGGTGGAGATGGGGGCGGATCTGAGTCGGCTGGCCGTGATCCCCGATCCCGGCAACGATCCGGTGGAGGTGGCCGCGGTGCTGATCGACGGCATGGATCTGGTGGTTCTCGGCCTGGGTGGGCGCCGGGTGACGCGGACCCGGGCGCGGGCAGTGGTGGCCCGCGCCCGCAGCAAAGGATGCACGGTGCTGGTCACCGACGGAGATTGGGAAGGAGCATCGACACGACTGGAGGCCCGGATCTGCGGCTACGACATCACCACGCCTTTCGGGACGGGCAAGCCCGTGCCTGGGTTCGGGCGCATCAACGGGGTGCGGCTGCAGGTGTGCGCCGGGGGGCGGACGATCGGCCGCTGGCGAACCGGGTGAATTGCGGTGCCTGATTCTCGGGTGCTGGCGATCTGGTGCATGGACTGGCCCGCGGTCGCAGCGGCGGCGGCCGCCGGCCAGCCCGCGACGGCACCGGTCGCGGTCACGTTGGCCAACCGGGTTATCGCCTGCTCGGCGACGGCCCGCGCGTTCGGAGTGCGGCGCGGGCTGCGGCGCCGGGAGGCGGCGGCCCGGTGCCCGCAACTGCACCTCGCGCTCGCCGACGCCGACCGCGACGCCCGGTTCTTCGAAGGGGTGATCGCCGCGGTGGACGACCTGGTGCCCCGGGCCGAGGTGCTGCGACCCGGGCTGCTGGTGCTGCCGGTGCGCGGGGCGGCCAGGTTCTTCGGGTCCGAGCAGCTGGCCGCGGAGAAGATGATCGACGCGGTGTCCGCCGCCGGTGCCGAGTGTCAGGTCGGGATCGCCGACGGGCTGTCCACCGCGGTCTTCGCCGCGCGGGCCGGCCGCGTCGTGCAACCGGGAGGCGACGCGCGGTTCTTGGCGGCGCTGTCGATCCGCCAACTGGCCACCGAGCCCAGCCTGTCCGGTGCCGGCCGGGAGGAACTCGTGGATCTGTTGTGGCGCATGGGGATTCGCACTATCGGGCAGTTCGCGGCGCTGTCTCGTACCGACGTCGCCTCCCGGTTCGGGGCCGATGCGGTGACCGCGCACCGGTTCGCCCGCGGCGAGCCGGAACGGGCGCCGTCCGGGCGGGAGCCGCCGCCGGAACTCGAGGCCGTGCTGGACTGCGACCCGCCGATCGACCGGGTCGACGCCGCGGCTTTCGCCGGACGGTCACTGGCCGCCTCGCTGCATCAGGCGCTGCTGGCCTCCGGGGTGGGATGCACCCGGCTGGCCATTCACGCCGTCACCGCCACCGGCGAAGAGCTGAGCCGGGTATGGCGGTGCGCCGAACCGTTGACCGAGGACGCCACCGCCGACCGGGTGCGCTGGCAGCTGGACGGATGGTTGAGTCATCGGCTCGCGCGCGGCCGGCCCCTGGACGCGCCGGTGACGCTGCTGCGACTGCAGGCGGTCGAGGTGGTTTCGGCCGAGGCGCTGCAACTGCCGCTGTGGGGCGGTCTCGGGGAGGAAGACCGGCTCCGGGCCCGACGGGCGCTGGTGCGGGTCCAGGGTCTGCTCGGTCCGGAGGCGGTGCAGGTGCCGGTGCTGGCCGGCGGCCGTGGGCCGGCCGAGCGCATCACCCTGACCCCGCTGGGGGACGAGCCGGTGCTCGCCGCCGACCCAGCTCAGCCCTGGCCGGGACAATTGCCCGCACCGTCGCCGGCGGTGCTGCTCGACGACCCGGTGGAACTGGTAGACGGGCAAGGCAACCCGATCCGGGTGACCAACCGGGGGTTGTTCTCCGCCGACCCTTCCCGACTGAACGTGGGGGGCCGCGACGACCGGCTGCGTTGGTGGGCCGGCCCCTGGCCGGTCGACGAGCGGTGGTGGGATGACCGGCCCGGTCCTGGGCGGGTGGCGCGCGCCCAGGTGCTGTTGGAAAGTGAGCGTGCGCTGCTGCTCTGCTACCGGCAGCGGAGGTGGTACGTGGAGGGAATCTACGAGTGATTCCCGCAGCTACCGGCCGACAGGGACATGGTCAGATGCGGCCCAGGTGTCTTGTCTTGCACCCGTATTTGACGGCGATCTAACCGCAAAAGCCTGATAATGCCGCTGACCTGCGGAAATGCAGTTGCTGTAACAGAAAAGTAATGATGAAGCGCGCGGCTCTAGGGGCTGCGGGGCTATCCGACGGAGCGCTTCTTGCGCTTGTCCAGGAAGGCCGACCACGAGACCACCTCGGGGTGCTCCTTGAGCAATGCCCTGCGCTGGCGTTCGGTCATGCCACCCCAGACGCCGAACTCGACGCGGTTGTCCAGGGCGTCGGCACCGCACTGCTGCAGGACGGGGCAGTGCCGGCACATGGCGGCGGCCTGGCGCTGCGCGGCACCGGTGACGAACAGCTCGTCAGGGTCTTTGGTCCGGCACAAAGCCTGCGACACCCAGGCCCGATCGCCGTCATCCTGCGCACTGCTCACCGCGACAAGGTTCAGCCGCCGCGCGGCCGGACGTGTTCCTGACACGAATGGTCCCCTTTTTAACTCCCAGCCGCGATGCGCGGCCGCCTCCCGTGGTGCTGGTCGAGTGGTCTGTGTTTCGTAGCCCGTCTCGTCACACGTGACCTGAATCTCACCGTGCTTAATAAATTAAGGGTCGAGGGGGCAATTGCGCAACAGTTCAACACGGTATTTTTGGGACTGATGTACCATCTTTTCGGTATGGTCTCGGCTGGGCTGTCTTAACCCTCGGTTTGTCCGTTCGTGCAGCGTAGGGCGGTGATGCGCGCCGGCTCAGGGGCACCAGGGCGGGATCGGGCAGAAGTTGAGACCCGGCGGCCACGGCGGGGGAGCCGGCGGATTCTCCCCGTCCCAGATGTTCTGCGCCACGTTCCCCTGGCCCGAGTAGACGTAGTAGTAGGTATGACAGACGGTCTCGTCCCACACCACCGGGTTCACCCGGAGGTTGCCGGTCTGGACCGGAGGGTCGCCCGGGCACCAGCGGCACGGGCCTTCCGGGTGGTCTTCGGGACAGCCGGGCCAGGAGCTCAGCGGCACCGGGGCCCCGGGCGCGGCCCCGGCGGGGCCCGCGCCGGTCACCGCGGCGACGTCACCCGCCATCAGCACGATCACTGCCAAACCCACGATCAGTCTTCTCATGAGGACTCGCCGATCTGTTGCCGTTACCCGACGAGCGCGACGTTAGTGCGCGGGACTTGCGAAAATCTTGCGCCGGAGCCGCGGTCAACCCACTCGGTGCGCCAATGCCGTCACCCGTCCCACCAGCCGATCCAGAAATGTCATGGGATCGACGTGAACTCCGATATGCGCGTTGGGGTTTCGAGTCCCGGTCCAATCGGTCGTGATCGCGCCGTCGGGTTCGACCTGCACCGTCGCGGCCCGGGTCGAGATCAGCTCCGGGTCCAGCGCCACCGCCGCGGCCAGCGGGTCGTGCATGTACGCCAGATAGCCGTCGCCGCGTTCGCGGTGCACCTCGAAGTAGAACCGCAACGCGTCCTGGACGAATCGGAAGATCCGGGACGGCCCGGACAGCCTGGCCAGGATCTCCGGGGTCATCGCGACCTGGCGGGTCAAGTTCAGCCCGCACACCACGGGAGGGCGGTCTGCAAACGCGGCGAAGACGTCGACGGCTGCTTTCGGGTCCACCCTGATGTTCCATTCGGGCTGCGGCTGCTCGTCGTATGAGCCGCCCATGATCACCAGGCGCCGCAGCAGCATCGGCAGCTGCGGCTCCAGACGCAGTGCCAGCGCCAGATTGGTCAGCGGCGCGGTCACCAGTCCGACCAACTCGCCGGAGTGGGCGCGAGCAGCGCGCACCCATGCCGTCGCGGCGTCGTACTCGGTGACCGGGTGGCCGGGGGCCGACAGCTCGGCATACCCTAAACCCTTGGGGCCGTGACCATCTCGCCGAAGCGGAACCGGGCCGCTCAGCGGTTGGTCGACACCCCGGGACACCGGTATCCCGGCCGCGCCGCACAGTTCGAGCAGACCGAGGTTGTTCGCGCACACCTGGTCGACCGGAATGTTGCCACAGGTCGAGCCGATCCCGATCAAGTCGGCCTCTGGACTGGCCAGCAGATAGATCAAGGCGATCGCGTCGTCGATGCCGGTGTCCACGTCGGCAAAGACCGCGTTCACCGACGTAACGATACGCTGGCCTGATGTCCGAACCGCCCGAAGACGCCCTGGCGCCGCACTTCGACGACGTCCAAGCCCATTACGACCTGTCCGACGACTTCTTCCGGCTCTTTCTCGACCCCACCCAGACCTACAGTTGCGCGTACTTCGAGCGCGAGGACATGACGCTGGAACAGGCGCAGATCGCCAAGATCGACCTGGCGTTGGGCAAGCTCGGGCTGCAGCCCGGGATGACGCTGCTCGACGTCGGTTGCGGGTGGGGCGCCACCATGATGCGTGCGGTGCAGAAGTACGACGTCGACGTCGTCGGCCTCACCTTGAGCAAGAATCAGGCCGATCACGTCGAGCGCCTGTTCGCGGCTTCGGACAGTCCGCGCGCCAAGCGGGTTCTGTTGCAGGGCTGGGAGCAGTTCGACGAACCCGTCGACCGCATCGTCAGCATCGGGGCCTTCGAGCATTTCGGGCACGAGCGCTACGACGCGTTCTTCACCCTCGCCCACCGCATCCTGCCCGACGACGGAATCATGCTGCTGCACACCATCACCGGGCTGCATCCGTTGGAAATGAAGGAACGCGGGTTGCCGTTGACCTTCGAGTTCGCCCGGTTCGTGAAATTCATTGTCACCGAGATCTTTCCGGGTGGACGGCTGCCCTCCATCCCGATGGTGCAGGAGCGCGCCACCGCCAACGGCTTCGACGTGACCCGGGTGCAGTCCCTGCAGCCGCACTACGCCAGGACTCTCGACATCTGGTCGGCGGCGCTGCAAGCCCACCGGGATCAGGCGATCGCGCTGCAGTCCGAAGAAGTCTACGAGCGCTACGTCAAATACCTGACCGGATGCGCCGAGATGTTCCGGATCGGCTACATCGACGTCAACCAATTCACCTGCGAGAAGTAAGCTCACCGCGAATCGAAGGTGACCACCAGGACGTCGCGTTGGGCCGCGAAGTACCGGTGTCGGGTGCGACTAAACGTGCGCCGGCGACATGGGTCTACCAGTGCACCCCGGGCACCAACCGCACCAGTCGCCTGACCGGGCGGGGCACTCCCACCGCTCGGACCACGGACCGGGACGGGCGCTGCGGGCGTCGCGAAATGGATTGCGCCGCAATCGGTTCAGCCACGCCGCGAGCGGCACGCGAATCGGGATAACCCAGATACAGCTGATGCAGAATGCGCCGCGCGGTTCTCGGCGCGAAGTAGTTGCCGGCTTCGGCCAGAGTGCCCAACGGGGTGTCGATGCGCACCGGTTTGTCGACCAGTCCTCGGACCACCATCGCCGCGGCGCGCTCGGCGCTGATGGCCGGCACCGGGTTGAGCCGCTTCGACGGCACGATCATCGGGGTGGACACCAGCGGCATGTGGATGTTGGTGAAGGTGATGTGGTCGGACAGCGTCTCGGAGGAGACCACGTCGGAGAACGCGTCCAACGCCGCCTTGGTGGGCAGGTAGGAACTGTATTTCGGGTTGCGGGCCAGCACGCCGGCGCTGGACACGTTGACGACGTGTCCGAACCGCCGCTCCCGCCAGTGCGGCAGCAACGCCAACACCATCCGCACCGCACCGAAGTAGTTGACCGACATCACCCGTTCGTAGTCGTGGAGGCGATCGGTGGAGTTGACCACCGACCGGCGGATCGACCGGCCTGCGTTGTTGACCAGATAGTCGACGTGGTCGAAGCGGCCCAGGATGTCCTTGACGGTGTGCTCCACCGACGCGGAATCGGTGACGTCGCAGGTGAAAGCGTGAGCCTTGCCCCCGTTGGCGCGGATGTCGGCGACCAGCTGGTCGAGGGCGTCTCCGTTACGGGCCAGCGCGAAAACCGTTGCGCCGCGGTCTGCGACGGCGATCGCCGAGGCCCGGCCGATCCCGCTGGACGCGCCGGTGATGACGACGTGCCGGCCCACCAGCGGACCTCGCGGATCGTCGCGCCGGGCCCGGTCGGGATCCAGGTGCTCGGCCCAGTACCGCCACAACCCGGGTGCGTAGGAGGCGAACGGAGGGACTTCGATCCCGCTGTCGCGCAACACTTTCCGTGTCTCGTCGCTGACGAAGGTGGGCGCCAGGTCGACGACGTCGAGCACCTCGGCGGGAATTCCCAGCTGGGTGGCCGCCATGTTGCGCAGCACCTTGGCGCGGCCGCTGGCCCTGAGTACCGAGGTGGCCGTCGAGCGGGGCAGCGACCCCCGCAGTGGCGGCAGCCCGGCCTCCCGGGCGATCCCCCGGTAGATGCCGCGCAGGCCGATCGTGGTGGGTGCGGTCAGGTGGAACGTCCGTTGATCCCGTCCCTCGGCGTGGATGAGTGCGACCAGCGCGTCGGCCACGTAGTCGACCGGGACGATGTTGGTGCGCCCGGTGTCGGGCAGCATCAACGGGGTGAACCGCGGCAACACGGCCAGCTTGCGCAACACCCCGAAGAAGTAGTACGGCCCGTCGACCTTGTCCATCTCGCCGGTGCGCGAATCGCCCACCACCACCGCGGGCCGGTACACCTGGAACCGCAACCCGGGGGCGGCCCGCACCAGCGCCTCGGCCTCGAACTTCGTCTGGTGATACGGGGTCGGCAACTGCTGTCCGACGTCGAAGTCGTCCTCGGTGTACTCGCCACGGAAGTCGCCCGCCACCGCGATCGACGACACGTGATGCAGGGTGGCGTCGAGTCGCTGCGCCAGCGCGATCACCGCGCGGGTGCCTTCGACGTTGGTGGCGCGCTGCTCGGCATCGCCGGCGGTGATGTCGTAGATCGCCGCGCAGTGCACGACATGGTCGACCGTGCCGAGTTCGGCGATGACCTGGTCGGTCAGCTGCAATTCGGGCAGCTCGCCGACCAGCGGCCGCACCCGCTCATCCCACTGCAGGGCGAGGCGCTCGAAGCGCCCCAGCGACTGCCGGCGGACCAGCACCCAGACCTGCGCATCGGGTTGTCGGTCCAGCAGCCGTGACACGACTCGGCGCCCGATAAACCCGGTACCGCCGGTAACGACATACCGCATGCAGCCCATCGTGGCGGCACGCGCCGCCCGCGTCAACAGTGGGTCAGGTGAAGCTGCGCACGCCGTCCCAGTCCACCAGCTTCCAGCCGGTGACCGGGTTGCCCGAAATGACCACCCGCCCGACATTGGGCAGAGGGTGGCTGTTCAGCAGCGACGTCTTGGGGTTTTTGACGTTCATCAGGGTCCACACCATGATCGCCGTCCCCTGGGAGAACACGACGGGCTTGTTGTGGCCACTGTCATAGATCTTGCGGATCGCACCGGTGAACTGGGAATTGAAATCGGTGCCGCTCAGCGAGCCCGGGATGCTGGTGTCGATGTCGCCGTCGAGCCAGCGGACCGGCGCCAGCAGGTAGGTCGAACTGGCCATCGCCTCCGGCTTGCCGTTGAACCAGCCGGCGTTGATGGCCTGCAGGCCCTTCACGATCTCGGCGTGCTTACCCAGTTCGCTGGCCAACGGCGCCGCGGTCTGCTGGTCGGCGGCCATGGGCGAGGTGTAAATCCAGTCGAAGTCGCTGCGTCCCACCTGACGGGCCAGCTGTTGTGCCTGTGCCTGGCCTTCGGTGGTCAAGCTGGGACCCGGCTCCACGGTGTCGATGACACCGTCGGCGTTGGCCTGCGATTGCGCGTTCCGGATGAAGGTCAACGTGATGCTGCGTGCCTGCGGGGTGCTGCCGCCGCATGCCCCGACGAGGACCGCCGCGACGAGCACTACTGAGACAGTGAGGGCCTTCCCGATCCTGGTGCGCTTCGCCATGGCGATAGCCTGCCCTGCCGACACCGTCGGTGGGAAGGGTTTGCGATGGTTACTTCGGAGAAAGTGCCGATTTTGGAATCTGGAGGAGACTCGTATGCCGATTGACCCCAGTGCCGTAGGCGCAGTGACCGAGCCGCAGCTGTTCGAATGGACAGACCGGGACACGCTGCTCTACGCGCTCGGTGTCGGCGCCGGCATCGAGGACCTGCCGTTCACCACCGAAAACAGTCACGACGTTCCGCAGCAGGTGCTGCCGACCTACGCGGTGATCTGCTGCCCCGCCTTCGGTGCGGCCGGCAAGGTGGGCAGCTTCAACTGGGCGATGCTGCTGCACGGCTCGCAGTCCGTCCGGTTGCACGCGCCGCTGCCGCCGGCCGGGAAGCTGTCTGTGGTCAGCGAGGTGGTCGACATCCAGGACAAGGGCGAGGGCAAGAACGCCGTGCTGATGCTGCGCGGCCAGGGCAAGGATCCCGACAGCGGGACGCTGATCGCCGAGACACTGACCAACCTGGTCATCCGCGGTGAGGGCGGCTTCGGCGGCGAGAAGGGGGAGCGCCCGGCGGCCCCGGAGTTTCCCGACCGCGAGCCCGACGCGCGGGTCGACCTACCCACCCGCGAAGACCAGGCGCTGATCTACCGGCTGTCCGGGGACCGCAACCCGCTGCACAGCGATCCCTGGTTCGCCACCAATCTGGCCGGGTTCCCCCGCCCGATCCTGCACGGGCTGTGCACCTATGGGGTGTCGGGTCGCGCCCTGGTCGCCGAACTCGGCGGTGGTGTGGCCGCCAACATCACCTCGATCGCCGCGCGGTTCACCAAGCCGGTGTTCCCCGGCGAGACGTTGTCGACGTTGATCTGGAAAACCGAACCGGGCAAAGCGCTGTTCCGCACCGAAGCATCCGGCGCCGAGGGACTCGGGCCCCGGCTGGTGCTCGACGACGGTGAGGTCGACTACGTCGAGCCCTGACGGTTGAGGGTCCGGTAGTAGTGCGCATAGGCGGCCGCGGGTACCACGACGAACGTGAGCACGATCAACACGATCGAGAAGTAATTCGCGCCGCCCTGCGGGGTGAGCAGCAGCGGCCGGTAGTCGAACGACACCGCCAGCGCCACCGAGATCACCACGGCCGCAACCGGTAACACCTTGTCGGTGAACCAGTTTCGTTTCACCTTCGGATGTCTGGTGGTGTCTCGCGCCAACGCGATCAGCGCGATCGGGACGATGATGAACTGGACGAACCGGGCGATCACCGCGAGACCGGTCAGGTTCTCGATGTCGAAGCTCAGCGCCAGTGGGAACGCCAGAGCCAGTGCCGCCGTGATGGCGAACGCGAGCATCGGGACGCCGAAGCGGTTCTTCCGCGACAGTCGTGCCGGCAGAGTTCTGGTGGCAGACAACGCAGTCCACAGGCGCGGCGCGCCGAACGACGCCGCGACGTTGATGCCGAACATCGACACCAGGGCGCCTAAGACCACGACGGTGCGGAAGGCGTCGTTGCCGATGGCCGCGGCGAGTTTGACCGTGTCGGTGGAATGCACGACCCGGTCGGCACCCAGCAGCATCGCCACGGTGACGGCGAGCACGTAGACGGTCGCGACGGCCAGAATCGATATCGGTATGGCGCGCGGCAGATTTCGTTCCGGCGCGTGCATCTCCTCGGCGGCGTTGGCGATCGATTCGAAACCGGTGAATGCGTACAACGCGGCCACCGTGGCCAGTACCAATCCCGATGCACTGTTCTGGCCGAGGTGGACGAATCCGAATAACGCGTAGGGCGCGGGCGAGAAGACCTCGGGCGAACTCGCGGCGGCGTAGTCGTTGACGTGTCGCGCGACGATGATCCACAACCCACCCAGGATGAACAGCGAAAGCGCGAATATCTTTCCCACGGTGGAGATTCCGTTGGCCCACTCGATCACCCGGTTGCCGAACAGGTTGATCACCAGCAACACCGCGACGAAGAGCAGGAACGTCAACGTCTTCACGCTGATCAGCTGGGTGTCATTGGCCCAATTCTCATGCGGGAAAACGACTTTGAGAAAAGTCGCCACGAAAATCGAGGCCAGCACCCCCCAGGCGATGGATGCCACGACGGCGTGGGTGACGCCGACGTAGATACCGATCCGTTGGCCGAACGCCGCCGTCGTGTAGGCGTAGGACGCGCCGTTGGTCTTGACGTAGCGGGCGGCGGTGGCGAAGACGGTTCCGACGATGCCCGCGAAAGCGGCGGCCAGCACGTAGGCCAACGGCGCCAGTGGCCCGGCGAGCCTGATCACCGCGCCCGGGGTCAGGAAGATGCCCGCCCCGATGATCGCGTTGATCCCGAGCATGACGATGCTCCAGAAGCCGAGCTTGCTGATCGCACGCCCTCCTAGCCGCATCCGGCCCAGGATCAGGGCTGGTTAGTACACGTTCGTACCACGGGCGCTGAACAGCCAAACTTGGGTGCGGGCTATGCTCCGTCGGCGCCGTTGGCGCCCGGTGTTCCGAACCAGGATCCTCCGGCACCACCGAGGGCGCCGGCCCCGCCGGCTCCAGGAGCGGCGCCAGTTCCGCCGTCACCGCCCCCGCCGCCGTCGCCGCCGTTTCCGATGATCTGGGCGTTCCCGCCGGCTCCGCCCGGCCCGCCGTTGCCCCCGTTGCCGATGCTGCCGTTGCCGGAGGGAGCCACACCGAGGCCGGCGTTGCCGCCGTCACCTCCGGTTCCGCCGCCGCCTCCGGAACCGGCGTTGCCGAATAGCAACCCGCCCTTGGCGCCGGTGCCGCCGCTGCCGCCGCTGCCACCGTCCCCGCCATTGCCGCCGGTGCCGCCGCCGGCGCCGGACGTGCTACCGCCTCGGCCGCCCTTGCCGCCGTTGCCGGCGTCACCGCCGGAGCCGGCGTTGCCGCCGTTGCCGGTCAGCTGTCCGCCGTGACCGCCGCTGCCGCCGTTGCCGCCGTTACCTCCGCCGCCCCCGGTGCCTCCGGTGCCCCCCAGAACGGTGGCGGTGCCGTCGGTCCCGATCTGGGCGACGCCGCCGTTTCCGCCGGTGCCGCCGCCGCCGGCATCGCCACCGTTGCCGAACAACCCGGCGGTGCCGCCGTTTCCGCCGTCCCCGCCCCGGCCGCCGGCGCCGCCGGCGACGCCATTGTGCGCGCTGCCGCTGGAAGTCTGGGTGTTGCTGCCGGCGGTGCCGCCGTTTCCGCCGTCCCCGCCCCGGCCGCCGGCGCCGCCGGCGACGCCATTGTGCGCGCTGCCGCTGGAAGTCTGGGTGTTGCTGCCGCCGGTGCCGCCGCTGCCGCCGGCCCCGGCGTCGCCGAACAGCAATCCGCCGTTCCCGCCGACGCCACCGTTGCCACCGGCGCCTCCGACCGCCCCGCTTTCCCTACCGACGGTGCCGCCACCGGCACCGCCGTCGCCGCCGTGGCCGCCGGCGCCGATCAGCCCGGCGCTGCCGCCGGCACCACCGTGACCGGCCACCCCTCCGGCGGAGTTGGTGCCGCCGGCTTTGTTGGACCCGCCGGCGCCGCCGCCACCACCGTCTCCGCCGTTGCCGTACAGCCAACCCCCGGTGCCACCGGCGCCGCCGCTCCCGGCAGCGGCTCCGAACCCTGGCCGCCGGTCTGGTCCCCGCCGCCCCCGCCGGCCCCCCCGTGGCCGCCGTTGCCGAACATGCCGGCGCTACCCCCGACGCCGCCGCCGGCCCCCGTACCGCCCATCCCGGCCGAGGTGTTCTGCCCACCATGCCCACCGGCGCCACCGGTGCCGCCACTGCCGAACATGCGTGCCCCGGCCCCGCCGGAGCCGCCGAACCCGCCGAGGCCGCCGGTAGCCCCACCACCCTTATTCGTTCCACCGCCCCCGCCCGCGCCTCCGGTGCCACCGTCGCCGTACAGCAACCCGGCTGCGCCGCCGGCTCCGCCCACTCCGCCCACGCCGCTGGTCATGCCGCTCGGGGGCGATCCGGCTGAGTTGTCACCGCCGGCCCCGCCGGCCCCGCCCGCACCGCCGTTACCGGTGAGGTAGCCTCCGCCGCCGCCGGCCCCGCCCGCGCCGCCGGCGCCGCCGGAGGCGTTTGTCAGAGCAACGTTGTTAGTACCGCCGTCTCCGCCGGTCCCTCCGCCCCCTCCGGCACCGAACAGACCCGCGTGACCACCGGCGCCGCCGGCCCCGCCGGCTGAAGTGGCCGCGGAATTCTGACCGCTGCCGCCGTCAGCGCCGTTACCGCCGGCACCGGCGCCACCCCAGAGCAGTCCGGCATCGCCGCCGGCACCGCCGGCCCCACCTGCCCCGCCTGCGGTACCCGCATTGCCGTTGGCGCCATTCGCACCTGCACCGCCGGCCCCACCCGTACCCAGCAGCCATGCGTTGCCGCCCGCCCCGCCGGCCCCGCCCGCCGCTCCCAGCGCGGTGGCCGCACCGCCCGCGCCGCCCCGTCCGCCATCGCCGTAGAGCCAGCCGCCGGCGCCGCCGGCACCGCCGGCCGCTCCGGCGCCACCACTGCCGCCGAGTCCGCCGTTACCGATCAGTCCGGCGGCACCCCCGACCCCACCGGGGCTGCCGGCCGACGTCTGCGAGAAACCGTTGCCGCCGTTGCCGTACAACAACCCGCCGGCTCCGCCGTTCGGGGCGGCGGCGGTCCCGTCTGCGCCGTTGCCGATCAACGGGCGCCCCAGCAGTGTCTGGGTGGGCGCATTGATCGCGTTGAGCAGAAGTTGCTCGGCACTGGCCGTTTCCGCCGCGCCATAAGCGCTGCCGGCATTGGCCAACGCCTGGACGAACCGTTGGTGAAACGCTGTCGCCTGCGCGCTGAACGCTTGATACGCCTGACCGTGCGCGCCGAATATCGCTGACAGGGCAGTGGATATCTCGTCGGCGGCGGCGGCCTGCAGTTGTGTTGTCGGGATCGACGCCGCGGCACCCGCGGCGCTGATCGCCGCTCTGATGGCGGCCAAGTCCGTTGCCGTCGAGGTGATGTATTCCGGATTCGCGAGCACAAACGACATGACAGTCCTCCCGATAGACTGCCGCGCAGCTTACGCCGATCGCGCAGGGGTGGGCACAATTTTGCGCGATTGGTTGCGTTGTGCCGGATTGTGAAGCGGCAAGCGTTAATTCACGTCAGCGTCAGCTAATTCACGGGCCAGCCGGGCGGTGAAGTCGGCGACGTGGACCGGACTGTCCAGCGCGAACAGCGCGGCGGTGGCCCTGTCGCCGTCGTCGTTGTGCCGCACCACAATTGGGATCCCGTCGTGGTGCACCGCATCGAAGGCGTCCTCGTCGGTGATGTCATCGCCGAGATAGATCGGCACCAGCGGTACCGACCCGCCGTCGGTCAAGTGCTCGATCACCCATCGCAGTGTCTTGCCCTTGTCCCAGTCGAGATCCGGACGCAGCTCGATGACTTCGCGCCCGGTCGTCACCCGCAACGCGTCGCGCCGGCCGGCCGTGCGCACCGCCGCAGCCACCTCCCCGACCCGGTCGCGGGCCGCGTTGCGATAGTGCACTGCCACGCCAAAACGCTTGTGTTCCACCACGACACCATCGATGGATCCGAGTCGCTCGCGCAGCTGCCCCGCGGCTTCTTCGAGCACCGGGATGGCCGCCGCGGCGTCTTCGTTCTGATGATGAGTGCCGTCGGGTGCGGTCAATTCGAATCCATGGCTGCCGGCGTACCAGATTCCGGGCAGACCCACTCGCTCGACGACGTCGGTCAGGTCGCGCCCGCTGAGCACCGCGACCGGGCACCGCGTCGCCAGTTCCCGCAGCGCCTCTGTCGTACCGGGCGCCGGCCGGGCCGCGTCGGGATCGTTGACGATGTCCGAGAGGGTCCCGTCGAAGTCGAAGAACACCGCGGGCCGCCGGACCGAGAAGTCGTCGGCCAGGCTGACGGACTGCAATGCATCCGGCAACTCCGACATCCGCCGGTCGCCGGTGCGCGCGTCGATCTCGTCGACGCCGGAGATGACCGCGTCTGCATCGTCGGACGCGGCGCCGACGGCGATCACCAGCGCGAAACCGGCGGCGCGGGCGGCCGTGACGCCGGACTCGCCCGCTGCGACGACGGCACAACGGCCCGAGCGCACCCCCAACCGTTGGGCGGCTTCGATCGCGGCGTCACCATTGGATGTGAAGACGCCGGTGCGCACGTGGATGTCGTGCAGACGGTCCGACACGGTGTCGGTGCCGGGCAGTGTGGCGTCGAACAAGACGGCATCGATGCGTCGCGGGTCGATGGTGACCGACATGCACCCACCTTCTCACGGTGGACCGCCGAGGGGTCAGCGGCGGCGCGCTCGCACCGGCACCGCCGAGGGCCGCGGCACCCGGCGCGCCGGCACCCGGCCCGGACGCTTGCGCCGACGGTCGAAAGGCAGCACCGAGTCCTGACCGAGCGCAAGCAGCCGCGCCATGCCCAGTTCGATCCCGCCGGCAAGCCGCGCGAGGTCGGCTGCGGTGTGGTAGTCGGCGATGAGACCGAACACCAGCTCGTCGGCGTAGCCGATCACCGAGATCCTGGTGCTGAACTCGGGTGCGGTCGGCGGGATCGGCAACAATCGCTCCAGTTGTCGGCCCATCAACCGCAGCCGTTCCCGCGGTCCGAAGGCATGGATGGCCAGCGTGACGGTGTGTTGTCCGGGCGGCCGTATCAAGGACTGAACAGCCTTGGCGCACAACTTGAATGGCGAGGGGAACGGCTGGCTGGCCCGGTTCGGTTCCGGGCGCACTGCCCGCAGTTGCCGCAACGGGTCCTCGTGGTCGACCGGCAGGAAGGGCAAGACTGCACCGACCGTGCGCACCGAGTCCGAGCGGGGCTGGTGGCCGTGCTGGACCAGCACGCCGCGAAAGCCCTCGGTGATGGCCGCGACCGCGACCTCGTCGGCGCTCACCCCGAACTTGCGGGCCATCCGGTCCACGGCGGCGCGAGGAACCCGCACCGCGCGGTAATGCCGAAGGGTGTTCACCGGGCCGGCCGGTTCGGGCCACGTCATCACCGTGGCCGCGGCGCTGACGGCGGCTTTCGCGATGTCCAGTGGGGTCTGCATCAGGGTGTGCACCCAGCTTGGCCTATCGGCGCCAGGGTCCGAATCCCGTTGTCCGGCAACGGTATCGGCGAATGCTTCGCTGTCAGCCTCGTCACAGAGCCGCGCCAGCAGGTGGGCCGGCGGGATGGCGTGGGCGATGCTGTGGTCGACCTTCATCAAGATCGCCCATCGATTGCCCTCGAGGCGTTCGATGACCCAGCACTCCCAGCGCGGTCCGTTCACGTCGAGGGGACGCTCGAGCGCGTGGGCGATGGCCCGGAACAGTGCTGCGTCGTCACCGGGCTGCGGCAGGGCTACCCGGTGGACCTGCCCGGGCCCGTCGAAGCCCAGCTGGATCCGTTCGGCCAGCAAATTCCTGATCAACTCGTGGCCGGGTTTGGATCCGGCGATGACGGCAACCGCACCGGTTGCCATGCCTGCGTGTCGGTCGCGTTCTGGAGTCCTGAAGGACCCCGCCTCCGAAGTCGTCGTTCCTGCCATGCCCAGTCCCCACCGTGTTTGTTCAAGTTGTACCAGTATCCGGGTGGGTCATGCGCATCGACAGAACGGTCAGGTTAAGAGTGTGTTGTCCAGTTGAAGATGCGTTTAACTGCGACGATGTGCCGCTGAGGCTATTGGCCGCAAATTGTTTCAATAGCGTTCCGAAGCTGTTCCGATGACGAACACAGACCGGTGGGTGCGCGTTCGCACATCGAACAGACGTTCGATACACTGGCGTCATGGGGTGGCACAACGGCCCGCCGAGTTGGGCCGAAATGGAGCGGGTTCTCGATAGCAAGCCGCGTCATGCCGGGATGCCCGCTCCGTTCGGTCCTCCCGAAGATGGTCCGCTGTCGCTCAAACGGGAAGCGTATTCAGCAAAAACACACGGACAACGACACCGTTCCTCCGTGGCGTACGCCGAGTTGCATGCGCATTCTGCATACAGCTTTCTGGACGGGGCCAGCACCCCGGAGGAACTGGCCGAGGAGGCCGCCCGGCTGGACCTGCGCGCGCTGGCGCTGACCGACCACGACGGGCTGTACGGGGCGGTGCGGTTCGCCGAAGCCGCGGGTGAACTCGGTGTGCGCACGGTATTCGGCGCCGAGCTGTCGCTGTCGTCGGTGGCGCGCACCGAGCGACCGGACCCGGCCGGCCCGCATCTGTTGGTGCTGGCACGGGGACCCGAAGGGTACCGGCGGTTGTCCCGGCAACTTGCCGTCGCGCATCTGGCCGGTGGTGAGAAAGGCAAACTGCGCTACGATTTCGACGCACTGACCGAGGCGGCCGGCGGGCACTGGCATATTCTGACCGGCTGCCGCAAAGGGCATGTGCGACAGGCGCTTTCCGAAGGTGGCCCGGAATCGGCGCGGCGGGCGCTGGCCGATCTGGTGGATCGGTTCGGCGCCGGCCGGGTCAGCATCGAGCTGACCCATCACGGTCAACCGCTCGACGACGAACGCAACGCGATGCTGGCCGGACTGGCGCCGCATTTCGGCGTCGGCGTCGTCGCCACCACCGGGGCGCACTTCGCCCATCCATCCCGTCGGCGATTGGCCATGGCCATGGGTGCGATCCGGGCCCGGCAGTCTCTGGACGCGGCCGCCGGCTGGCTGGCTCCGCTCGGTGGTTCGCATCTGCGCTCGGGTGAGGAGATGGCGCGGCTTTTCGCGCAGTGCCCCGAGGCGGTGACCGCGGCCGCCGAACTCGGCGAGCAGTGTGCGTTCGGCCTCGCGCTGATCGCACCGCAGCTGCCGCCGTTCGACGTCCCCGACGGGCACACCGAGGACAGCTGGTTGCGTGCGTTGACCATGGTGGGCGCGACCGACCGCTACGGGCCGGCCGGGCGGGCGGCGAAAGCCTACGACCAGATCGAGCACGAACTCAAAGTCATTGCCCAGCTGCGGTTCCCGGGCTACTTCCTGGTGGTCGACGACATCACCCGGTTCTGCCGGCGCAACGACATCCTGTGCCAGGGCAGGGGATCGGCGGCCAATTCCGCGGTGTGCTACGCCCTCGGAGTGACCGCCGTCGACCCGATAGCCAACGACTTGTTGTTCGAACGCTTTCTGTCGCCCGCCCGCGACGGCCCCCCCGACATCGACATCGACATCGAGTCCGACCAGCGCGAGAAAGTCATCCAGTACGTCTACGACAAGTACGGCCGGGACTATGCCGCCCAGGTCGCCAATGTCATCACCTACCGGCCGCGCAGCGCGGTGCGCGACATGGCCCGCGCCCTGGGTTTCTCGCAGGGCCAACAGGACGCGTGGAGTAAGCAGATCAGCCATTGGTCCGGGCAGCCCGTCGACATCGAAGGCATCCCGGAAGGAGTGGTCGACCTGGCCAACCAGATCCGGAACCTGCCTCGGCACATGGGCATTCATTCCGGTGGCATGGTGATCTGTGACCGTCCGATCGCCGACGTGTGCCCGGTGGAGTGGGCGCGCATGGAAAACCGAAGTGTCCTGCAGTGGGACAAAGACGACTGTGCGGCAATAGGTTTGGTCAAGTTCGACCTGCTGGGGCTGGGCATGCTGTCGGCGCTGCACTATGCGCGGGATCTGGTGGCCGAGCACAAAGGCATCGAGGTGGACTTCGCCCGGCTCGACCTCTCCGAGCCGGCGGTCTACGAGATGTTGTCGCGGGCCGATTCGGTGGGGGTGTTCCAGGTGGAGTCTCGGGCACAGATGGCCACGCTGCCGCGGCTGCGGCCCCGGATCTTCTACGACCTGGTGGTGGAGGTGGCGCTGATCCGTCCCGGTCCCATCCAGGGCAATTCGGTGCATCCGTACATCAAGCGCCGCAACGGCATCGAGCCGGTGGTCTACGACCATCCGTCCATGGAGTCGGCATTACGAAAGACGCTGGGAGTGCCGCTCTTTCAAGAACAACTGATGCAGCTGGCGGTCGACTGCGCCGGCTTCACCGCCGCCGAGGCCGACCAGTTGCGGCGCGCCATGGGGTCCAAGCGCTCCACCGAACGCATGCGCCGGCTCCGCGGCCGGTTCTACGACGGCATGCGCACCCTGCACGGCGCCGACGACGAGCTGATCGACCGGATCTACGAGAAACTGGAGGCGTTCGCCAACTTCGGCTTCCCGGAAAGCCACGCGCTGTCGTTTGCGTCGCTGGTGTTCTACTCGTCCTGGTTCAAGCTGCATCACCCGGCGGCGTTCTGCGCGGCGTTGCTGCGTGCCCAGCCGATGGGTTTCTACTCGCCGCAGTCGCTGGTGGCTGATGCGCGACGGCACGGGGTGCTGGTGCACGGCCCGTGTGTCAACGCCAGCCTGGCATTCGCCACGCTGGAGAACGCGGGCATGGAAGTGCGTCTCGGGCTGGGGGCGGTCCGCCATATCGGTGACGAACTGGCCGAAAAGCTGGCCGAGGAGCGAAAGACCAACGGCCCGTTCGCCTCTCTGCTGGACCTGACGTCCCGGTTGCAGTTGAGCGTGCCGCAGACCGAGGCGTTGGCGACGGCGGGGGCGCTGGGTTGCTTCGGGATGTCCCGGCGCGAGGCGCTGTGGGCGGCCGGTGCTGCGGCCACCCAACGGCCGGACCGGCTGCCGGGGGTGGGGTCGTCGTCGCACGTTCCGGCGCTGCCCGGGATGAGCGAGCTGGAACTGGCCGCCGCCGACGTGTGGGCCACCGGGGTCTCCCCGGACAGTTATCCGACGCAGTTCCTGCGGGCCGACCTGGACGCAATGGGGGTGGTGCCGGCGGTGGAGTTGGGATTGGTGCCCGACGGTGACCGGGTGCTGATCGCCGGTGCGGTGACCCACCGGCAGCGCCCCGGGACCGCTCAGGGGGTGACGTTCGTCAACCTCGAAGACGAGACCGGCATGGTCAACGTGTTGTGCACGCCGGGAGTGTGGGCCCGGCACCGCAAACTGGCGCAGACGGCACCGGCGTTGGTGATCCGCGGCCAGGTCCAAAACGCCAGCGGCGCAATCACCGTGGTCGCCGAGCGGATGGGTCGCATCACGCTGGCGGTGGCCTCGAAGTCCCGCGACTTCCGTTGATGCGCTCGCGGGTCAGTGAGCGGGCACGGCGCGGACCACTCTCCGCGCCGAACGTGTAACCACTGCGAAAAATCGCCGAATTTTTCGCAGCCACAACACGTTCGGCGTAGGGTCCGGCCGGCAGGTAGCCTCCAGAGCATGGCCTTGAACCTGACCGTCGATGAAGTCCTCAGCACCACCCGCTCGGTCCGCAAACGCCTCGACTTCGAAAAACCAGTGCCGCCCGAGGTGCTGATGCAATGCCTCGAACTAGCGTTGCAGGCCCCGACCGGTTCCAATTCGCAAGGCTGGCAATGGGTTTTCGTCGAGGACCCGGACAAGAAGAAGGCAATCGCCGACGTCTACCTGGCCAGGGCCCGCGACTACCTCAGCTCCCCGGCCCCCGAATACGACGACACCCGCGGCGAGCGGATGGGGCGGGTGCGCGATTCGGCGCGGTACCTCGCCGAGCACATGCACGAGGCGCCGGTGCTGCTCATCCCGTGCATCGAGGGCCGCGAAGCCAAGTCGCAGCTGGGCGGGGTGTCGTTCTGGGCGTCACTGTTCCCGGCGGTGTGGAGCTTCTGCCTGGCGTTGCGTTCGCGCGGGCTGGGCTCGTGCTGGACCACCCTGCACCTGTTCGACGGCGGCGAACGCGAGGTGGCCGACGTTCTCGGCATCCCCTACGACCAATACAGCCAGGGCGGTTTGTTCCCGATCGCCTACACCAAAGGCACCGACTTCCGGCCGGCCAAGCGTCTTCCTGCCGAGAGCCTGACGCACTGGAACAGCTGGTAGCCCGAACCTAGATCGCCCCGGGGTAACCCTGCTGGCGCCACGCCTCGTAGACGGCGACGGCCGCAGCGTTCGACAGGTTCAGCGAACGCCGTCCGGCCAGCATCGGGATGCGCACCTGCTGGGTGATGTGCGGATCGGCGAGGGTCGCCGCGTCCAGGCCGGTGGGTTCGGGTCCGAACATCAGCACGTCGCCGGGCCGGTAGTCGACGCCGGCGAACGGCGACGTCGCTTGCGCGGTGAAGGCGAACACCCGCTCCGGTGCCAACGCCTCCCACGCCCACTCGAGCGAAGCGTGGACCGTGACCGAGGCCAGGTCGTGGTAGTCCAGCCCGGCGCGCCGCAGTTTGGGTTCGGACAGGTCGAAACCCAGCGGCTCGACCAGATGCAGTTCGCAGCCTGTCGCGGCCGCCGTCCGGATGGCATTGCCCGTATTCGGGGCAATACGAGGCGAATAGAACAGCAGCCGGAACATGGGGTCGATCATGGCAAAGTCCGCGAGCGGCCCGGCCGAAAATCCTGTCGTTTCCGCATTCCCTCCAATTGGGTAAACAACGCCTGTCAATCGGGTTCTAGGTGAAAGGGCGGCAAATGGCTCATGAGGGCGGGCGTTGGGACGTAGGTGCCAAAAAGGGCGAGGTGTACATCGCTCGCATCTCCGAAGAAGACGAGGCGCTGTTCGAAGATCTGATAGCACCCGACGAGGCTCGCAATCTGGTCGACCTGCTGACGAAGTACGCCGACAAGGCCGATGAGTATGACGAAGACGATGACGACGACGAAGACGACGATGACGACGACGACGAAGACGACGACGAAGACGACGATGACGATGACGAAGACGACGACGAAGACGACGAAGACGACGACGACGATGACGAAGACGATGACGACGACGACGATGACGATGACGACGATGACGATGATGACGAAGACGATGACAAGGACTCCAAGGACGACTGATCGCGACGACCAGTCACACCGGCGACAGTTCTGCCCGCAGCCCGGCGACGCGTTCCTGCGCGCGCCGGGCAACCGCGGGACGTAATAAGGCACGAGCGGTCAGAATGACCGCCTTCGGCAGCTGGGCCACCACCAGCAGCGATCAGGAACAAAGCCGGTCCGCCGACCCTGGTGCGCGGAGGCGGAACGATGCCGTCTCGAGCGGCTGAACGCGCGTCCGGTTCGGTCACCTGAGAGGTTTCCAAGAAGTCTTTTAGAACTCTTCAAGCCCCCTGCAGAAATCTCGGTACCAGCAAGTGGAATGCCGAACCCGGGGGAGCCGAAGATGAGCGTCGAATCCGTGCAAGTGACCAACACCTACCCGCACGCCGACAGCCGCTACGAGAACGTCGAAGCGACCGTCACCTTCGCCGTCGACCCGACCCACCTGGCCAACCAGCGCATCGTCGACCTCGAGCTGGCTCCCCGCGACGCCGACGGCCTGGTCCGCTACGAAGCCGACCTGCGCCTGATCCGCCCGGTGAACGGCGGCAACGGCAAGTTGCTGTTCGTCGTCCCCAACCGTGGTCTGCCGACCAACGCCCCCTGGTTGAAGGGCGGCTTCCTGCTCGACCGCGGCTGGACCATCGCCTCGTGCGGCTGGCAGTGGGACGTGCAGCGCGGGCCGGCCGTCCTGGGCCTGACCGCCCCCCAAGCCGAAGTCGAGCCCGGCTTCATGCGCCTGGAATGGCGCTCGGACACTACGAAAGACGACCACGTGCTGAGCTTCACCGCACCCGAGATCGAGTCGATCCCCGGCGCCGACGTGCTGTTCAAGTTCACCGACTACCCGACCGTCGACGTCGACGACCCCGAGGCCGTGCTGACCGTGCGCACCGCACCCGACGCCGAGCCGACCGTCGTCCCCCGGGACACCTGGCGCTTCACCGACCAGACCCACGTCGCCGTGGACGGCGGCTTCCAGCCCTTCCACTGGTACGAGCTGACCTACCGGACCGCGCTGGCTCCGGTCGCCGGCACCGGTCTGCTGGCCATTCGGGATATCGTCTCCCACCTGCGCGCCGACGGCATCGAGCACACCTTCGCCTACGGCGTCTCCCAGGCCGGCCGGCTGCTGCGCCAGTTCGTCTCCGACGGCCTCAACGTCGACGAGGCCGGACTGCCGGTCTTCGACGGCATCTTCAGCGACTTCGCCAGCGCCGCTCGCGGCCAGTTCAACCAGCGTTACGCCCAGCCGTCGACCCCCGGCGGCAGCGGGCGCGGCACCGCCGACCCGTTCGGCAACGCCGACCTGCTCGCCGTGCAGCGCCAACTCGGCGGGGTGCCGAAGACCATCTTCACCAACAGCGCCACCGAGTACTGGCAGGGCGACGGCGCACTGGTCCACGTCGACCCGCACACCGGCCAGGACCTGCCCGAGGACCCCGACGTCCGCACCTACCTGCTGGCCGGCACCGACCACTTCGGCAGCAGCAAGATCAAGAACGCGCTGCCCGCCGCCAACCCGGTGCACCAGCTGGACGTCACCCCGGTCACCCGGGCGCTGCTCGTCGCACTAGAGAACTGGGTCGTCGACGGCATCGAGCCGCCCGCCAGCGCCGTGCCGCGGACCAGCGACGGCACCGCCGTCGCCCGCAAGGACGTGCTGTCGCACTTCGGGTACGCCAACGTCCCTTCGCCGGCCTGGTTGCCGTCGGCGCGCCGCGGCCAGTCTCACGTCGACCTGGTGTCGGCGGTCGACGCGGACGGCAACGAGGTGGCCGGGATCCGGCTGCCGGCCGTCGCCGCGCCGCTCGCGGTCTACACCGGTTGGAATGCCCGCCGGTACACCGAGGAGCTGCCCGACGTGCTCTACGAGCGGATCGGCAGCAAGCTGGCCTTCGCGCCGGGACGGCCGTCGGTCGCCGAGCGTTACCCGACCAGCGGCGACTATGCCACCGCGGTCCGCGCTGCCGCGGAAGGCCTTGTGGCGCAACGGTTCTTGCTGACCGAGGAGGTCGACTCGGTGGTCAAGAAAGCGGTGTCCGGCTACCCCGTCGGCTGATGGACAGCTAACTACTGCGTAACGATTGTGGAGACCTCGGCTGCAGGCTGCCATACTCGTCGGATCGCCACGCATCACGTTCGCGGCTATCTGTCGGCGAATAAGCAGCAGGAAGTTCGATGACTCTCTCGTTTCACGCGACGCCGCTTGAAAGCGCGATCACGTGACCATGTTCGCCCGCCCGACTCACCCGGTCGCAGCGGCACCCGCCACCCCGGCGCCGGCGCCGGCCAGACGGCCGGGGGCATGGTCGCTGCGCAACTGGCCGGTGCGGTGGAAGGTGTTCGCGATCGCCTTGGTGCCGCTGCTGTTGGCGACGGTGTTCGGGGCGCTGCGGGTCGAGAGCGCCCTTTCCCACTCCAGCGGCCTGCGGTTGGCCGCGGCCCGGGCCGACGTGATCCCGACGATCACCAAGTACATGTCCGCGCTCGACGTCGCGCTGCTGGCCGGTTCTACCGGACGCGACGTGGAAGGGGCGAAGAAGAATTTCGCCTCGCGTAAGAACGAGTTGCAGACCCGCCTGGCGGGCACCGACGTTCTCCCCGACGTCCGGACCGCGGTCGACACGCTGCTCAACAGTGGGCAGACGCTGCTGGACAAGACACTGGACAACAGCATCAGCCTGCGCGACCGGATCACCACCTACGCCCCGCTGCTGCTGACCGCCGAGGACGCCATCAACGCCTCGGTCCGCGCGGACAGTGAGCAGATCCGGTCGCAGGTGCAGGGCCTGAGCCGGGCCGTGGGCGCCCGCGGCCAGATGACCCTGCAGCAGATCCTGGTGACCCGCGGCGCCGACCTGCCCGAACCTCAGTTGCGCACCGCGATGATCACGCTGGCCGGTACCGAGCCGTCGACCCTGTTCGGCATGAGCGAGGTACTTGGCGCCGGCTCCCCGGACGCCAAGAACCTGCAGCAGCAGATGGTCACCCGGATGGCGATCATGTCCGACCCGGCCAGCGAACTCGTCGACAATCAGGACCTGCTGCGCTCGATACAGACCACGCAGGGAATCGCCGAACAGATCATCACCAACACCACCGCCGAGGTGACGAAGTCGGTTCAGGCCCAGGCCGACGACCGGCGCGCGACCGCGGTCCGTGACGCCGTGCTGGTGCTGGCGGCCATCGCGATCGCGCTGCTGATCGTGCTGCTGATGGCGCGGGCGCTGGTCAAGCCGCTGCGGTTGCTGCGCGACGGCGCGCTGAAGGTCGCCCACACCGACCTCGAAGGCGAGATCGAGCGGGTCCGCGCCGGCGGTGAACCGATCCCCGAACCGCTGGCGGTGTACACCACCGAAGAGATCGGCCAGGTCGCACACGCGGTCGACGAACTGCACACCCAGGCGCTGCTGCTGGCCGGTGACGAGGCCCGGCTGCGGTTGCTGGTCAACGACATGTTCGAGACGATGTCGCGCCGCAGCCGCTCCCTGGTCGACCAACAGCTGGCGTTGATCGACCGGCTGGAACGCGACGAAGAGGATCCCGAGCGGCTCGACAACCTGTTCCGGCTGGATCACCTGGCCGCCCGACTGCGCCGCAACAGCGCCAACCTGCTGGTCCTGGCCGACGCGCAGATCACCCGCGACCAGCGCGACCCGGTCCCGCTGTCGACGGTGATCAACGCCGCGGTGTCCGAGGTCGAGGACTACCGCCGGGTCGAGACGGGCGCCGTGCCGGACTGCACGGTGCTCGGCACCGCCGCCGGCGGCGTCATCCATTTGCTCGCCGAGCTGATCGACAACGCGCTGCGTTACTCGCCGCCGACCACACCGGTCAAGGTGTCTGCCGTGCGGGGCAGCGAGGGCGGTGTGCTGCTGCGCATCGCCGACTCCGGGCTGGGGATGACGGACTCCGACCGGCGGATGGCGAACATGCGGTTGCAGCCCGGCGGCACGCCGGAGCCCACCCCGGAGAACGCGCGGCACATGGGCCTGTTCGTGGTGGGCCGGTTGGCCGCCCGCCACGGTGTCCGGGTGGGACTGCGTGGTCCGGCAAGCGGCGAAACGGGCGGCACCACGGCCGAGGTGTATCTGCCGGTGACGGTGCTGGTCGGCGGGCAGCCACCCGAACCGCCGCAGCGGCAGTTCTTCAAGGTGAGTCCGCCCCCCGAGCCGGCGGCCCCGGCGGCCTCGCCCGTCCCCGCCGGTGGGCAAGCGGTGACGTCGCTGCCGCGTCGCAGTCCCGGGTCCAGCGGCATCACCGCCGGCGGCCCGGTCGGCGCCCCGGAGCCGGAACCCAAGCAGAAGCGTCCGTTGCCGACGCCGTGGTGGGAGAAGGGATCCCAGCCGGCACCGGCCGAGCCGGCACCGCCCACCACGACGGCCTCGGACACCTCGGCGTTCTTCGCCCGGCGTCCCGCACCGCCGGCCGCCCCGCCCCCCAAGCCGGCGCCGCCGGACCTCAAGCCGTCGGGACCCGATGACGACGACGTGATCTACCAGCGGATGCTGTCGGAGATCATGGGCGACCCACACGACCTGGTCCGAAGCCCCGACCTGGATTGGCAGACGGTATGGGACCGCGGCTGGACGGCGGCCGCCGAAGCCGAGGACAAGCCGGTCGAGTCGCGCACCGAGTCCGGGTTGCCGATGCGCACCCCGGGGGCCCGCCTGGTGCCGGGAGCGGCCGACGACGACGAGCCCCGACAACCGGCGTCCAACGGCGGTTCGCACCCGGGTCGCGACCCCGACGCGGTCCGGGCCAGCATCGGCAGCCACTTCAGCGGAGTTCGTGCCGGACGAGAGCACGCCCCGGAGGAAGGGGCCGATCAGCAATGACCGTCCAATCCTCCTACAGCCCGCTGGACTGGTTGGTGTCGAAGTTCGTGCGCGAGGTCCCCGGTGTGGCGCACGCGCTGCTGGTGTCGGTCGACGGGCTGCCGCTTGCGGCCAGCGAGCACCTGCCGCGCGAACGGGCCGACCAACTGGCCGCGGTGGCATCGGGACTGGCCAGCCTGGCCACCGGCGCCGCGCAGCTGTTCGAAGGCGGGCAGGTGCTGCAGTCGGTGGTGGAGATGCAGCACGGCTTCCTGCTGTTGATGCGCGTCGGCGACGGCTCGCATCTGGCGACGCTGGCCATGCCGAACTGTGACATCGGCCAGATCGGCTACGAGATGGCCATTCTTGTCGAACAGGTGGGCAACGTCGTGCAGTCCGCCCGCCGCGCCGAGCCCGAGCCGCGATGGACCGACGCGAACCACCGCTGAGCCCGAACCTGGTCCGCCCGTACACTTTGACGGCCGGACGCACCGGCACCGACGTCGACCTTCCGTTGGAGGCGCCGGTGCAGACGGTGCAGGCCGGTGAGGCGTCGCCCTGGGGGGCCGACGATGTGCGCGGCAGGATCATCGGGCTGTGCGCGGGTAGCCCGTCGGTTGCCGAAGTGTCGGCGCGGCTGGATTTGCCGGTCGGTGTTGCGCGCGTCCTGATCGGGGATCTGGTCGGCGCCGGTTACCTTCGGGTGCACAGGACCTTGACCGACCGCTCCACCCGCGATGAACGGCACGAACTCATAGGAAGGACGCTGCGTGGCCTCCGAGCACTCTGAACCGCACGGCACCGCGTCGACGAAGATCGTCATCGCGGGCGGGTTCGGGGCCGGCAAGACCACGTTCGTCGGGTCGGTCTCGGAGATCATGCCGCTGCGGACCGAGGCGATGGTGACCGACGCCTCGGCGGGCGTCGACATGATCGAGGCCACCCCCGACAAACGCACCACCACCGTCGCGATGGATTTCGGTCGCATCACGCTGGCCGAGGACTTGGTGCTGTATTTGTTCGGCACGCCCGGTCAGCGCCGGTTCTGGTTCATGTGGGACGACCTGGTGCGCGGTGCGATCGGGGCGATTGTGCTGGTCGACTGCCGGCGATTGCAGGACAGCTTCGCCGCCGTCGACTTCTTCGAGCACCGGCGGCTGCCGTTCCTGGTCGCGGTCAACGAGTTCGACGGTGCGCCAAGGTATCCCGTGGGTGAGGTGCGCAAGGCGCTGACCCTGCCCGAGCACATCCCGGTGATTTCCGTCGACGCCCGCAACCGCAGGTCGGCCACCGACGCGCTGATCGCGGTGAGCGAGTACGCACTGGCCAGCCTGGCCAGCTGACTGTTGGCCGAGCAGACGCAAAAGCCCCTAAAAAGTGCGGTTTTCGGGGGCTTTTGCGTCTGCTCGCGCAGGGAAAGCTAGCGCAGGGGAAGGCTAGCGCCGCTTGAGGCGGATCCTCCACCACACGATGAAGCTGTAGATGATGCACAGCAGCGCCAGCATCGCCATGTCGAATAGCCAGGTGCCCGGATTGTGTTTCCAGTGCGAGTCCTTCGGCTTGACCGGACCCGGTACCAGCTTCTCGATGTTGACCGTCGACGACGACGCCGAATAACCCCACCGCGCGGGGGTGGCCCACGACAGCTGGTCGAGCAGGAACCGGTCGGTCACCCAGATCATTCCGCCGGAGAACACCAGCTGCGACATGATCGCCAACACCAGCATCGGCATGATCTGGTCTTGCGATTTCGCCAACGCCGACAGCGCCAAGCCCAGAATCGCCGAGGCCACGCAGGTCGCGGCGACCGTCACGAACAGCTCGATGCCGACATTGCCCAGTAGCACAGCGTCGGTGGGCGGATAGCCCCAGCCGACCAGCGTGATGATCGTCGCGATCGCAGCCTGAACGATCGCGAACCCGCTGAACACAGCGATCTTGGCGCCCAGATAGGCCCCCGTGGACAGGCCGACCGCCTGTTCGCGATTGAAGATCGGACGCTCGCCGACCAGGTCGCGGATCGTCAGCGCGACGCCCATGAAAACAGCGCCGACGTTGAGCATCACCAGGATCTGCCCCGGCTGGTCGGGGTTGCTGCTCACCGCCTCGGCAATGCCGAACCCGGTCTCGCCGCGCACGGTCATGGCGAGGATCCCGATCAAGAACGGCAGAACCGCCAGGAAGACCGTGTATCCGCGGTCGGAGATCACCAGCCGCACCTGGCGGCGGGCGATGGTGGAGAACTGGTGCAAGGCACTGGTGTGCACCGGTTCACCCAGGTCGGCCGGGCTGCTCTTGGCGGCCGGTTGCGGCCCCCCCGCGTTTTCGGCAAGGAACCGGCGGTTGGCCTCGTCCGGGTCGGCGCCCACTTTGGTGAAAATGTCGGCCCAGTTAGTGGTGCCCATGGCCGCGCCGATCTGATCGGGCGGGCCCAGGAATGCGGTTTTGCCGCCGGGGGCGAGCAACAGGATCTGATCGCAGACGTCCAGGTAGGAGACCGAGTGCGTGACCACCAGCACCACGCGACCGGCGTCGGCCAGCTGGCGCAGCATCATCATCACCTGGCGGTCCAGCGCCGGGTCCAGACCCGAGGTCGGCTCGTCGAGAATCAGCAGCGACGGTCCGGTGAGCAGCTCCAGCGCCACCGACGCACGCTTGCGCTGACCGCCCGAGAGCTTGTCCACCCGGGTCTCGGCGTGCTTGGTCAACTCGAGCTCCTCGAGGACCTGGGCGACCACCTGCGCGCGGTCACCCTTGCTGGTGTCGGGCGGGAGCCGCAGCTCGGCGGCGTAGCCGAGGGCCTGGTTGACGGTGAGCTGCCGATGCACGACGTCGTCCTGGGGGACCATGCCGACCCGGCTGCGCAACGAGGCGTACTCCCCGTGGACGTCGTGGCCCTCGAAGGTCACGCTGCCGGTGCTGGGGCTGGTGTAGCCGGCGATCACCCGCGACAGCGTGGTCTTGCCGGCGCCGGACCCGCCGATGATGGCGGTCAGCGTGCCGGGGCGGGCGGTCAGCGAGATGTGGTCGAGCAGTTGCTTGCCGCCCTCGACGGTGAACGTGACGGAGTTGACCTCCAGCCCGCCGGACCGGGTGGCCGCTGCGGTGCGGCGTACCAGGGTGCCGCCGGCGAACACCAGGTCGACGTTTCCGATGGTGACCACGTCACCTTCGGACAGGATGGCCGACCCGACCCGCACCCCGTTGACGAACGTGCCGTTGACGCTTTGGTTGTCGCGGATCTCCGCACCCAGCGGAGTCAGGGTCAGGAAGGCGTGCTGCCGGGACGCGAGGACGTCCTGGATGACGATGTCGTTGTCGGTGGAGCGGCCGATGGTGACCGACCCGGCGGGCTTGGCGTGTGACCCCGTCCGCGTCAGCAGGGCCTGGAACATCTTGGTCGCGATGTTGCCGGCGTCGGGCGGCTTGGCGCCGATCGGCGGCCCGGGGCGCGGAGGCGGCTGTCGCGGTGGCGCATGCGGGAAATTCGGCGACGACGGCGGCGGCCCGCTGACCGGGTAGCCGGGCGGGGCCCACGGCTGGCCGCTGCTGGGGTACATGGGCTGCCCCGGCGGCGGGGGAGGGGGCCCACCGGGCTGCGGCCGCGGCGGCGGGGCGCCCCGACTGGGCAGCCGCGAGGTTGGTGGTGCTGCTCCGGAAGGCGGACCCGGCGGTCCGGCCGGCCAGCCCCCGGACGGGCCCGCCACGGCGGGGATGCGCATCGACTCGGTTTGCGGTGGGCGCCCGGCCGGTCCGCGGTGCCGTCCGACCTCGAAGATCAGCAGGGGACCGTCCGGGTTTCCGATGTTGACGCCCTGACCGTCCTGGATGTCCACGACCGGCACTCGGCGGCCGTTGGCGTACGTGCCGTTCAGGGAGTTGTTGTCGATCGCCAGCCAACGGCCCTGGTCGAAGCGCAGCAGCAGGTGGGCGCGCGAGATCAGCGGATGGGTGATGCGCAGGTCGGCGCGCAGATCGCGGCCCACCACCACGTCGTGTCCGGCTGCAAAGGTGCGCTCCGAACCGTCATGACGGACGGTCAGCGCTGGCGGGACGGGCGGAGACATTGGTGACAACCTTAGCCGGTAGGCCCGGAGTCACTCCCTGTCCGGCGCGCCGGTCAGCACACAGCGGGTGCGGGTGTAGATGGTCGGCATGCACTGATTGCAGTGCGTGCATGCGGACCGGACGGCCGCGCCGTCGCGCGCGATCTTGTTGATCAGGTCCGGCTCGGCCAGCAGCGCCCGACCCATCGCGACGAAGTCGAAGCCCTCCGCCATGGCCAGGTCCATGGTGTCCCGGTTGGTGATGCCGCCGAGCAGGATCAGCGGCATCTTCAACTCGGCGCGGAACAGTTTGGCCTCATTGAGCAGATACGCCTCTTTGTACGGATACTCGCGCAGGAACTTCTTGCCGGTCATGCGCATGCCCCAGCGCATCGGCGGCTTGAAGGCGCCGGCGAACTGCTTGATCGGAGCGTCGCCGCGGAACAGGTACATCGGGTTGACCAGCGAACTGCCGGCGGTCAGCTCGATCGCGTCCAGGCCACCGTCTTCTTCGAGCCATTTGGCGGTGGTGACCGCCTCCTCGTTGCTGATCCCGCCGCGGACGCCGTCGGACATGTTGATTTTGGCGGTCACCGCGATCTGCCGCGGACCCTGATCCACCGCACGGCGCACCGCCATCACCACTCCGCGGGCTACCTTGGCTCGGTTGGCCAGCGAGCCACCGAATTCGTCGGTGCGCCGATTGATCAGCGGCGACAGGAACGAACTCGCCAGATAGTTGTGACCCAGATGGATCTCGACCGCGTCGAACCCGGCCTCGACGGCAAACCGCGCGGCCTTGGCGTGGTCGGCGAGCACGTCGTCGATGTCGTCGGCGTTTGCCTTGCGGGCGAATCGCATCCCGATCGGATTGAAGAACCGCACCGGAGCCAGGGCGGTGGCCTGGTTGGACTTGGCGTTGGCGACCGGCCCGGCGTGGCCGATCTGCGCGCTGATCGCGGCTCCTTCAGCGTGAATCGCGTCGGTGAGCTTGCGCAACCCGGGCACCGCCTCGGGACGCATCCACAGGCCGTTGCCTTCGGTGCGTCCGCCGGGGGAGACCGCGCAGTAGGCGACCGTGGTCATGCCGACCCCGCCGGCTGCGGGCAGGCGGTGGTACTCGATCAGGTCGTCGGTCACCAGTGCGTCGGGTGTGCGGGCTTCGAAGGTCGCGGCCTTGATAATGCGGTTGCGCAGCGTCACCGGACCCAGCTTGGCGGGGCTGAACACATCTGGGGCAGCAGACATAGAGGGAGCCTATCGGCGATCGCAAGCGCGGCGAAGCCGGGCGAGGCGGGTCGCCGCCATTGGGCACAGCGGCGATCGCAAGCGCGGCGAAGCCGGGCGAGGCGGGTCGCCGCCATCGGGCACAGCGGCGATCGCAAGCGCGGCGCTGCCGGGCGCCACCGCACCCCGGCGAACGTGCGAGACTGTCAGCCGTGGGCGCAATCACGCTGGACGGCAAGGCCACCCGTGACGAGATCTTGTCCGACCTCACCACGCGAGTGGCGGCTCTGAAATCGTCGGGCCGTACGCCTGGCCTCGGCACCATCCTGGTCGGGGAGGATCCCGGCTCCCAGGCTTACGTGCGTGGCAAGCACACCGACTGTGCCAAGGTGGGCATCACCTCGATCCGCCGCGACCTGCCCGCCGACATCTCCACCGAGACGCTCAACGAGACCATCGACGAGCTGAACGCCAACCCGGACTGCACCGGCTACATAGTGCAGCTGCCACTGCCCAAGCATCTGGACGAGAACGCCGCGCTCGAGCGCGTCGACCCGGACAAGGACGCCGACGGCCTGCACCCCACCAACCTGGGTCGCCTGGTGTTGAACACCCCGGCGTCGCTGCCGTGCACCCCGCGCGGCATCGTGCACCTGCTGCGCCGCTACGACGTCGAGATCGCCGGCGCTCATGTGGTGGTCATCGGCCGCGGCGTGACGGTCGGGCGGCCGTTGGGCCTGCTACTCACCCGCCGTTCCGAGAATGCGACAGTCACGTTGTGCCACACCGGAACCCGTGATCTGGGCGCGCTGACCAGGCAGGCCGACATCATCGTGGCCGGTGTCGGGGTGCCGCATCTGCTGACCGCGGACATGGTGCGTCCCGGCGCGGCCGTCGTCGACGTCGGAGTCAGTCGGGTGGACGGCAAGCTCACCGGCGACGTGCATCCCGACGTCTGGGAAGTGGCCGGTCACGTGTCGCCCAACCCCGGCGGCGTCGGTCCCCTGACCCGAGCGTTCCTGCTGACCAACGTCGTCGAGTCAGCCGAACAGCAATGACCGTCCGGGCCATTCTGGCGCGCGCGGCCCGCGCCCAGTGGCCGATCCTGCTCGTCGGGTTGATCTTCCTGGTGGCGTTCGTGCTGGCGGGGGCGAACTTCTGGCGCCGCGGCGCGCTGCTGATCGGCATCGGCGTCGGGGTGGGCGCCGCGCTGCGGCTGGCGCTGCCCGAGGAACGGGCCGGACTGCTGGTGGTGCGCAGTCGGGGAACCGATTTCCTGACGACCGCGTCGGTCGGTGCCGCGATGGTCTACATCGCGTGGACGATCGACCCGCTGGGTACCGGTTAGCGCAGCAGCTCAGGACCCGGGCAGACCCGGTATGGCGCCCAGACCCGGGATGCCGCCGGCCAGGCCGGGTATCGCCGAGGCGCCCGGAAGCTGTTGCAGCCCAGCCAGATTGCCGCTGGCGACGTCAGCCATCACCGACGGGCAGTACATCTGGATCGCGATGGTGGTGAACATGCTGGCCATCTCCGGCGACATGCCGTTGCTGCCCCGGATGCGCGTGGCGGCCGCGGCGAAGTTGCCGCCCGGTTGAACCAGCATCGGGCAGACCGATTGCCCCAGAGCTTCGGCGTCGATCGGGTCTCCGACGTTGACACCGGCGTTGGTCAACGCGGTGATGAAGGCGTCGTCGACGGGACTTGCCTCGGCCGGTGCGGCGAACGCCGCCGCCGCAGTCAGCATCCCCGCGGCGCCCGTCAACAGACGAACCGACAACGGTTGGTGGCGCAAAGGGTTCATGTGGTCTCCTCTTGGTGTGTCCAGAACCTTTCTCTACGGCGGTCTCATTCGGGACACGATGGCGTAAAGGTTTGGTCCGGTCGGCGTTTCGCGTTCGGTAACAACACGATCGGATCACGCTGTGCCGCGACACGTTGGCGGACAACCACATTGGCTACCGGCGCGACTGACAATGCGGTCCATGATCTCTCGCCAGGCTTTTCTTCGGGGCGCCGCCGGAGCGTTGGCGACCTCCGCGCTGTTCCCGACGAGGGCATGGGCCGAGCCGACGGGCGCGTGGAGCGGGTTGGCCACCTCGATCGGTGGCAGGGTGCTGCTGCCGGCCGACGGTGCCTCCTTCACCACCGGTAAGCAGGTGTTCAACTCCAACTACGACGCCGCGAACCCGGCGGCGGTGGTGGTGGTCACCTCCCAGCAGGACGTCGAGAAGGCGGTCGCGTTCGCGGCGGCCAACAGGCTCAAGGTCGCACCCCGCGGCGGCGGCCACTCCTATATCGGGGCGTCGAACGCGAACGGGGCCATGGTGCTCGACCTGCGCGGCCTGCAGGGCGGAGTGAACGTCGACAACGGCGCCGGCACCGTGACGGTGCCGGCGGGAACCCAGCTCTACGCGATACAGCAGGCTTTGGCCGGCGCGGGCCGGGCGATACCGGCCGGCAGTTGTCCTACCGTCGGGGTGGGGGGTTTGACGTTGGGCGGCGGGATGGGCGCGGATTCCCGCCACGCCGGCCTGACCGCCGATGCATTGCGGTCGGCCACGGTGGTGTTGCCCAACGGGCAGACCGTCACCGCTTCCGCCGAAGACCACCCGGATTTGTTCTGGGCGCTGCGCGGCGGCGGTGGCGGCAATTTCGGGGTGACGACGTCGCTGACGTTCACGATGTTCCCGACCTCCGATTCCGATGTGGTGCGCGTCGACTTCGCGCCGTCGGCCGGCGCGCAGGTGCTCACCGGCTGGCAGACATGGCTTTCCGCTGCCGATCGCAACACCTGGGGCTTGGTCGACCTCTCGGTCAACGGGGCGCAGGGCAATTGTCATGTGCTGGCGACCTGCCCGGCGGGCACCGGCCAGGCCGTTGCCGATGCCATCAAGTCCGCGGTCGGCGCCGCGCCCACGGCGGCCGAGCACAAAACGCTGAGCCACATGGAGCTGGTGACCTATCTGGCCGGTGGCAGCGCGACGAGTTCGCCGCGCGGCTTCGTGGCCGGATCCGACGTGATCGGAACCCTCAATTCGGCTGCGGCGCAGGCAATTGTCGGTGCACTCGGCAAATGGCCGGCCGAAGGCGGTCGTGCCTCGGTGATCGTCGACACGCTGTCCGGAGCCGTGGGCGACGTCGACGCGACGGCGACGGCCTTCCCGTGGCGCAGCGCAGCCGCCGTCGCGCAGTGGTATGTGGAGAACGGGAACGGCCAGACGTCGACGTCCAGTACCTGGGTGGCGACCGCGCACCAAACGGTGAAGCAGTATTCGGTCGGGGGCTACGTCAATTATCTGGAGGCCAACACCTCGGCGTCACGGTATTTCGGGTCGAACCTGGCGCGGCTCAGCGCTGTTCGTCAACAGTACGACCCGAATCACGTCATGTACTCCGGGCTCGACTTTTAACTTCGCGTTTAGCTCCACCCGCTCCGGCCGCCGAGAGTGGATTCCACGACGCGACACGCCGCGGTGGCGTCGCCGGACGCACACTCGCCGGGGAAGGCTGGTCAGGAGATAAGCAGCAGAGTGGCAGTCGCGAGCATGACGGCGGCGGTGAGACCGTGGACGCCCACCGCGATCGACTTGGAGCCGCCGTGGCGGAGCACGATGAGCGCGTCGGCCAACGGAATGATCGTGGCGGCCAGGATCATCCAGCCGAGCAGGTGCGTGGCGCCCGCGGCGATCATGATGAAGACGAAAATCCCCCACGCGATGTCGCGGATCCCCTTGACGCTCAGGTAGGCGTCAGTGGATCGATCGGCTTGCACGCCGTAGCCGGCGGCAGCCACGCGCGGCGCGACGATGAATCGTGCACCGATGAAGACGATGCCCACGCCGATGAGTCCGGCGAGCGTATAGCCGATGGTTGCGGTCATGCCGAGAGCTCCTGCGCCGAAAATAGTGAGTCAAGCAGCACCGATTGGACGTCGACGATCTCCTCGACATCGAACCCGGCCATGTCGGCGGTGAACTCCGGGCTGGCCATGACCTGCCGAGTGAGTTGTTCGGGTTCGGCGCCAGGTGGATAGCGGATCAGCGCGACGAGTCGATTCGCGCCGCCGGTTCGCTCCGACCACACGCCGTGCGTAGTGATGCCGAAAGTCCGGAAGGTGGGCAGGTGCCGAGCCCAGTGAACCGTGGCGTACCGCCGCAGCGCTTCGGGTGAGCGCAGGGTGTAAATCCTCAGTTGCAACATCAGGCCGCCAGCACCACGCACAGAGCGGCCAGCGCCAGACCCTGCAGCACAGCGCGGGCGCCGATGACGCGGTCCCAACTTGCCTGCAGCGCCCGTCCGTTCGTCAGCTGGCGCCCGGCATCGGCTGCCGCGGTGAGCTGCTTGTTCAGCGGTGCGCTCACCCGCAGGTAGACCACCAGCCAGATGGACAGCGACAGTACGGCGGTGGCCGCCGCGATCGCGTGCGTCCAATGTGCGCTTGCTGCCGCCAGCACTGCGCTGACCAGGGCGGCGAGCAGGCCGAGCACTCCAGGTACCGGCATGCGCCGGTCCCCGTAGCGGTGCACGCTCCCCATCACCGTGACCAGGGCGTTGTCGCCGATCGATGCCAACGCCGGGCGCATAACCGTCGCGCAGAACACGTCAGTGCCGTAGACGACGGCGTTAGCCAGCACCGCGATCAGCGCGGCGAAGCGGGTGAGGTCAAGGGCCATGTAGTTACTCCCGTCAGACGAACTGCTAGCAATGCTAACCCCTAACGCGCAGCTGGGGCAATAGCGGTGCTAGAAATTAAAGCAATGCTAGAATGACGACATGGCAATTCAGGACCGACGGGAACGTGAGCGGGCCGCGCGTCGGCGGCTGATAATCGACACGGCCCGTAAGTTGGCCGAAACCGAAGGGTGGGACGCAGTCACCACACGTCGGCTCGCCACCGAGATCGAGTACAGCCAACCGGTGCTGTACAAGCACTTCGCCGGCATGGAACACGTCGCCGAAGCGGTGGCGATCGAGGGCTTCGGCGAACTCGCGGACGTGTGCGCAGCCGCATCAGCAGCCAGCGCCGCGGGCGATGCCCTGACACGAGTCGTGCGCGCCTACCTGGACTTTGCCCGCGACAACCCGGCCGTTTACGACGCGATGTTCACTCGAACCACCACTTTGCGCTTCGCCGCCGAAAGCACGCCGCCGCAACTGCAGGCGGCGTTCGCCCGGTTGCGAGAAGCGGTCGAGGGGACGGCCGCAGAACACGACACAGACACAGACACAGACACGCTCACCGAAGTTTTCTGGGCGGCGTTGCACGGGCTGGTCACCCTCGGCCGGACCGGACGACTACGTCCCGACCACGACTCGCAACGCGTGCAACTACTCGTCGATCAGTTCAGCGTGGCTCGCACGCACACCGTAATGTAGGGCAGCGCAAGGCCATTGGAGTTGGCTAGTGCCGGATGGGTTCTCAACAGTTCGCGCACCTTGTCCAGCGTCCGGGTGCGCACTTCGGCAGGGGAGTTGATGCAGTAGGTGCGGGACGCGACGAGATCGATAAGTGCTTGCGGGGTAAGGTAATTCGTCCACTCGAGCTGATGGCGCTGCGGCTCGGTGAACGGTGCGGGGAACGTGACGTCGAAGCGGCCGCCGTCGTCGTCGCGGCCGATGATCTCACCGAGTTCGCGCACCCAGCCCAGCCGTTCGTCGCGGGTGTTCCACACCAGGCCCAGCCGGCCTCCCGGTCGCAGCACCCGGGCGACCTCCGGAATCGCGCGGGCCGGATCGACCCAGTGCCACGCCTGCGCGACCAGCACGGCGTCAACGCTGTTGTCCGGCAACGGAATCTCCTCCGCGGTACCGAGCAGCGCGCGGGTCTGCGGCAGCGACGCGGACAGCACTTCCAGCATCTCCGGAACCGGGTCGACGGCGACGACGTCCAGGCCGCGTTCAACCAGTCGGGTGGTCAACTTGCCGGTTCCGGCCCCCAGGTCGAGCACCTCGCGGGCGTCGGACGGCAACAGCCAGTCGATGGCCTCCGGCGGATACGACGGGCGACCACGCTCGTAGGCGGCCGCCGCCGAGCCGAACGACAGGGAGCGGTCACGCCGGGATCGGGTCACCTTTGCGACCCTGCACACGTGCCCGCAGCGAGTTCCAGTGTCTCGCGGATCAATTCGCCGACGGCCTCGGTTTCGACCAGGAACCCGTCGTGCCCGCAGACCGACGGCACCACCCGCACGTCGACGCAGCCTGGCAACAGTTCGGCCAGCTCGTCCTGCAACCGCAGCGGATAGAGCCGGTCGGAGGTGATGCCGCCGACCACCACCGGCACCGGGCAACTGGTCAGCGCCGCATGCACGCCGCCCCGGCCCCGTCCGACGTCGTGGCTGTTGAGCGACTCGGTCAGGATCACGTAGCTGCCGGCGTCGAAGCGGGACAACAGTTTGTCGCCCTGATGCTCCAGGTAGCTCTGCACGGCGTAACGGCCGCCGGCCGACGGGTCCTCGCCGGTCTGGGGGTCGTTGCGGAACCGCACGTCCAGCTCGATCTCGCCGCGGTAGGTCAGGTGCGCGAACCGGCGCGCGACCCGCAGCCCGTCCTCGGGTGCGCGGCCGGTGTCGTAATAGTCGCCGCCCTGCCAGTTCGGGTCGGCCTTGATGGCCGCGATCTGAGTGGTCTGGGTGCCGATCTGGTCACCGGTGGCGCGCGCACCCACCGCCAGCAGCAGCCCGGCTCGCACCCGGTCGGGGTGACCGACGATCCACTCCAACGCTCGCGCGCCGCCCATGGATCCGCCAACGACGGCGGCCACCTGAGTTATTCCCAGTGCTTCCAGCGCGGCGATGTCGGCCTGCACCTGGTCGCGCACCGTGACCAGCGGGAACCGGGAGCCGTACGGCTGGCCGTCGCGGGCCAGCGAACTCGGGCCGGTGGAACCCCGGCAACCACCCAGCACGTTGGTGGCCACCGCGCACCAGCGGTCGGTGTCGATGGGTGCGCCGGGCCCGGCCACCCCGTCCCACCAGCCGGGCGTCGGATGCCCGGGTCCGGCGGGTCCGATGACATGCGAATCGCCGGTGAGCGCGTGCAGCACCATCACCACGTTGTCCCGTGCCGGCGACAACTCGCCCCAGCGCTGCACCGCGATGTGCACGTCGGGCAGGACCGCGCCGCTCTCCAGCGTCAGCGACCCGATGTCGACGACACCGATCTCGCCTTCGGCGGGCAACGTCTGAGTTGGCACGTCAGAGATCGTCATGTTCTACGCGGTCCTCAGAAGGCAGCCACGGCCTGCGGGTCGCTGCCGTTGGCCGCGTATACCCCGGCCGCCGCGAATCCAAGCTCCAGGTCGGCCAGGATGTCGTCGATGCCTTCGAGGCCGACGGCCAAGCGCACCAGTCCCGGCGTGACCCCGGTGGCCAGTTGCTCGGCCGCACTGAGTTGGGCGTGCGTGGTGGACGCGGGATGGATCACCAGCGAGCGCACGTCGCCGATGTTGGCGACGTGGCTGTGCAGCTGCAGCGCGTCGACGAACGCCTTCCCGGCCTCGACCCCGCCGGCCAGCTCGAAGGCCAGTACGGCCCCGGTTCCCTTGGGCGCCAGCTTCTTTGCCAGCTCGTGCCACGGCGAACTGGGCAGCCCGGCGTAGTTGACCGACAGGACGTCGTCGCGGCCTTCCAGGTATTCGGCGACCCGCTGGGCGTTGGCGACGTGGCGCTCCACCCGCAGGCTCAGCGTCTCCAGGCCTTGGGCGACCAGGAACGCGTTGAACGGCGAGGCCGCCGAGCCGAGGTCGCGCAGCAACTGCACGCGCGCCTTGAGCGCGAACGCGGGAGGTCCCAGCTCGGCGAACACGACACCGTGGTAGCTGGGGTCGGGCGTGGTGAAGCCGGGAAAGCGGCCCTGCGTCCAATCGAAGGTGCCGCCGTCGACGATCACCCCGGCGATCGCCGAACCGTGCCCGCCGAGGTACTTGGTGGCCGAGTGCACCACGATGTCGGCGCCCTGAGACAGCGGCTGGATCAGATAGGGGGTGGCGATGGTGTTGTCCACGATCAGCGGCACCCCGTTGCGGTGCGCGACCTCGGAAACCCCAGGGGTGTCCAGGATGTCGATCTGCGGGTTGGAGATGGTCTCGGCGAAGAACGCCTTGGTGTCGTCCCGCACCGCGGCCTGCCAGGACTCCAGGTCGTCGGGGTCCTCGACGAAGCTGACCTCGATGCCCAGCTTGGCCAGCGAATAGTGGAACAGGTTGTAGGTTCCGCCGTAGAGCCGGGGGCTGGACACGATGTGATCGCCGGCGCCAGCCAGGTTCAGGATGGCGAACGTCTCGGCGGCCTGCCCCGAGGACAGGAACAGCGCGGCCACCCCGCCCTCGAGTGCGGCGATGCGCTGCTCGACCACGTCGGTGGTCGGGTTGCCGATGCGGGTGTAGATGTTGCCCGGCTCGGCCAGACCGAACAGCGCGGCGGCGTGCGCGACGTTGTCGAACGTGTAGGAGGTGGTCTGGTAGATCGGCAGCGCCCGGGCATTGGTGGCCGGGTCCGGCTGCTGGCCGGCGTGGATCTGCTTGGTTTCGAACGACCAGCCCGCAGTCGGATCGGTTTCGGTGGTGCCGTCAGTGCTCACGAAATGTTCCCCTGTCTGGCTCAGGGGCCCGTCATGGCGGACCCGCGCTTGCCGCGTAGCCGGTAGTGGCTACTCAACCTGGTCATCACCCGGGGCACCCCACCGCGGTTGGAGGGTTGCCGGCCAGCGAGCCGGGGCTTGACGCTGGCGCTCATGACCGACCCGCAGCCTATCGCATGGCGGGTGTCAGCTGCCAATTGCGCGCTGACGGTGGCCGGTTAGCTCGCGCCGGGCTCGACCGCGCGAGTGTCCTGCACGCACTCATCGAGGAAATCGAGGATGACCTCGGTGACCCGGCCGGGTGCCTCGAACATCGGCACATGGCCGACGCCTTCGAGTTTGGTGAATTGATGGTCGTCAGGCAGGTGGTGGCGGAAGTGCTTGCTGAACCTCGGCGATGGCACGATGCGGTCCTTGGTGCAGATCACCAGATGCGCCGGGACGGAGTTCTCGGCCAGTTCCTGGAGGCCGGGCATCAGCAGCGCCTTGACCAGCAACTGGAAATAGGCCGGGCAGTGCGCGACGTCGTCGATGATGACGCTCAACTCCCGTTCGCTGACCCCGTCAGGAGTCGCGCTGATGGCGTAGGTGGACAGCTGGCGGCTGAACGGAATGTGCAAGGCCTTGGGCCCCAGGAGCCAAGCGACGAGCAACAGCGGAATACCGAGGATGAATTTGGCGATCACCTCGAATTTGGCTGGGCTCCAACGGGTCCAACCGCCGGCCGGCGCGATGCCCATCACGCTGCGGGCACGACCCCGGCGCTCCAACTCGAACGCGACCCAGCCGCCCAGCGAATTGCCGACGATGTGCGCGGTGTCCCAGCCGAGTTCGTCCATCTGCTTCTCGACGTGATCGGCCAAGACATGCGAAGACAGGAAGTAGGTGCCCGCGCGCGGGCCCCCGTTGTGACCGGCCATCGTCGGGGCGAAAACCTCGTAGCGGCCGGTGTCGGCCAACTGCCGGGCGACGACCTCCCACACGGTCTGGGACATCAAAAACGGGTGCAACAGCAGCACCGGCTCACCCGAACCCAGGTGGATCGGCTCGCGGGTGGCCTCTGCTTCGGACGCACCTTTGAGGAAGCTTGGCATGAATTCGACAGTAAATGCGGTACCGGGGGTATCGCAAGGCGGCCCGGTCGGGGGCGCGGCGGCGCGTGGGCCTAGAGGACAGTGATCGCTACCGATATGCCGAGCTGATCAGTGGCGCTGGCCAGGCGGCTGTCGACGGTGACCACGGCGGCGGAGTGTTCGGCGGCTACGGCGATATAGAGGCCGTCGTAGATCGATACGTTATGCCGCCAGGCCCAGGCGGTCCGCAGTAGCAGTGGATCCGGAAGCACGTACTCGATGGCAAGTGCGGCGACGGCGTCGGCGGCGGCCTCGGCGTCTTCAGGTTCCAATTGGTTGCGCGATACGGCCTTGTGCAGGGTGCGTAGCACCTCGCCCGGCATGTGGGCCGGCGCGAGCCAACCGTCGTCGCTGTTCAGGACTGCGCGTGCCGCGTCGCCTTTGGGGCTGCTGCTCGTAAGCGCCAACACCAGCGCGCTTGCGTCCACCACGATCACCGGCGGAAGCTCACCCGTCGCGGTCGGCGCGGATGACGGTCGCCACTTCCTCGGCCGTCATGGTGAGGCTGCGATGACCAACCAATGCCTCCAAGAGTTGCCGGTTGCGCCCCGCCTGGTACTCCCGTTCCAACAGCGATCGCAGATACGCCTGGGTGGACTGGCCGCGCGCCGCGGCGCGGGCCGCCAGCGCGTCGCGGATTTCCTCGGGGACATCTTTGATCTGAATTGCGACGGCCACGGTCACAAACTATCACATGCGCATGGCATGCACATGCGCAGCAGTCCGAGGCCGGCAGCGCGGGTTGTCGACGCCTGACCGTCAGCTGCTGAAATATGCCCGTGAAAAGATCGACGGCATCATGAGCACCCCTACCGCAACGCGCCGAATCTTCTCCGGCGTCCAGCCCACCTCCGACTCGCTGCACCTCGGCAACGCTTTGGGCGCGGTCGCGCAATGGGTGGCGTTGCAGGACGAGCACGACGCGTTCTTCTGCGTGGTGGACCTGCACGCGATCACCATCCCGCAGGACCCCGCCGCGCTGCGCCGCCGCACGCTGATCACCGCCGCGCAGTATCTGGCGCTGGGCATCGACCCCGCGCGGGCCACCATCTTCGTGCAGAGTCACGTGCCCGCGCACAGCCAGTTGGCCTGGGTTCTGGGCTGTTTCACCGGGTTCGGTCAGGCGTCGCGGATGACGCAGTTCAAGGACAAGTCGGCCAAGCAGGGTGCGGAGTCCACCACCGTCGGCCTGTTCACCTACCCCGTCCTGCAGGCCGCCGACGTCTTGGCCTACGACACCGATCTGGTGCCGGTCGGGGAGGACCAGCGTCAGCACCTGGAACTGGCGCGCGACGTCGCGCAACGCTTCAACAGCCGTTTCCCGGATACCTTCGTGGTGCCCGACGTCCTCATCCCGAAGGTCACCGCCAAGATCTACGACCTGCAGGACCCCACGTCGAAGATGAGCAAGTCGGCGTCCACCGACGCCGGCCTGATCAGCCTGCTCGACGACCCGGCCAGATCCGCCAAGAAGATTCGTTCCGCGGTGACCGACAGCGAACGAGAGATCCGCTACGACGTCCAGGCCAAGCCGGGCGTGTCCAACCTGCTCAGCATCCAGTCCGCAGTCACCGGCGTGAGCATCGACGCGCTCGTCGACGGCTACGCCGGGCGCGGCTACGGCGACCTGAAGAAGGACACCGCCGAAGCCGTCGTCGAATACGTCAGCCCGATCAAGGCGCGGGTCGACGAACTCACGGAAGATCTGGGCGAACTGGAAGCGACGCTGGCGGCGGGGGCGCAGCGCGCCAACGACGTCGCCGGCAAAACCGTGCAACGCGTCTACGATCGGTTGGGTTTCCTTCCGCAACGGGCATAATCCAGACATGGCAGCGGAGGCCGAACGGGTCGAGCCGGGCTTGCTGGATCGGCTGCGAGCCAGGGTTCCTTGGCTGCCCCACGTGCTCGAGGCTTATCAGCGCTTCAGCAAGCAGAAAGGCTCCTTCTTCGCGGCGGGCCTCACCTATTACACGATCTTTGCGTTATTTCCTTTGCTGATGGTCGCTTTCGCGGTGGCCGGCTATGCGTTGAAGCGCCAACCGCAGCTGCTGACCACGATCAACTACAACATTCGGTCCGCGGTGTCGGGCGAACTGGGACAGCAACTGATCGATCTGATCAATTCCGCGATCGACGCGCGCGCCTCGGTGGGCGTGATCGGTTTGCTCACTGCAGTGTGGGCCGGTCTGGGTTGGATGTGGCACCTGCGCGAAGCGTTGAGCGAGATGTGGTTACAGCCGGTCGATCCGGCGGGCTACGTGCGCACCAAGCTGTCGGATCTGATCGCCATGCTCGGGACGTTCCTGGTCATCACGGTCACCATCGCGCTGAGCGCACTGGGACAGTCCGGACCTATGAACGCGGTGCTGAGATTGCTTCGCATACCCGACTTCTCGATTTTCGACGAAATCTTCCGCGGCGTCTCGGTATTGGTGTCGCTGCTGGTGTCGTGGCTGCTGTTCACCTGGATGATCGCCCGGCTGCCGCGGTTGCCGGGCAGCTTCGTCACCTCGATGCGCGCCGGATTGATGGCAGCCGTCGGATTCGAGTTGTTCAAGCAGCTGGGATCGATCTACCTGCAGACCGTGGTGCGCAGCCCGGCAGGCGCCACGTTTGGTCCGGTGCTGGGATTGATGGTGTTCGCGTTCGTCACCTGGTCGCTGCTGCTGTTCGCCACCGCCTGGGCCGCGACCGCCTCCGACGACGAGCGTGAAACGCATGTGGAGCCGCCACCTCCGGCGGTGATCAGCCCACGCATCCAGGTCAACGACGGCCTCAGCGGCCGCCAGACCGCGGCCGCGATGGCCGCGGGAGCCGTTGGAGCACTGACGCTTTCCCGGCTGACGCGCCGGCGTCGCGACCGCTAGCCGGTCAACTTCAGCCCGACGATGCAGCCGACGACCCCGGCGATCAACAACAGCTTGACCGGGGAGGCCGATTCGTCACCCGTCGCCATGGCGTAGCCCACAGTGAGTACCGCCCCGATGCCGACCCACACCGCGTAGCTGGTTCCGGTAGGCAGGCTGCGCATCGCGAACGCCAGCCCGGCCATCGAGAACAGCAGTGCCACACCGAAAACGAGCGACGGACCGAGTCGGGTGAAGCCCTCGGACTTGTTCAGCGCGGTCGCCCACACCGCCTCGAGAATTCCAGACACGGTCAACACGAACCACGCCATCATGCACCTCCGCTTGTCGGCTGCCAGCACCCGTCGACCATCACCGCACTCACCCTCGACTCCTGATCCAGTACAACGAGATTCGCGCTGAGGCCCACCCGGATGGCCCCTACCCCGGCCAGGCGCAGCGCACGCGCCGGGGTTGTCGACGTCGTCTGCACCGCGGCGGCCAATCCCGAGCCGGCCTGCACCGCGCGGAAGAGTTCATCCATGGTGGCGGTGCTGCCGGCGATGGTGTCGGTGCCGCGCACCCGCGCCACGCCCGCGGCGACGACGACGGGAACCGAACCCAGCCGGAATTCGCCGTCGCCGCAGCCGGCCGCGGCGGTCGCATCAGTGATGACGGCGACCCGCTCGGGACCGACTGTGGCCATCACCGCCGTGACGACGTCGGGATGCACATGCACTCCGTCGGCGATCAGTTCGACGGTGACCCGGTTGTCCTGCAGCAGGGCGAGCACCGGTCCGGGGTCGCGGTGATCCAGCGGCGGCATCGCGTTGAACACGTGGGTGCCGATGGTGGCGCCCAGCGCGACAGCACGCCGCGTCTGTTCGTAGGTGGCGTCGGTATGCCCCACGGCTACAACGACATTCGCGTCGACAAAACGCCGGATGGCGTGCTCGGCGCCGGGCAGTTCGGGAGCCAGCGTGACCATCCGGATGGTGCCGTCGGCCGCGTCGAGAACCGCCTCTATCTCGGCGGGATCCGGCGGGCGGATCAGGGTGTGGTCGTGGGCGCCGCAACGGGCAACACTCAGCCACGGGCCCTCCAGATGGATGCCGGCGACGACGCCCGAGCGCGTCAGTTCGGCGAGTCCGCTTACCGCAGTGAGCAACTGCGCGGGTGGCAGGGTGACCAGACTGGCCACGGTGGTGGTGGTCCCGTGCCGGCGGTGAAACTCCACCACCCGGTGGGCGCCGTCGGTGAAGGACGCCCCACCGCCGCCGTGCACGTGCATGTCGACAAAGCCCGGTACCACAACCGAATTCGGCAGGTCGACGTCGGGCGCCGAGGGCGGGTCACCCGCGCCGCAGGCGACGATCGCGGCGCCGTCCGTCTGCACCCAGCCCGGTCGGCACACCTGGCCGTCGACGACGACGGTCCCGGCGCGGATCATCATGACGACTCGGCGGGCCAGCGTCCGCCGTTCTCCCAGAAGTACCGGATGTCCTCCAGGTCACGGCCTTTGGTCTCCGGCGCGAACCGGTGCACCACGCCGAACGCGAGCACCGCGAACAGCCCGAAGATCGCGAAGACGGTTGCACCGCCCAGCGTTTCAAAGATGGTCAGGGAATAGCCGGCGATCAGCGCATTGGCGGTCAGGTTCGAGGTCAGCATCACGCTGGACCCCATCGATCGCAGGTGAGACGGGAAACTCTCGCCGGCGAACACCCAGACCAGCGAGCCGAACCCGAAGTTGAACCCGATGGTGAACAACAGTATCCCGAAGAAGCCGAATATCGGTGCGAGGCCACCGCCATGCCCGATGTCCCTGGCGTAGACGACGACCAGCACCGCGTCGGCGACGATCATCATCGCGATCCCGGACAACAGGATTGGTCGTCGGCCCAGCCGGTCGACGAGGGACAGCGACACGCATACCGCCGCCAATCCCGCGACCTGCACCATCGCCGGCAGTGCCAGTTGCCCGAAATAGTCGGTGAATCCCATGGCCTGGAACAGTTTCGGGCTGTAGTAGACGATCGCGTTGATCCCGGTGATCTGCACCAGGAAACCGAGCGTGACGACGAACAGCGTGGCCCGCAGATACGGCCGGCGCAGCATCTCGCCGATGGTGCCCCGGCCCTCCTGGACGGCGCCCGCGATCTGCGCCAGTTCGGTCTCGACGGCGTCGTCAGGTTCGATCCGCGCGAGCGCGCTGCGAGCTTCGTCGACGCGGCCCTTGCGCAGATACCACCGCGCGGTGTCGGGCATGCGCAGCAGCAACGGCAGCAGCAGCACCGGGGGCACGGTGGCCAGACCCAGCATCCAACGCCAGCTCTGGGTGGTCTCGGCCAGCAGGTACCCGAGCAGATAACCCAGGATGATGCCGGTGAGGGTGGCGAACTGGTAGGCGATCAACAATCTGCCGCGCACCGCGGCGGGCGCCGACTCGGCCACGTACACCGGCACGACCACGAGCGACACCCCGATAGTGACCCCCAGCAGGAACCGCGCCACCAACAGCGTCGGCAGCGAACCCGCCGTCGCCCCCAGCAGCGCGAACAGCGCGTACCCGATGAGGATCGCCACCATCGACTTCTTGCGGCCGAACGCGTCGGCCAGCACGCCGCCGCCCAGCGCCCCGGCTATCTGGCCGATCACCACCATGGTGGTGACCAGTCCCTGCTGCCCGGTGGTGAGGCCGAATTCCGTGGGCAGGAACAACAGGACGCCGGCGATGCTGGACAGGTCGTAGCCGTAGATGACTCCGATGCTGGCGGCGGTGAGCCCGACCAGCAACGCCCGCCGTCGAGCGCTCAGCCCTTGACCTTTGCTTTGAGGATCTCGATGACCTTGGCCGGGTCCTCGGGGGTGACGCAGGAGCGCACCCGGCGGCCGACGTCGAGGATCAGCAGGGTGGACTTGCGGTTCCGGTGGATGTCGAGGGGGAACCAGTAGCGCGGGTCTGACGCGCCCCAGATCCGGCCCTTGCCCGATGCCCAGCTCATCGCTTGGGCCTTGATGCCCTGGATGTCGCCATACCCGATCCGCTTGGCCGTAGCGAACGGAAAGTAGTAGCGATTGATGGTGATTCCGTCCTCGTCCAGCGTGAGGCCGGGATCCTCGTACAGGGCAGTCATCACGCAGAGTCTAGTGCTGCGTCCGGCTGTTCATCGACCGTGCGATCAGGATCAACCCGAACACGACGACGGCGCCGATGAACGCCACGCCGACCCGGATCGGCAACGCGTCGGCCGGCGACATCAGCCCGTCGGCCTGGTTGTTGTCGGGGGCCCGGCTGGCCGGATTGTTGGTGGGGGTGGCAAGCGACGGGTCGGGTTCGACCAACGACCCCACCTGGGTGCCCGCCGGCGTGCTGAACCCGTAATCGAGCAGGTGCGCGGCCTGTTCCCACGGCGCGATCGGCTGCCGGGTGCCGTGCAGCAGAATCGCCATCAGCCGTCGTCCGTTGCGGTTGGCCGCGCCGACGAACGTCTGGCCGGCGTCGTCGGTGTAGCCGGTCTTGCCGCCCATCGCGCCCGGATAGTGGTAGAGCAGCTGGTTGTCGTTCTCCAGTTCGTAGCCGGGATGGTCGCCGTGGCCGGGGAAGTCGAAGGTCCGGGTGGCGACGATGTCGGCGAAGATCGGATTGCGGTAGGCGTACCGGTAAAACAGGCCCATGTCGTAGGCCGAGGTGCTCATGCCCGGCCCGTCCAGCCCCGACGGCGTGGCGACGCGGGTGTCGTGCCCGCCCAGCTTGGCCGCCAGCACATTGAGCTTGTCCAGCGCGGCCTGCATGCCGCCGAGCTGCATGGCCAGCGCGTGCGCGGCGTCGTTGCCCGAGTGCATCAGCAGGCCGTGCAGCAGCTGGTTGATGGTGTAGGTGCCGCCGTTGTCGACGCCCACCTTGGTGCCCTCGGCGGCCGCGTCTTCGTCGGTTCCGGCGACCGTCTTGTTCTGGTTGAACGCGTTGATGGACGCCATCGCGACCAGCACCTTGATGATGCTGGCCGGGCGGTGGCGGCCGTGCGGATCCTTGGCGGCGATGACCGCGCCGCTGTCGATGTCGGCGACCAGCCAGGCCTCGGCGGAGACGTCGCCCGGTACCGGCGGGGTGTCCGGGGCGGCGACGATGCCGCAACTTCCCAGGGCATTGCCGCCGATCGGGGTGGCGGGAAGCGCGAGCGGCAGCGGGGGATCACCGGCCCGCGGCACCTCCGAGGAGTCGACCGCGGGTGGGGTGTTGATCTTGTACGGGCAGTTCGGCGCACCGGGGTTCACCTCGGCGCTGGGCTCGGCATTCGCCAGCGCGCCGGACCCGGCGAGCAGGAAAGCCGCCGCGGCCAGGCTCGATGCTGCGCGTATCGAGGTCCGTAGGAAGGGCATTGGTGAGCAGCGTAGGCGATCGGCGCCCCGATCGCAGGTCGCCGCGCGGTGTCGGTTTCCCCGCACCTGCCCGGTCAGAAGTCGAACCCGTAGCCCCCGCGTAGGTCTTTGTGCGCGGCCGCCAGGATGCGGTCGCACAGGTCCACCAGGTCGCCGAGGTCGAGATCGGAATCCCTGCCCAACATGTCGAGGAACACCGTCTCCTGCTTCCTGAGCTCGGACCATTTCAGTTCGCCCTCGTAGTACACGGTCGCGTCCTCCGCGGGCGCGGGACAGGCCGTGGATTGGGCCAACTGTCGCTTGCAGGCATCCAGCTGGGTCAGTGAGTAGCCGTGTTCGCGGAACTGACGGTCCCACTCGTCGAGTAGCAGACTCACCAGCTCGCGCACCGGCGGCGCGGCGTAGACCATCAGTTCGGCCACTCCGTCGTCCAGACCCAACCGCATCCGGAAGTCATACAGCTCCCGGATGGCCTCGGCGCGCCGCTGGCTGGCGACCTCCTCGGCGGTCCCGCGTCCCTCGTATTGGGCCGCGCGTTTGACGTACATGATCGCCGAGATCAGCGACTTGAGCACGGCCTTCTTGTCATCGGCCGCCCGTTTCTCGAAGTCGAGCACACGTTCGTGCCGGCGGTCTGCCGCCTTGTTCCTGGCGTCGATGCGCTTGGTCCAGATCGCGACGGTGGCGCTCGAAATCACGGACGCGAGAGGGACGAGAGCATTTGCTATCACCGTCATCCAATTCATCTGTCGACCCTAAACTCGCGGCTCCGGGTAGCGCACGCAAACGCGGGTAGCGCGTACCCGGCTATTTGACAGTGTCAGTATCTATATGACACTGTCGGTAGTGATGGTTCTGCTGACCTTGCCCGAATTCGCCGACGCGGCCGCCAACGCCGTGCAGGCCTCCGGCGCCGCGCCGGAAAACCGGCAAGCCAAGGCCGTCCCGGCTCAGCGCATGGTGCGCTACTACACCGCGCGGGGCCTGCTGCCTCGTCCGGGAAACCGCGGACGCGCCCTCACTTACGGACGAACGCACCTGATCAGACTGGTCGCCATCAAGCGGTTGCAGGGTCAGGGCCTGTCGCTGGACGAGATCGCCGAGCGCCTGGCCGACATGTCGCCCGCCGAGGTCGAGGCACTGGCCGCCATTCCCGAGGAAGCGATGCCAGCCGACCTGGGCGATCCGGATCCCGTGCCCCAGCCCGCCCGCGCCGCGGGCGCGTTCTGGCGCGCTGTCCCCGAGCCGCCGGCCGCTGCGGCCGTCACCAACCTGCAAGCTGTCCGGCTGTCCGACACTGTCACGTTGCTGGTCGAGGGACCGCTACCGCCGATCGACTCGCTGCGCCGCGCTGCCGCGCCGCTGCTGGGCCTGCTCGACAACACCGGAAAGGAACCGCAATGACTCTGCCCCTACTCCCTGTCGAGGCCGACCAGCCAACCCGGTTGGGCTGCGGCGAGTTGACCGGCCCGGACGGCCGTTCGCTGCCGCTGCGGGCCATCGACGTCGACACCGCGATCGTCGGCATGACGGCCACCTCGACCGTTCGGCAGCGGTTCGTCAACGCCGGTGACACCGTCATCGAGGCCACCTATGTGTTCCCGCTGCCGGCGCGGGCCGGAGTCACCGACTTCGTGGCCGACCTGGCCGGGCGGCGGGTGATCGGCGTGCTCAAGGAGCGCGGCGAGGCCCGCGTCGACTACGAGCAGGCGCTGGCAACCGGGCAGCGGGCGGCGATCGTGGAGGAAGACCGCCCGGAGGTTTTCTCGGTGCGGGTCGGCAACATCGGCCCGGGGGAGGAAGCCGCGATCGAGATGCGGCTGACGGGTCCGCTGTCGTTCGAGGACGGCGAGGCCACGTTCCGGTTCCCGCTGGTGGTCGCGCCGCGCTACACCAAGGGCAGCGCCTTGCCCGGGGATCAGACCGGATCGGGCGAGGCCGTCGACACCGATCTGGTGCCCGACGCGTCCCGGGTCACACCGCCGCGCCTGCTGGACTCGGAAGAGCGTCCGGACCTGCAGATCTCGGTGCGCGTCGACGGCGCAGGCCTGGCGGTGTCGGAGTTGCGGTCGAGCCTGCCGACCGCCGTCGCGGAGAGCGACGGATTGATCCGGTTACGGGTGGAGCCGGGCGCGCGGGCCGACCGGGACTTCGTGCTGCGGTTCAAGCTCGACCGCAACCAGTTGTCGTCGTCGGCACTGCTGGTCCCGGACGCCGACGGGGACGAAGGCACCTGGTCGGTGACGTTGGTGCCACCCGCCGAGGCGTCCAGTGCGCCGCGGGACGTGGTGGTGCTGCTGGACCGCTCGGGTTCGATGGGCGGTTGGAAGATGGTCGCAGCACGGCGCGCGGCGGGCCGGATCGTGGACATGCTCGACACCGGCGACCGGTTCTGCGTCCTGGCTTTCGACAACCAGGTTGAAACACCCGCGCAGCTGCCGGAAGGTCTGGTGGCTGCGACCGACCGCAACCGGTTCGCCGCGGCGTCATGGCTGGGCTCGCTGGAAAGCCGCGGCGGGACGGTAATGGACGAACCGCTGTTGCAGGCGGCGCACATCCTGGCCGCGTCCGGAGCGGACCGGCAGGCCAGCGTGGTCCTGGTGACCGACGGCCAGATCAGCGGCGAGGACCATCTGCTGCGCACGTTGGCGCCGGCGGTCGGGGAGACCCGCATCTACTGCGTGGGCATCGACCGCGCCGTCAACGCCGGCTTCCTGGACCGGGTCGCGCGGTTGGGCAACGGCCGCTCGGAGCTGGTGGAATCCGAGGAGCGACTGGACGAGGTGATGACACGGCTGGCCCGCACCATAGGTCGTCCGGCGCTGACCGACGTGCGGGTGAGCGCCGAAGGTGTGCAGCTTCTCGATGATACCGTCACACCGGGCCGGGCGCCCGATGCTTTCGCCGGCGTGCCGTGCGTGATATCCGGGCGGTACCGGGGCCCGCTGTCCCGCGCCGCGATGCGCGTCGACGCCGACGCCGGCGACGGGCCGTTCGTCCAGGTGCTGCCAGCGCGGGTGGTGCCGGAAGCCGTTGCGGTGCAGACTATTTGGGCCCGCTCGGTGGTACGCGACCTGGAAGACGAGTACGCGTCGGATGCCGGTGACGACGAGCTGGCCGCGAGGTTGGTGGCGCACTCCATCCGGTTCGGCGTGCTCTCACGGTTCACCGCCTTCGTGGCTGTCGACCCGGAACGCACCGACGCCGCGCCGCTGACCGAGGTCATCCAGCCGGTCGAGGAGCCGTCGGGGTGGGCGCGCACCATGGGTTTCGCGCCGGTCGCACTCAGCGCGATGCCCGCACCCGCGTTGTACACCGGGGCGGCACCCGGCGGCGCGCCGGAGGGCGCTATGTCCGCGCAAGAAAGGCTCGCGCCGCCGCGAGCGCTGGACAAGCTGCTCAAGCAGGTGGAGAAGGGTGCCCAGGTGCGCCGCTCGGGCCTGGACGTGGTGCTGGCCGAGCTGGAGCGGCATCGCGACGCCGCCGCCGATCCCGAATTGCGTGCGGCGCTGGAGGATCTGTGCGACGCGCTGCAGCGGTTCCTGGCGCAGCCGACCGGGCCGCAGGGCCGGCAGCTGATGGTGATGGTCGAGGCGGTGCGGCGGGCGATGGGTCCGCCGAGCAAGCGGCGCTTCTGGCGCTGACGGTTGCCGAGCGCGCTCAAAATGCCGGCCTGTGCCGACGTTTCGCGTACATTTGGGCGCGCTCGACGGCCGGGGCGGGGCGCGTCAGATCTCGATCTCGCTGAGCACGCCGCGCAGGATGGACTCGATGGCGTCGAACTCGGCCTGACCGCTGATCAGCGGCGGCGCCAACTGGATCACCGAGTCGCCGCGTTCGTCGGTGCGGCAGTACAACCCGGCCTCGAACAGCGCCGACCCGACCCGCCCGAGCAGCTTGGTGCGTTCCTCGTCGCTGAACCTCTCTTTGGTCGCCTGGTCCTTGACCAACTCGACGCCGAAGAAGAAGCCTTCGCCGCGCACGTCCCCGACGATCGGCAGGTCATAAAGCTTCTCCAGGGTGGCGCGCAGCGCGGGGGACTGCTGCTTGACATGGTCGTTGAGACCCTCGCGCTCGAAGATGTCGAGGTTGGCCAGCGCGACGGCCGCCGAGACCGGATGGCCGCCGAAGGTGTAGCCGTGCCGGAAGGTCGTCTTGCCGTCGTTGAACGGCTCGAACACCTTGTCGCTGGCGATCATTGCGCCCAGCGCCGAATAGCCCGACGTCATGCCCTTGGCGCAGGTGATCATGTCCGGCACGTAGCCGAAGTCATCACAGGCGAACATCGACCCGATCCGCCCGAACGCGCAGATCACCTCGTCGGAGACCAGCAGCACGTCGTACTCGTCGCAGATCTCGCGGACCCGCTCGAAATAACCGGGCGGCGGCGGGTAGGAGCCGCCGGCGTTCTGCACCGGTTCCAGGAAGACCGCGGCGACGGTGTCGGGTCCTTCGAACTCGATCGCCTCGGCGATCCGGTCGGCCGCCCACCGGCCGAACGCCTTGACGTCGGTGTCGAACGGTTCCGACGCGCGGTAGAAGTTGGTGTTGGGCACCCGGAACCCGCCCGGCGCCAACGGCTCGAAGGCTTCCTTGTACTTGGGCAGACCGGTGATCGACAACGCGCCCTGGGTGGTGCCGTGGTAGGCGATGGCGCGCGAGATGACCTTGTACTTGTTGGGTTTGCCGGTGAGCTTGAAGTATTGTTTGGCGGCCTTCCAGGCGGTTTCGACGGCCTCGGTGCCGCCGTTGGTGAAGAACACCCGGTTCAGGTCGCCGGGCGCATAGCCGGCGAGCCGCTCGGCGAGTTCGATCGCCGGCGGGGTGGTGTTGCCCCAAAGCGGGAAGAACGCGAGTTTCTCGGCTTGCCGGGCGGCGGCCTCGGCCAGTTCGGTACGGCCGTAGCCGACCTGGACCACGAACAGACCGGACAGCGCGTCGAGGTAGCTCTTGCCGCGGTCGTCGTAGATGGTGACACCCTCGCCGCGGGTGATGACCGGCGGCGCTATTCCGTTGCCGTGCTGGGCGAAATGGAGCCAGAGGTTATTCGACATCGTGATTCGAGCCTAGACCGCGCGGGTTGGGGATTCCCGATCCGCCCACAGTGGCCGATACTGGCAATTCTATGAGCGATCAATCACGCGATATGGCGGTCGCGGGGGATGCGTCGGCGGAAGACGGCACAGCGTTCGGCCGCTATCGGCTGATCGAGTTGCTGGGCCGCGGCGGCATGGGCGAGGTGTGGCGCGCCTTCGACACCGCGACCGAGCGCCGGGTCGCGGTGAAGGTGCTGCCCGAGGACCTGTCCCACGACGCGAAGTTCCAGGAGCGCTTCCGCCGCGAAGCCCTCGCCGCCGCGAGCCTCAACAGCCCGCACGTCATCCCGATCCACAACCACGGCGAAATCGACGGCCGGCTGTATGTGGACATGCGCCTGGTCGAGGGGCGTGATCTGGAAACCGTCCTGGCGGACGGGCCGCTCGACCCCGGGCGCGCCGTGCGGATCGTCGAACAGGTGGCGCGGGCGCTGCAGGCCGCGCACAAGATCGGCTTGGTGCACCGCGACGTCAAACCGTCGAACATCTTGATCGCCGAGGACGACTTCGCATACCTGATCGACTTCGGGATCGCGCGCGCCACCGGCGAGGTCGGCCTGACCGGCACCAACGCCTTCATCGGCTCGTGGCACTACATGGCGCCGGAGCGGTTCAGCGGCAATGAAGCCGACGCGCGCGTGGACGTGTATGCGCTGGCCTGTGTGCTGTATGAATGCCTGACCGGTCAGCGGCTCTATCCGGGGGAAAGCCTGGAACGGCAGTACTTCGGGCACGTCTCCACCCCGCCGCCGAAGCCGTCGTCCGTCAATCCGAGCGTGCCGTCCAGTTTCGACCGGGTGACCGCCAAAGGGTTGGCTAAGGACCCCGCTCAGCGCTACGCCAGCACGGTCGAATTCGCCCGCGCCGCAAGCGAAGCCAGCACCGATCCGATACCCCGCCCGGCGCTGCCGGTCCCGCCCGTCCAACCGCCGCCCGCCCCCCGTCCGCAGCAGGCGTGGCGACCGCCGCCCGTCCCGCAGCACCGGCCGGCACCCCCGCCGGTCCCGCAGCACCGGCCGGCACCCCCGCCGGACCGGGTCACCCAGCAGCGACCCCCGCCGGCGACGAGTCCCCCGCAACTCCGCGAGCCGGTCCGCCGCCCCGCGGCTCCCAGCGCGCCGATCCCAGCGTCGGTGGCCCGCGAGATCCTCTCACTCGAGATCCTGCTGGGCGCGGTGTCCTTGTTCTTCCTCTGCTTCTTCACCGCCTATGCCGTGCACGACGGCGGCACCGACCTCGTCCTGGTCGTGGTGTTGTGGTGGGCAGGCACGATCGCCGTGCTGTTGGATGTGGTCCGCCGGATACGACGGCAGCGGCGCAACCGCGGCGGCTAGCGGCGATAGGCTCGGACGATGACCTCGACGCAGGTCGACGACTTCGAAGCGCTGCGACCGCATCTGATGTCGGTGGCCTACCGGCTCACCGGAACGGTGGCCGACGCGGAGGACATTGTGCAGGACGCGTGGCTGCGCTGGAGCGCCCAGGACGGCCGGATCAACAATCTGCAGGCCTGGCTCACCACCGTGGTGAGCCGGCTGGGCCTGGACAGGTTGCGCTCGGCCACGCACCGGCGCGAGACCTACACCGGCACCTGGCTGCCCGAGCCGGTGGTCACCGGATTCGATTCGGCCGATCCGCTGTCGGCCGTGGTGTCCGCCGAGGATGCGCGCTTCGCGGCGATGGTGGTGCTGGAACGGCTCAGCCCCGATCAGCGGGTGGCGTTCGTCCTGCACGACGGGTTCTCGGTGCCGTTCGGCGAGGTGGCCGACGTGCTGGGCATCAATGAGGCCGCCGCGCGGCAGTTGGCGTCCCGGGCCCGCAAGGCTGTCGCCGCCGCACCGCCGCCGCAGCCGGATCCCGCGCACGCCGAAGTGGTCGGTCGACTGATGGCGGCGATGGCCGCCGGCGACCTGGACACCGTCGTGTCGCTGCTGCACCCCGACGTCACCTTGACCGGGGACTCGAATGGCAAGGCGTCCACGGCAATTCGAACCATCCGCGGCGCCGACAAGGTCGTCCGGTTCATGCTCGGGCTGGCCAACCGGTACGGCGACTCGTTCTACACCGCCAATCACCTTGTCCTGGTCAACGGCGAACTCGGTTCCTACACAACGGGTTTCCCGGCTGCCGACGGGCGGCGCGAGATGGCGCCGCGGATCACCGCGATGACGGTGCGCGACGGCAAGGTCGTCGCGCTCTGGGATGTCGCGAATCCCGACAAGTTCACCGGGTCGCCGATGCGGGCGTCGCGGTAACGGCTCGGGGCTACTGCAGGACAATCCCCGTGGCGGGGCCCAGCGTGATCTGCTGCCCGCCGGGCGGCTGGTAGGGGCCGTTGGGTCCGTAGATGCCGTACAGCGGGTTGAGCGGACCGAATCCGGCGTACATGTCGTTGATCCAGCCGGTGGAGAGGGTGTGCACGGCCGCGGTGGCCCCAGGCGGGGAGAACCCGGTGAGTAGCTGGGCGGCGAAGTCGATAAGCGGGTTGCCGCCGAGCATCGCGTCGACGTGCGAGCCGCCGACGATCTCGACCCCGGTGAACTGGTTCGGCGGCGTGAGGCTGACCAGCTGACTTGTGGTGGCGCCGAACGCATTCCACGGTTGGGGCGGCGCGACCACCGCATACAGCGGCACACCGGCCGCCTGCAGGGTGTTGACCGCGGCGCCGAACGCGGCGGCGTTGCTGGCGACCCCGTCGAACATCACCACCCCCTGCAAATGGTTGGTGCCCGCGCCCAGACTGGTCAGGTAACTATTGGCCGCCATCGTGGCCAGACCGCCGCCCGCCGAGTGCCCGGTCAGCACGAAGTCCTGGGGCAGGGTGCCGGCGTAACCCGCATGATGCGCGGCGGCGTTCAGTGCGGGCTGGCCGCCCAAAAACAGCGAACCCACCCCCTGCTGCATCTCCGGACTGCTCAGCCACAGGCCGAAAGGCAACGGCACCGACGGGATGGTGGGGGTGACCACGACACTGTTGGTCTGCGACGCCAGCTCCAAAGCCAACGGCTGATAGAACCAGCCGATCGCGGCGAAGCCGTGCTGCAGATAGGTGGTGCCCTGCGCGGCGACCACGCCGTCGGCCAGCGTCGGGAAGTACCACAACGCGGGTGCCGGGAACTCGTAACCGTAGGGAATGCCGAGGAATGAACCCGTCACGGGCAGGCGCAGGAACGAGAACCCGACCCGGACCCCGGACACCCCGCCGGTCCCCGCCAGCGACACCGTCGTGGGGAACGGGTTGCCCAGGCCGACCGCGTTGGTGGCGAAGTTCAGCACCGCACCGACCGTCGCGGCGTCGCGGACGAACATCTGCTGCAGCGGCGCGAAGAGACTTTGGGCACTCGCCGCCTCGGCGCTCGCGTATGCGGCCGCCGCCTCGCTCAACGACCGCGCAAACTGGGCTTGCAGGTGCGTCGTCTGCACACTCAGCGCCTGGAACTCCTGGCCGAAGCCGCCGAAAAGCCGTGCGATGGCTGCCGACACCTCGTCGCCCGCCGCCGCCAGGATCCCCGTCGTCGGCGGCGCTGCCGCGGCGGCGGCTTCGGCCAGCAGCTCCCCGATCCCGGCCAGTTCTCCAGATGCCGCGGCCACCGCCTGCGGCGCTGCGATCAGGTACGACGGCATCACCGCATGCTAGCCAGCCGAACCCGACTTGGTACCCGAATCGGCCCACGGCACCCGGCACGCGTCGCCCGAGCTGAAGCCCTGTTCGGTGATGCCGAGCGCCGAGTACATGCGGGCGCGCATGTTCTCGATACCGACCTGGTAGGTCAGCTCGATCACCCCTGCGTCACCGAAGCGGGCACGCAGGTCCTCGACCTGGTCGTCGGTCACCGAATGCGGGTCGGTGGTCATGGCGTCGGCGAAGGCGATCCCGGCACGTTCGTCGTCGCTGAACGCCGGTGACGTCGCATAGTTGTCGATGTCGCGGAGCCGCTCGACGTCCAGACCGTCCAGCCGCTGCAGCATGGACCCGAAGTCCACACACCACGAGCAGCCGATGGTGCGCGCGGTCCAGAACACCGCCAACTCCCGCACGCTGGTCGGCAGCGTGCGCGACGCGCTCTGCAGCAGCGTCTCGTGCACGGCGTTGGCGACCAGCAGCCGCGGGTGATGTGCGGCGACGGTGAACGGCTCGGGAACCTCGCCGAAGCGCCGCTTGGCGACCCGGTACATGGTGCGGACCAGCAGGCCGGCGCGGTGGGGGGACAGGGGCTCGATGCGGGTTTTCGATGTCATACCGATCAGACGAAGCAGGCCGGCGGAGTGTGACGGGATATTCCAAGAATCCGCCAAGGATCCTTTAAGTGCGGCAGCGGAGCCTTGCCCGGTGGAACAAAGCACATCGTCTTACTGGGACATCGTCGAAGCCTCCTTGCTCAGCGATCTGGAAGAGCTGGCGCACACCGAGGTGCTGATCTCCGAGACCCGCTTGGACCAGTCCGGCATCCGAGCCGCCGTGGACGCGGTCTTCGACGCCAACCCGACGCTGGGCGCCGTCTTCGAGCCGATGGACGAGAGCTGGCTGGCCCGCCCGGGTGGCGGCTGGAGCTGGGCGGTCGAACCGCCGGACACCACCGTGGCCCAGGTCATCGCCCGGCAACGCGCCGGCTACGACAAGCGCACCGGCCGGCTGTTCGCGGTGTCGCTGATCCCCGGTGACCGCGAGCGCCTGGTGCTCACTGCCAGCCGGCTGTGCGTGGACGACGCACTCTGGCGCAGCGTGGTCGACGCCCTGGTGACGGCGTACGACGGCGCCGGCCTGGCACCCGACGTCACCTACCGGACTAAAAGTCGCGCCGGACGCTCATGGGCGTGGTGGCGGGCAGATCGCCGCCCCCAATCACCGCTCGCGCTAGTGGCGTCAATGCTGTGAACAGCGCCTGCAGCTCGTCGTCGGCCAGACCGTCGAACGCGTGCAAAGCCAGTGTGTCGGTGACGGTTTCGATCTGGTCCTTGAACTGACGTCCGGCCGTCGTCAACGAACCGTCCTCGTCGAGCAGGCCCCGGGCGGCCAGGCTGGCCTCGCAGGCGCGCCATTCGTCGTCGTCGTAGTGGCGTGTCTGCTTCATGTACTCGGCCGGCACGGGTCCGGCCGCGGTGTGCAAGACGTTGGATTCCCGCCCGGAGATGCCGGCGGCGGCCAGCACCGCCACGTGCCCGTCGCCGCGGTGCTCACGCAGCAACGTCGCCGCATGCCATAGCGCGGCCACCGGATCCGACGGCACCGGCAGCGCCACATTGGCCGCGAACAGCGGCCGGGCATCCACCGGGGTGGTCTGCGCCGCGCGAAGAGCCAATTGTGCTGCGGTGCGGACGTTTTCGTCGTCGTCCAGACCGGACCGGCGCAGGGCTGCGACGGCCGAGTCCTGGCGGGCGCGCAACGCGGCTTCGGGACCGGCCAGCTGCCAGGCGGCCGGCAGGGCTTTGGCCACCCGTGCGTGCGCGAAGTTGTAGAACACTGCGGTCACGACATGCGGGGCGACCGGGCCCAGCGGCGCCGACCGGGCCGCAAAGTAACCCATCCAGAAGCCGCGGTAACCGAGGCCGTCCAGCGCTTCGCGGGCTTCCGGCGCGAAGTAGGTGACCGCGTGGATCGGCTCGAAACGGTCGTAGAACTGCCGGGCCAGCTCGGGGGTGCGTTGCATGCCTGCAGTTTCGCAGAGCTGGCGGCCCCGGCGTTGATAGCATCCATCCACGCACGCGGAGGAGGCTGCGCTGGTGGCGGACGGGAAGGCGTTCGGGCGTTACCGATTGCTCGAGGTGCTCCGCCGGGCTGGCACCGGGACCGTGTACCGGGCTCGGGACACGATGATGACGCGCGATGTGGCCATCAAGGTGCTCCCCGAGGAGTCTGCCGACGACCCCGCCTATCAGGAGCAGTTCCGGTCAGAGGTGTCCATCGCGGCCCAGCTGAACAACCCGAACGTCATCCCGGTCTACGAGGCCGGCGAGATCGACGGGCAACTCTATCTGGTGGTGCCGATTCTGGACGGCGTCGATGCGCGGAGTCTGCTCCGGAGCGACGGGGCGATGAGTCCGGCGGCGGCGGTGCGCACCATCGAGCAGGCTGCCGCGGCACTGGAATCCGCACACCGGTCGGGTCTGGTGCACGGCGATGTGAAGCCGTCGAACTTGTACGTCGTCGGCGGGGAATTCGTGTATCTGATCGACTTCGGAGCGGGCGCGATCGGCCTGGACGCGGCGACCGATAGCTGGCCGTACCTGGCCCCGGAGCGCCTGGGCCCCGATGCCGCCACTAGTGCCCCGGGTGACATTTACGCCCTGGCTTGCGTGCTCTACGAGTGTCTGACCGGACAGCAGGCGGTGCGGGGCGACAGCTTCGAGCAGTATGCCGCCGCGCATTCCGACGGCAAGCCACCTCGGCCCTCCGATGCCGACCCGGCGATCCCGATCGGATTCGACGAGATCATTGCGCGCGGCATGGCCAAGAACCCCGCCGACCGCTACCAGAGCGCACACGAGTTCGCTTGTGCCGCAAGGGAAGCACTCACACCCGCGGGAGGTGCCGCGGCGGTCTCGGCAGATGAACGCGAGTTCGGCCGCTATCGACTACTCGAAGTCCTCGGCGCGGGCGGCATGGGCGCGGTGTACCGGGCCCGCGACACCGAACTGAACCGGGATGTCGCCGTCAAGCTGCTGCAGCCGGGACTGGCCGTCGAACCCGGCTATCAGGAGCGCTTCCGCCGGGAGGCCTACACCGCCGGCCGATTGGCCAGTCCCAACATCATCCCGATCTACGAGGCCGGCGAAATCGACGGCCGGCTGTATCTGGTGATGCCGATCATCGACGGTGTCGACGTGCACACCGTGTTGTCGCGGGACGGGGCGATGGACCCCGAACGAGCGGTGCGGGTGATCGAACAGGTCGCGTCCGCCTTGGAAGCGGCGCACAAAGCGGGGTTGGTACACCGCGACGTCAAACCGTCGAACTTGTTGATGGTCGGCGAAGAGTTCGTGTATCTGATCGACTTCGGACTCGTCCACGAAGCCTCTGCCGCTCGCCTGACGGTCACCAACATTGCGCCGGGAACTCCTGCCTACATGGCTCCGGAGCGCTTCGCCGCGGGGTCGATCGCCGATGCCCGCGCCGACGTGTACTCGCTGGCCTGCGTCCTCTACGAGTGCCTGACGGCGCAATTGCCTTTTGCCGGCGACAGTCTCGAGCAGCTCGTCGTCGCGCACCTGTCCAACGACCCGCCGAGACCGAGCAATTTCGCCCCCGCCATCCCCGCCGGGTTCGACGAGGTGATCGCGCGCGGCATGGCCAAGGACCCGGACGCCCGCTACCAGACGGCCAACGAGCTGGCAGTTGCCGCCCGCAAGGCCCTCACCGACACCGGACCCGCGACGCCGGTCAGCTCCGGTGAACCCCTACTGGACGAGACGGTGCTGGCGCCCGCCCCACGACGCAATCGTCGCCGTGCCGTCGCCGTCGCCGCGGCCGTGGCCACCCTCGTCGTCGTCGCGGTTGCCGCAATCCTGTTGATCGACAACCCTTTTCGTGCCGCGGATCCGCTGACGCAGACCGTGCTGCCGTTCAATGGCCTGGAGCGGCCGCTGGGGATCGCCATCGACGCCAAGGGCACCGTCTACGTCACCGATACCGGCCACAACCGCGTTCTGCAGCTCGCCGCGGGCTCGACAGAACAGACCGTCGCGCCGTTCTCCGGTCTGGACCAACCCGCCGATATCACCGCGGATGACCAAGGTGCCGTCGTGGTCAGCGAGTTGGTGAACCCCCGCGTGCTGCAGTTGACCGCGGGATCGACCGACCAGACCGTCCTGCCCTTCACCGGACTCGTGGAACCGACGGGCGTGGCGATTTCCACCGACGGGAAAGAGCACGTGGTGTACGTCGTCGACGCTCGGCGCAACAGGGTGCTGGCGTGGAACCCCCGCTCGGCCGAGCAGACGGAGTTGCCCTTCACCGGCCTGAATCATCCCTCGGCGGTGACGATGGACGGCAACGGCACTCTCTTCGTCGTCGATCGGGACAACGAGCGGGTCATCAAATTTCCCGCGACGGCGACGGTGGCGACGGTCCTGGCCTACGCGGTCGGTCGTCCGGAGTACATCGCCGTCGACGCCGACAACGACTTGTACGTGACCGACACCCGGCACAACAGCGTGCTGAAGCTGCTCAAGGCGTCGAACACCATGATCACGTTGCCGTTCAAGGGGCTTCGCAATCCCCAGGGTGTCGCCGTCGACGCGGCCGGGAACGTCTACGTCGTCGACGCCGGCAACAACCGGGTGCTCAAGCTGCCCCCTTCGTAGGCCGAGCAGACGCAAAAGCCCCGTTTTCGTGCCGAAAAGGGGGCTTTTGCGTCTGCTCGCGCAAGCTAACGGGAGAACATCACCGCGCGCTTGACCTCCTGGATCGCCTTGGTGACCTCGATGCCGCGCGGGCAGCCCTCGGTGCAGTTGAACGTGGTGCGGCAGCGCCACACCCCGTCGACCTCGTTGAGGATGTCGAGCCGCTCGGCGGCGGCCTCGTCGCGGCTGTCGAAGATGAACCGGTGCGCGTTGACGATCGCCGCCGGCCCGAAATAGCTGCCCTCGTACCAGAAGACCGGGCAGCTGGTGGTGCAGCAGGCGCACAGGATGCACTTGGTGGTGTCGTCGTAGCGGGCGCGGTCGGTCGGACTCTGGATGCGTTCGCGGGTGGGCGGGTTGCCGGTGGTGATCAGGTACGGCTTGATTGCCCGGTAGGCGTCGAAGAACGGCTCCATGTCCACCACCAGGTCCTTCTCCACCGGCAGCCCGCGGATCGGTTCGACCGTGATGGTGAGTTTCTTGCCCGGCTTTTTTGGCAACAGGTCGCGCATCAACACCTTGCAGGCCAACCGATTTACGCCGTTGATGCGCATCGCGTCCGAGCCGCAGACGCCGTGCGCGCAGGAACGCCGGAACGTCAGCGTCCCGTCCAGGTAGCCCTTGATGTAGAGCAGCAGGTTGAGCAGTCGGTCGCTGGGCAGACACGGCACCCGGAAGCTCTGCCAGCCCCCGGTGGCGGCGAACTTGTCGGGGTCGTCGGGATTGAACCGGGCGATCTTGAGGGTCACCATTACCGCGCCGTCCGGGACCGGCGGCAATGGAGGTTCCAGCGGGTCGGGGTTCGCGACCTCTTTCTCGAGGCTTGTCATCAGTACTTCCGCTCCTTGGGCTCGTAGCGGGTCTGCACCACGGGTTTGAAGTCCAGCTTGATGTCACTGAGCAGGTGGGTGCCGTCTTTGTATGCCATGGTGTGGCGCATGAAGTTGACGTCGTCGCGGTTGGGATAGTCCTCACGGGCGTGACCGCCGCGGGACTCCTTGCGATTCAAAGCACCGACCACCGTGACTTCGGCGAGCTCCAGCAGGAAGCCCAGCTCGATGGCCTCCAGGAGATCACTGTTGAACCGTTTTCCTTTGTCCTGCACGGTGATTCGTGAATAGCGCTCCTTCAACGCGTGGATGTCGGTGAGCGCCTGTTTGAGCGTCTCCTCGGTGCGGAACACCGCGGCGTTGTTGTCCATCGTCTGCTGCAGGGCGCCGCGGATGTCGGCGACGCGCTCGTTGCCGTGCTCAGAGAGGATGTCGGCCACCCAGCCGACCACCATCGATTCCGGATTCGGTGGCATGTCGGCGAAATCGTGACTCCGAGCGTATCGCGCGGCGGCGATGCCGGCGCGCCGGCCGAACACGTTGATGTCCAGCAGCGAGTTGGTGCCCAACCGGTTGGCGCCGTGCACCGAGACGCAGGCACACTCGCCGGCCGCGAACAATCCCGGCACGGTGTTGGTGTTGTCGCGCAACACCTGACCGGTCACCGTGGTGGGGATGCCGCCCATCACGTAGTGGCAGGTCGGGTAGACGGGGACCAGTTCGTGTACCGGGTCCACGCCGAGGTAGGTGCGGGCGAACTCGGTGATGTCGGGCAGCTTGGCCTCCAGCACCTCCTCGCCGAGGTGACGGACGTCGATGTAGACGTAGTCCTTGTTGGGGCCCGCCCCGCGTCCCTCCAGCACTTCCAGCACCATCGAGCGGGCGACGATGTCGCGCGGGGCCAGGTCGACGATGGTCGGGGCGTAGCGCTCCATGAAGCGTTCACCCTCGGCATTGAGCAACCGGCCGCCCTCGCCGCGCACCGCCTCGGAGATCAGGATGCCCAGTCCGGCCAGGCCGGTCGGGTGGAATTGGTGAAATTCCATGTCCTCCAACGGAAGTCCCTTGCGGAACACGATGCCGATGCCGTCGCCGGTCAGGGTGTGCGCGTTGGAGGTGGTCTTGTACATCCGCCCGGATCCGCCGGTTGCCAGCACGATGGCCTTGGCGTGGAAGACGTGGATGTTGCCCGTCGCCAGCTCGTAGGCGACCACCCCGGTGGCCACCGGACCGGTCGGGGTTTGGGTGAGCACCAAGTCGAGTGCGTAGAACTCGTTGAAGAACTGCACGTCGTGCTTGACGCAGTTCTGGTACAGCGTCTGCAGGATCATGTGGCCGGTGCGGTCGGCCGCGTAGCAGGCCCGGCGGACCGGGGCCTTGCCGTGGTCGCGGGTGTGCCCGCCGAACCGGCGCTGGTCGATGCGGCCCTGCGGGGTGCGGTTGAACGGCATCCCCATCTTCTCCAGGTCCAGCACGGCGTCGATGGCCTCTTTGCACATGATCTCCACCGCGTCCTGGTCGGCGAGGTAGTCGCCGCCCTTGACGGTGTCGAACGTGTGCCACTCCCAGTTGTCCTCTTCCACGTTGGCCAGCGCGGCGCACATGCCGCCCTGGGCGGCGCCGGTGTGGCTACGGGTGGGGTACAGCTTGGTCAGCACTGCGGTACGAACGCGCGGACCCGCTTCCACCGCGGCCCGCATCCCGGCCCCGCCGGCGCCGACGATCACCACGTCGTATCGGTGTTGCTCGATCACCGCGCACCTTTCACGAGATGTTGGGGTTGAACGTCATCAGCACATAGGTCCCGAGCATCAGCGTGAACACCATCGACACCGTCAGCAGCGCGTTCAGCCAGAACCGGGTGATGTTCTTGCGGCTGTAGTCGTCGATGATGGTGCGAATGCCGTTGCCGCCGTGCAATTGCGCCAGCCATAGCAACAACAGGTCCCACACCTGCCAGAACGGCGACGCCCAGCGTTGCGCGACGAAATTGAAATCGAGGCGGTAAACACCGTCGTCCCACACCAGCATGATGAACATGTGCCCGACCACGAGCAGTACCAGCGCGATGCCGGAGAACCGCATGAACAGCCAGGCGAACTTCTCGAAGTTGGGGATGCCGGCCCGACGGCGCGGTGAGCGCGGATTGTCCAGGCTGGCCGGACGGTAATGGCTGCGTTGCCGAACCGGCGCCAGTTGATCGGGGCCGCGCTGCAGATTCGGAGTGCTCGTCACAGGTGCTCCCAGGCATGGATGCCGATCACCACGCCGGCCATCACGAACGGCACCAGGAAGGCGACCGCGACGATCCACAGCATCCTGCGTTGATGGCGCGGGCCCTCGGACCAGAAGTCGATCAGGATGATGCGGATCCCGTTGAGGGCGTGGAACAGGACCGCGGCCACCAGGCCGAATTCCATCAGCCCGACGATCGGTGTCTTGTAGGTCGACAACACCTCGTCGTAGGCCTGCGGACTCACCCGCAGCACCGCCGCGTCCAGCACGTGGACGAACAGGAAGAAGAAGATCGTGGCCCCGCTGATGCGGTGCAGCACCCAGGCCCACATGCCGGGGTCGCCCCGGTACAGCGTCCGTGGTGGCCGTCGTTTGCGTGAGGATCCCAGAGGCGCCGGATCCGCCGTCGTCGTCGTTTGAATCACCCGCCTTGAATGCGACCTGAAATTGCCCGGAAAACCGCTATCAAACATAACGCCGTCAGATAGCCGCTGGTCCTGAATGATCCGATAAAAATCGCATGTCGTTTCCGCGTTAGGCTGGCGGCACTGGAAGTCCGTCCTCGGCCGAGCGGGGTAACGAGATGCCTGGCATTGATTGGAATATGCTGCGCGACAAGGCTTTTCGCGCGACTTCTGCCGCTTACGCACCTTATTCGGGCTTTCCGGTGGGCGCTGCCGCGCTGGTTGACGACGGTCGCGTGGTCACCGGGTGCAATGTGGAGAATGTCTCATATGGTCTTGGTCTCTGTGCGGAATGCGCTGTGGTGTGTGCCCTGTACACGTCCGGCGGGGGCCGACTGCTCGCGCTTTCCTGCGTCGACGGCACCGGTTCGGCGTTGATGCCGTGCGGCCGATGCCGCCAGGTGTTGCTCGAACACGGCGGTCCGGAAATGCTGGTCGACCACCCGGCCGGCCCCAAGCGGCTCGGCGAGCTGCTCCCAGACGCATTCGGCCCCGACGACCTCGCCCGGGAATCCCGTTGACGGACTTGCCATTCGACGCGCCGACGGTCATCCGCGTCAAGCGCGACGGCGGGCGGCTTTCCGATGCCGCGATCGACTGGGTGATCGCGGCCTACACGTCCGGGCAGGTCGCGCCCGAACAGATGTCGGCGTTGTTGATGGCGATCTTCCTGCGCGGCATGGACGGTGGCGAGATCGCCCGCTGGACCGCGGCGATGCTGGCGTCGGGACCGCGGCTGGACTTCACCGACCTGGGCCTGGCCACGGTGGACAAACACTCCACCGGCGGGGTCGGCGACAAGATCACGCTGCCGCTGGTGCCCGTGGTCGCAGCATGCGGTGGGGCGCTTCCGCAGGCGGCTGGACGCGGGCTGGGCCACACCGGCGGCACGCTGGACAAATTGGAATCGATCGCCGGGTTCACCGCTGACCTGTCCAGCCGGCGTGTGCGCGCACAACTGGTCGAGGTCGGGGCCGCGATCTTCGCCGCGGGCGAGCTGGCGCCGGCCGATGCCAAGCTCTACGCGCTGCGCGATGTCACCGGGACCGTCGAGTCGCTGCCGCTGATCGCCAGCTCGATCATGAGCAAGAAGCTGGCCGAGGGAGCGGGCGCGCTGGTGCTCGACGTGAAGGTCGGCTCGGGCGCGTTCCTGAAATGCGAGCGGGAATCCCGCGATCTGGCCCGCACCATGGTCGAACTCGGCGCCGAGCACGGAGTGCCCACCACCGCGCTGCTCACCGACATGAACTGTCCGCTGGGCGCGACCGTCGGCAACGCGCTGGAGGTCGAAGAGTCGCTGGAGGTGCTGGGCGGTGGCGGGCCGCCCGACGTGGTGCAGCTGACGGTCCGGTTGGCCGAGGAGATGCTGGAGTTGGCCGGGCTCGACGGCCGCGACCCGGCGCAGACGTTGCGCGACGGCACTGCCATGGACCGGTTCCGCCGGTTGATCGCCGCTCAGGGCGGAGATTTGGCGAAACCGTTGCCCATTGGTGGGCATTCGGAAACCGTGACCGCCGCCCGAAGCGGCACAATGGGCGACATCGACGCGATGGCAGTGGGGCTGGCGGCTTGGCGGCTCGGCGCGGGCAGATCCCGCCCCGGGGCGCAGGTCCAGCACGGCGCCGGTGTGCGGATCCATCGGCGCCCGGGCGATCCGGTGGCCGCGGGTGAGGCGTTGTTCACGCTCTACACCGAGACCCCGGAGCGCTTCGGTCCCGCGATGGTCGAGTTGGAAGGCGCGTTCAGCGTGGCGGATTGTCCGCCCGCGCCGCGGCCCCTGATTATCGATCGGATCACGCGATGAGCCTGAGTCTGGAGCAGATCCGCAAGGCGCCCAAAGCGCTGTTGCACGACCACCTCGACGGGGGGCTGCGGCCGTCGACCGTGCTCGAGATCGCCGAGCAGGTCGGGTACGACGGATTGCCGGCCGACGACGTCGAGGCGCTGGCGAGGTGGTTCCGCACCCGGTCGCACAGCGGCTCGCTGGAGCGCTACCTGGAACCTTTCTCGCACACCGTGGCGGTGATGCAGACCCCGGACGCGTTGTACCGGGTGGCCTACGAGTGCGTGGAAGACCTGGCTGCGGACTCCGTGGTGTACGCCGAGGTCCGGTTCGCACCCGAGTTGCATATCAATCGCGGGTTGTCGTTCGACGAGGTCGTCGACGCGGTGCTGGCCGGTTTCGCCGCGGGCGAGAAGGCAAGTGCCGCCGACGGTAACGGCATCAAGGTGCGCTGTCTGGTCACCGCGATGCGGCACGCCGCGATGTCACGCGAGATCGCCGAGTTGGCAATCCGGTTCCGGGACAAGGGCGTCGTCGGATTCGACATCGCCGGTGCCGAAGCCGGGCACCCACCGACCCGGCACTTGGACGCTTTCGAGCACATGCGGGACCACAACGCGCGCTTCACCATTCACGCCGGTGAGGCGTTCGGGCTACCGTCCATCCACGAGGCGATCGCGTTCTGCGGTGCCGACCGGCTGGGCCACGGGGTACGCATCGTCGACGACATCGACGTCTCGTCCGACGGGGTCCGGTTGGGCAGGCTGGCATCTATCTTGCGGGACAAGCGAATTCCGCTGGAGCTGTGTCCCAGCTCCAACGTGCAGACGGGCGCCGTCAACAGCATCGCCGACCATCCGTTCGATCTGTTGGCGCGGGCGCGTTTCCGCGTGACCGTCAACACCGACAACCGGTTGATGAGCGATACCACGATGAGTGAAGAGATGCAGCGACTGGTGGAGGCGTTCGGCTACGGCTGGACCGACCTGCAACGGTTCACGATCAATGCGATGAAGTCGGCGTTCATCCCGTTCGACGAGCGGCTGGCGATCATCGACGACGTGATCAAGCCGCGGTATGCGGTGCTGATCGGGTAGCAGGACTGCGCGAAAACACGTACGGGCGCCGGGCGCCCGGCGCGAACCTACGACCCCGTCGGCGCAGAAATACGCGTTCCTACCGATGGCTGTGGCCGCGAGAAATAGGACAGTCGAGTTGTCCGGAATTCCCCGGCTACTCCCCAAGGAGACTGACATGAAGCACTTGCCCCGTACCGCGACCTTCGGCCGCAAAGCCACCCCGTCCGAGCGGCGCAACCGCCCGCGGGCGAACGACTCCAAGCGTTACGTGTACCTCGAAGATGCTGCCATGTCCCGCGCCATGTACCGCCTCTAGCGGGTCGATGCGGTGGCAACGCATCCGGTGGCCATCCTGCTACGCGCCGGCAGCTCCGGACGGGCCCATAGCGCACTGAGAAGTCGAGTACCCGGCTACTCAATTCGCGAGTGAGCAGCCGTGGGACGGTAGCGCGAGGATCAGAGCTTTGCTGGAGGGCGACATGTCGCAGGTAATGGTGGCGCCGGACCTGGTAGAGGCGGCGGCAACGGATTTGGCGGCCATCGGTTCGGCACTCGAGGCGGCGCACCTCGATGCGGCGGCTCCGACGCTGGCGATCGCTCCCGCGGCGGCCGATGAGGTGTCGGAGGGCATCGCGCAGATGTTCTCGCAGCAGGGCGCGGACTATCAGAAAGTGGCCGGGGCGGCGGCGGCGTATCACGAACAGTTCGTGCAGCATTTGACCGAAAGTGCCGGCGCGTACGCGACCGCCGAGGCCGCTGGCGCGGCGGGGCTGCTGTCGCCGATCGCAGCGGTGTTCGGCCAGCTTGCCGGAGCCTTCTGGACTCAATCAATACAAATATTCGGCGAGTTTGCCAGCTGGCTATATGTGGTCAATCCGGCTTTGGTCGCATTCCTCGGGGGCGTGGCCCTACTCTCCATCATCGCGCTACTTTTGTTATTCGTTTTCACGGCCAACTTTATTTTTCCGGCTATCCCGCAGCCGTTGCTCACTTTATTCTCTGTGCTATTCGGTTAGTCACGTCGTCTGCGCGGTCGGCCAGTGAATAACATCGCTGATGTGCAGCTGCCAGAACATATCCGGTCCGACGAAGCCACCGTGTTCCCGTTGCCCGACGGACGCACGCTGGCCTACCTGGAGTGCGGCGACCCCGTCGGCTACCCCGTGTTCTATTTCCACGGCACCCCGAGTTGTCGGCTGGAAGGTGTCCTTGCCGATGGCGCCGCGCAGCGGCACGGCTTCCGGCTGATCGCGGTCGACCGTCCCGGGTTCGGACGGTCGACCTTCCAGCGTGGTCGCACCTTCCTGGACTGGCCGGCCGATGTGTGCGCGCTGGCCGACGGCCTCGGCGTGGACGATTTCGGTGTTATCGGGCATTCCGGCGCTGGACCGCACCTGTTCGCCTGCGGCGCGCTGATCCCGCAGGAACGGCTGAAATTCATTGGTGCGCTTGGACCTTGGGGTCCGCTGGCGACACGGGAGATCAGACGAAGTCTCAATTCGACTGACCGTCTCAATGCGCGCCTGGCGCGGTACGGACCACGGCCCTTTGCTGCCGCTTACGCTCCGCTCGGCTGGTGCGCCAGATACCGCCCGGGGCTGTTCACCCGGTTGGTCACGTCGTCGCTGCCCGACACCGACCACGAACACACGCGCGCTGAACTGTTCCTACGGCACTTCCGTGCCATCTTGCAGGAGGCGTTCCGTCAGGGTGGGCGCGGCCCCGCGTATGAGACGTTCCTCTTGTACCGCCCGTGGGGCTTCGGGGTGGACGAAGTGGCGGTTCCGACCCACATTTGGCAGGGCGATCGCGACACGTTCATCCCGGGCGCCATCGCTGAGTATCTTGAGCGCACGATTCCTGCCGCCGACTTGCACTGGTCGCCGGGCAAAGGCCATTTCAACATCGAGGACTGGGACGCGGTTCTCGCCGCGTGTGCCAGCGATATCTAAATAGCGAACAGGAAATCCCGCAAGCGCAAATGGCAGGTGGATCGAAGGTGGGATTGCGCGGCCGCCGCTATTCGCGCCGCAGTCGCGAGTCCACGAACGACTCCAACTTCTCCCACGCCCGCACCGCCGAGGCATACGGCCCCGCGGGTTTGCCGACCGAGTCCGGCTCCAGCACGTAGGCGATAAGCTTGCCCAGCGGCTTGCCCGGCTCCAGCGCCTTGTTGACGGTGCTCTCCTCGGAATAGTCACCGACGTCGCGCAGCAGTTCGACGGCCAGGTCGAGTTGCTCACGGTCCACCGCTTCCGGGCCGTCGGCGAAGTCGTCGGCCAGGCCGCTGAGCACGTAGACGTTCTCGTCGGTGATGTCGACCTTCAAGGAGCCGTCGGTGGCGGCGGTGCGGATGTCGTCGTAGGTGGCCAGGTCCGACAGGTCGTGGTCGTGCTCGTCGGCCAGATAACGGGCCAGCGCACGCTCGGAGGTGAACACGCTGATCCGGCCATTGCGGCCCAGGAAGATGGGCTGCTCGTCGAGGTAGCAGCGCAACGTGTAGAAGGTCCCGGAACTGGTCATGATCCGGATCGGGTCGATGCCGACCTCGGCCCAGAAATCGTCGGCGCCGCCCAGGATGACGGTGTCGCCTTCGGCGCGGCCTTCGTCCTCGTCGTCCTCGTCGTCCTGGTCGGATTCGGACTCGTCGGATTCGGTTTTGTCGGACTCGGATGACTCGGACTCGGACTCGGGCTCGGGCTCCGCCTCAGCCTCGGCCTCTTCGGCCGACTCTTCCTCTTCGATTTCCTCTTCGAGCTCGTCGGCGGCCTTGGCCGACAGCTTCTCGTCGACCTCGGGTGTGCTGACGACGTCGTCGAGGGCCTTGAGCACGTCGTCCCAGCTGCGCGCGATCACCTCGCCGATCGTGTTCCAGCGCTTCTGGCCGGCCTTGCCGGTGAAGTGCCCGATACCGCCGGACACCGTGCCCAGGCTCGGGTTGCCGTTGAAGAACTTCGAGATCGCCGGCAATTCGCACACCGATCCGATGGACGACACGATCGCCAGCGCGCCCGCCAGTGCCTGCACCGACTCCTCGGTCGGCTTCTCGGCCACCAGCTCCTCGACGGCAACCAGGTCGAACCGCTTGTCCTCAGCCGGCTCCAGCTTCTGCGCGTGGGCCTCGGTGACGCCTTTCCACGCCGGGTGATCGACCAGGTCGTTGTCGGTGTCGCTGCGCACGAAGGCAACCAGGTCGGCAACGTCGTCGAAAACGTAGAGGTCCTCGTCCTTGCCCAGGAACGCCTCCCACTCGTCCCCGGAGTCGCGCCAGCGGGGCGCCCACAGCGTGTAATGGTCACCTTCGGACAGGCTCAGGCGGATGGGCACGAGGTCAGCAGCCATGCGGCACACAATAGCGACCCGGCCCGTTGCCGCTTACCCGCCCCAAATAGTTGCGATGACGGGAGCATTGGCCGCGTAACCCGTTTTGGGCAGCCCGTACATCTCCTCGAGGGTGGACAGCACGTTGTAGTGGCTGATCGTTTCGTTGTAGGTGCCGGGGCGGACGTGTGCGCCGTAGAACACCGTCGGGATCTGATTGCGGGGACCGCCGTCGTCCTCGTCCCACGTCACGATCAGCAGGCTGTTGTTGGCCTTGGCCCAGTTCGCGTAGGCGGCCAGGTGAGTGTTCAGCCAGGCGTCGCCCTGGGCGATCGACCCGTCGTGCATGTTGTTGTCGTTGTTCGGGATGACGAACGACACCGTGGGCAGACTCGCGTAGTTGCCGGGTTGCGGGAACGCCGAGAACGGCACCGACACCGTCGGCGGCACGTTGCTGAAGTTCACCCACGGCACGTGCTTGCGCCCGTACTTGCCGGCTCCGCAGACCGTCGAACCCACGGCGGGCAAATCCTCGGAGTAGCCGCCGAAAGTGCGTCCCGCGGCCAGCAACCCGGTCGCCAGGTTCGGTTGGGCGCCGACTTCGACCGGACAACTGTCCTTGGTCAACCCGAACGTGCTGCCGGCGAACATCGCCAGGTAGTTCGGTTCGCTGGGATGGGTCTCGGCGAACGACTGGGCCATCATCGCGCCATTGGCGGCGAGTGCGTTGATGAACGGCGCCGTCTTGTTGCCGATGATGTTGGCCTGCGAGCGGTTCTCCTCCACCACGATCACCACGTGGGCGAAGCTCGGCAGGGTCGCCGCGGTGAGGGCTATGCGGGTCCCGGGGCTGGCCAACACCATCGCCGCCAACGCCGCCAGGACACAGAAAACCCTGGTCAGGCGCTGTCTGGACGCTCGCATGCCCGGAGTATATGGGCGGGCCAGACCCCCCTCGGCGACGAAATCGCCCGCTGAACCGGATCGTTATATATGGTCACCGTTCGTGGACGTGCACGTCGTCGATCACCCGTTGGCCGCGGCCCGGCTCACCACGTTGCGGGACGAACGCACCGACAACGTCGCGTTTCGCGCCGCCCTGCGTGAACTGACCTTGGCCTTGATCTACGAGGCCACCCGGGACGCGCCGACTGAACCGGTACCGATCCGCACGCCGCTGGCCGAGACGACGGGGATGCGGTTGGCCCGGTCGCCGTTGCTGGTGCCGGTGCTGCGCGCCGGTCTGGGCATGGTCACCGAGGCGCATGCGATGTTGCCGGAAGCGCACGTCGGGTTCGTCGGTGTCGCTCGGGACGAGCAGACCGCCCGTCCGGTGCCCTACCTCGCGTCGCTGCCCGACGACCTGTCCGAGCTACCGGTCATGGTGCTCGACCCGATGCTGGCCACCGGGGGATCCCTGGTGCACACCGTGGGTCTGCTGCAAGAGCGCGGTGCTCACGACATCACCGTGCTCTGTGTGGTCGCCGCTCCGGAAGGCATTGCGGCACTGGCGGAAGCGGCGCCGAACGCGCGGCTGTTCACCGCGGCCGTCGACGACGGGCTCAACGAGATCGCTTATATCGTGCCGGGATTGGGCGACGCGGGCGACCGCCAGTTCGGGCCTCGCTGAGTCACCACTTTTCGACGTCTGCCACGAGTCGGTCCCGCAGCGCCCGCGCGCGGGCACGGGCCACGTCCAGGTCTGCCGTCGGTGCGCAGCGAATCTCTAGATAGCACTTCAGTTTTGGTTCGGTGCCCGACGGTCGCACCACGACCCGGGTTCTCGCGTCGGCCTCACCGCGGGTGAAGATCAGGGCATCGGTGATGTCGGTCATGTCGAAACCCGCCGGCGGTGACTCGCGCAGTCGGCGCATCAGGGCCGCGGCCTCGTCGGTATTGGCGACCCGGCGCGGCACCGCGGCCACCTCGTGCACGCCGTGGCGGCGGGCGAGGTCGTCCAGCGCGTCGGCCACCGTGCGGTCTCCCAACGCCGCGACCAGGTCGCAGAACAGCACCGCGGCGCTGATGCCGTCCTTGTCGCGCACGGCGTCCGGGTCGACGCAGTGCCCGATCGCTTCTTCGTAGGCATAGACCAGGCTTCCTGGGCGGTCGGCGTCGGCGCGGGCCAGCCACTTGAACCCGGTCAAGGTTTCGACGTGGCGCGCGCCGTGGTGCGCGGCGATCGCGGCCAGCATGCGGGAGGACACCACGGTGCTGGCCACGGTGCGCGGCTGCGCGGCGGGTTGCGAAAGGATGTAATCGCCGAGCAGCCAACCGGTTTCGTCGCCGGAGAGCATCCGCCAGCCGGACGGCCCCGTTATTCCCACGGCGCAGCGGTCGGCGTCGGGATCCAGCGCGATCGCGACGTCGGCGTCGACGTCGGCGGCCAGCGCAAGCAGGGCATCGGTCGCCCCCGGCTCCTCCGGGTTGGGGAAGGCGACGGTGGGGAAGTCGGGATCGGGCGCGAATTGCGTTGCCACGGTGTGGATATCGTCGAAACCGGCGCGCCGCAACGTTTCGATGGCCAGCGCCCCGCCCACCCCGTGCATCGGCGTCAACGCCACCCGCACGCCGCCGCTGCCGCGACGCACGGCAGCGGCGCGCTGGATGTAGCGCTCTCGAAGATCGGTGTCCGCGGGTGCGACGGGGGTGCGGGCGATCTGGTCGGCCGGCGGCGCGGCGGTCATCGCCGCCTCGATCCGCCGATCGGTAGGGGAGACGATCTGCACCCCGCCGTCGAGATACACCTTGTACCCGTTGTCGGTGGCGGGATTGTGCGAGGCGGTGATCTGGACCCCGGCGACCGCGCCGGTTGCGCGTACCGCGAAGGCGACCAGCGGCGTCGGCACCGGTTCGGGGAACATCAGCACCGAAAATCCTTGCGCGGCAATGGCTTCTGCCGCGGCGTTGGCAAACGCCGCCGATCCGTGCCGGGCATCGCGGCCCACCACCATCGTTCCGGTGCCCTCGCTCGTCTGCGCCAGTGCCCAGCTGGCACGCAACACCACGGCGACATTCATCGCGTCCGGCCCGCCGCGCACCGGTCCGCGCAGCCCGGCGGTGCCGAAGGTCAGCGGGCGGGCGAACCGCGCCGCCAGCTCGTCGGGATCACAGGCGGCCAGTTCGGCGGCCGTCTGCGGGTCGGGATCGTGGGCGATCCAGGCATCGGGATTCAAGGGGGATTCACTGGAACCTGTTGATCACCTCGGCCAGCAGCGAACCCATCCGGGCCGCCGACGCTGCACCGGTGGCCAGCACCTCGGCGTGGCTCAGCGGCGCACCGGTGATGCCGGCCGCCGAATTCGTCACCAGCGAGAGCCCCAGCACCTCGGCCCCGGCCGCCCGCGCCGCGATGGTCTCGTGCACGGTCGACATGCCCACCAGGTCCGCGCCCAGCACCCGCAGCATCCGGATCTCGGCCGGTGTCTCGTAATGCGGACCCGGCAGCGCGGCATACACACCCTCGGCCAGCTCCGCGTCACATTCGCGGGCCAGCGCCCGCAGTCGCGGCGCGTAGGCGTCGGTCAGGTCGACGAACTGGGCGCCGACCAGCGGTGAGCGGGCGGTGAGGTTCAGGTGGTCACTGATCAGCACCGGCTGCCCGACGCGAAGGTCTGATCGCAAAGCCCCGGCGGCGTTGGTCAGCACCACGATCCGTGCCCCTGCCGCGCACGCCGCCCGGACCGGGTGCACCACGTGCTGCAGGTCGTGGCCCTCGTAGGCGTGGATCCGGCCGGCCAGCACCAGCACCCGGTGCGCGCCGACGGGCACCGACAACAACTCGCCGGCATGCCCTGCCGCGCGCGGCGGCGCGAATCCGGGCACCTCGGCCTGGGGCAGCGCGGCCGTCGGGGAACCCAGTGCCGCGATCGCCGGCGCCCATCCCGACCCCAGCACCACGGCGACGCCATGCTCGGCGATCCCGGTGCGTTCGGCGATAACCAGCGCGGCCCGCGCAGCGATGTCGTCGGGATCGGGCATCAGGCTGGTCACACTCGGCGAGCTTAGGCGATGAGATACTGCCAAGATGCCCGCACGCAACCCACTGGACAGCGTCGAGGCGTCGGTGCGGCAGCGGAGTTCCGACCTGGTCGAGTTGTCGCACGCCATCCACGCCGAACCGGAGCTGGCGTTCGGCGAGCACCGCAGCTGCGCCAAGGCCAAAGAGCTGGTTGCCCAGCGCGGCTTCGAGATCAGCGCGGTCGCCGGGCTGGACACCGCGTTTCGCGCCGACTTCGGCAGCGGACCGCTGGTCGTCGGGGTTTGCGCGGAGTACGACGCGCTGCCCGACATCGGCCATGCGTGCGGTCACAACATCATCGCTGCCTCGGGTGTGGGCACCGCGTTGGCGCTGGCCGAGGTTGCCGACGAGCTCGGCCTGACGGTGGCGTTGCTGGGCACTCCGGCCGAGGAGTCCGGCGGCGGCAAGGAGCTGATGCTGCGGGCCGGGGCGTTCGACGACGTCGCGGTGGCCGTCATGGTGCACCCCGGTCCCACCGACATCGCCGGAGCGCGGTCGCTGGCCCTTTCCGAAGTCACCGTGCGGTACCGGGGCAAGGAGTCGCACGCCGCCGTCGCGCCGCACCTCGGGGTCAACGCCGCCGACGCGGCGACCGTCGCACAGGTGGCGATCGGGCTACTGCGTCAGCAGCTGGCCCCCGGGCAACTCGTGCACGGCATCGTCACCGACGGCGGGCAGGCGGTCAACGTCATCCCGGGACAGGCGACGTTGCGGTATGCCATGCGCGCGGTCGAATCGGACTCGCTGCGCGAACTGGAGGGCAGGGCGTACTCCTGCTTTGCCGCGGGCGCACTGGCCGCCGGCTGTGAATACGACATCGACGAGGCCGGCCCGGCCTACGCGGAATTGAAGCCCGACGAGTGGCTGGCCGACGTGTGCCGCAGCGAGATGCTGCGCCTGGGCCGCGACCCGGTGCCGGCCTCCGTCGAAGCCGGGTTGCCGTTGGGCAGCACCGACATGGGCAACGTGACGCAGGTGATGCCGGGTATTCATCCGATCATCGGGGTCGATGCCGGCGGGGCCACCGTCCACCAACGTGCCTTCACCGCCGCGGCCGCGGGTCCCAGCGCCGACCGGGCAGTGGTCGACGGCGCAATCATGTTGGCGCGCACGGTGGTTGCGTTGGCCGCGGATCCCGCCCAGCGCGACCGGGTACTGGCCGCACAGGAGCGCAGGGCATGAGCCTGGTCGACAGCGCCGAATCCTGGTTGGCCGCACACTACGACGACCTGGTCGCCTGGCGGCGACACATCCACCGCTACCCGGAACTGGGTCGTCAGGAGTTCGCCACCACGCAGTTCGTCGCCGAGCGGCTGGCCGACGCCGGTCTGAATCCGAAGGTGCTTCCCGGTGGGACCGGCCTGACCTGCGATTTCGGTCCTGAGCATCAGCCCCGGATCGCTTTGCGCGCCGATATGGACGCGCTGCCGATGACCGAGCGGACCGGTGCGCCGTACGCCTCGACGATGCAGAATGTCGCACACGCCTGCGGTCATGACGCGCACACCTCGATCCTGCTCGGCACCGCGCTGGCGCTGGCGTCGGTGCCCGAGCTGCCGGTCGGGGTGCGGCTGATCTTCCAGGCGGCCGAGGAACTGATGCCCGGTGGAGCGATCGATGCGATCGCCGCCGGCGCGCTGACCGGGGTGTCGCGGATCTTCGCGCTGCATTGTGATCCGCGGCTGGAAGTCGGCAAGGTCGCCGTCCGGCTCGGACCCATCACGTCGGCGGCCGACCAGATCGAGATCACGCTGTATTCGCCGGGTGGGCACACCTCGCGTCCGCACCTGACCGCCGACCTCGTCTACGGGCTGGGCACGGTGATCACCGGGCTGCCGGGGGTGCTGTCGCGGCGCATCGACCCGCGCAACAGCACCGTGCTGGTGTGGGGAGCGGTCAATGCGGGCAACGCGCCCAACGCCATTCCGCAGTCCGGCGTGCTGGCGGGCACGGTGCGCACGGCCAGCCGGCAGACCTGGGTCGACCTCGAAGCGATCATCCGCGAGGCCGTCGCGGGTCTGCTGTCGCCGCTGGCCATCGAGCACACGCTGCAGTACCGCCGCGGTGTGCCGCCGGTGGTCAACGAGGACGTCTCGACGCGCATCCTGATGCACGCCATCGAAGCCGTCGGCCCCGACGTGCTGGCCGACACCCGGCAGTCCGGCGGCGGCGAGGACTTCTCCTGGTACCTCGAAGAGATTCCCGGCGCGATGGCGCGGCTGGGGGTGTGGTCGGGGGAGGGTCCGCAGTTGGACCTGCATCAGCCGAACTTCGACCTCGACGAGCGGGCGCTGGCGATCGGGGTGCGGTTGATGGTGAACATCATCGAGCAGTCGGCTATCTGCTGATCGGGCGAGCGCGCCCATATGCACGCCAGAGCGTCGTATTTCTGACATTTTGAGGACCCTCGGCAGGTGAATTGTCGGGTCGCTTCTAGTTGCCGACGATAAGCCGCGTGCATCCCGAGCTCTGTCACCTGCTCAACGCACAAGGCGGCGTCGTCAGGTGTCACCCCGCCCGACTCGTCCAACGCCTCAACGCGCGACTTTGTCGAGCCGCTTAGGGCGCCGAGCGTCCCCAAAATGCCGGGAATTGCGGCATTTGCCGTACATATGAGGACGCTCGGGCGCAAAAGGCAACCAGCTAAGTAGGTGTCCCCGGGCCGATATTGCGGGCCGGGCGGGTGCGCAGGTCGTGCACGTAATCCGCGGGCGCCCCGGCGATTTCGGCAGCGTCGGCCATCACGCCCAGATAGCGCGCCGACGGCAACCCGCCTTCCCAGGCGTCCAGCACATATAGCCACGCCAGCACCGGGTCGATGTCGGTGTCCGACGACTCCCGCTGCACGCGGCAACGGATCTTCTTGTGCACGCCGAACTCGGAACCTTCCCAGCGGTCCAGGTTCATCTCGTCGGCCGGCGTCATGTCGTAGAGCACGACGAACACCCGCGAACCGGGATCCTCGACCACCGTGGCCAAAGCTCCCTCCCAGCCGATGTCCTCCCCGCCGAACGTCAGCCGCCATCCCGGCAACCAGCCGGTTCCGGCCATCGGCGAATGGGGTGCGCGCTTGAGCATCTGCTCGGGATGCATGTTCGACCCGTAGGCGGCGTAGAGCGGCACGGGGAAAGCTTAAACGCTAGGTTTGGTGGCTGTGGCGACCCGCATCGTGATCCTCGGTGGAGGCCCGGCCGGATACGAAGCGGCCCTGGTGGCCGCCAATGCCCGCCCCGACGTCGACGTCACCATCATCGACTCCGACGGCATCGGCGGCGCGGCCGTGCTGGACGACTGTGTGCCGTCCAAGACGTTCATCGCGTCCACCTGGCTGCGCACCGAGCTGCGCCAGGCGCCGCGGCTGGGCTTCGACATCGACATCGACGACGCCAGGATCCTGTTGCCCCAGATCCACGCCCGCGTCAAGAACCTGGCCGCCGACCAGTCCGCCGACATCGCCGCGCAACTGCGCAGCGTGGGCGTGCACCTCATCGCCGGGCGCGGGGAGCTGATCGACCCGACGCCCGGGTTGGCCCGGCACCGTCTGCAAGCCACCGCGGCGGACGGCACCGTCACCGAGCACGAAGCCGACGTGGTGCTGATCGCCACCGGTGCCAGCCCCCGGATCCTGCCGTCGGCCAAGCCGGACGGCGAACGCATCCTGACCTGGCGGCAGCTCTACGACCTCGATGAGCTCCCCGAACACCTGATCGTGGTGGGCTCCGGAGTCACCGGCGCCGAGTTCGTGCACGCCTACACCGAGCTGGGTGTGCCGGTGACGGTGGCCGCCAGCCGCGACCGGGTGCTGCCCTACGAGGACGCCGACGCCGCCGCAGTGCTGGAGGAGTCGTTCGCCGAACGCGGGGTGCGGCTGTTCAAGAACGCCCGCGCCGAGTCGGTCAAGCGGACCGGAAACGGCGTCCTGGTCACCATGACCGACGGCCGCACCGTCGAGGGCAGCCACGCCCTGATGACCATCGGCTCGATCCCCAACACCAGCCACCTCGGCCTCGAGCGGGTCGGCATCGAGCTCGGCCCCGGCGACTATCTGAAAGTGGACCGGGTCTCGCGTACCTCGGTCCCGGGCATTTACGCCGCCGGCGACTGCACCGGCCTGCTGCTGCTGGCTTCGGTGGCGGCGATGCAGGGCCGCATCGCGATGTATCACGCGCTGGGCGAGGGCGTCAGCCCGATCCGGTTGCGCACGGTCGCCGCGACGGTTTTCACCCGGCCCGAGATCGCCGCCGTCGGCGTCCCACAGTCGGCGATCGACGCCGGTGAGTTCAGCGCCCGCACCATCATGCTGCCGCTGCACACCAACGCCCGCGCCAAGATGTCGGGGATACGGCAGGGTTTCGTCAAGATCTTCTGCCGCAAATCCACCGGCGTGGTGATCGGTGGCGTGGTGGTCGCGCCGATCGCCTCGGAGCTGATCCTGCCCATCGCGGTCGCGGTCACCAACCGGATCACCGTCAACGAGCTGGCCCAGACACTGGCCGTCTACCCGTCGTTGTCCGGTTCGATCACCGAGGCCGCCCGGCGCCTGATGGCCCACGACGATCTGGACTGAAGGACGACTCGTCGACCTCCGAGCAACTAGCCTGGGTTGAGCATCGCCTACTGACGAGTAACCGACAGGAGTCTGTTGTCGTGAGCAACCCGATCGAGAACGAACCCGCCCCGTCGACTCTCGGACCCGAACAGCGCGCGACGGCGTGGGAGCGACTTGGTACCGAGCAGTTCGACGTGGTCGTCATCGGCGGTGGCGTGGTGGGTTCCGGCTGCGCGCTGGACGCGGCCACCCGCGGGCTGAAGGTGGCGCTGGTCGAGGCCCGCGACTTCGCCTCCGGCACGTCGAGTCGCTCGTCGAAGATGTTCCACGGTGGTCTGCGCTACCTGGAACAGCTGGAGTTCGGGCTGGTGCGCGAAGCTCTCTTCGAGCGCGAACTCTCGCTGACCACGCTGGCACCGCACCTGGTCAAGCCGCTGCCGTTCCTGTTCCCGTTGACCAAGCGGTTGTGGGAACGCCCCTACATGGCCGCCGGCATCTTCCTCTACGACAGCCTGGGCGGCGCGAAATCCGTTCCCGCGCAAAAGCATTGCACACGAGCCGGAGCCCTGCGATTGAGCCCGGGACTGAAGCGCAGCTCGCTGATCGGCGGCATCCGCTACTACGACACCGTCGTCGACGACGCCCGGCACACCATGACCGTGGCGCGCACCGCGGCGCATTACGGCGCGGTGGTGCGATCCTCGACCCAGGTGGTCGCGTTGCTGCGCGAGGGCGACCGGGTCACCGGCGTGCGGGTGCGCGACTCCGAGGACGGCGAGGTCACCGAGGTCCGCGGTCACGTGGTGATCAACGCGACCGGCGTCTGGACCGACGAGATCCAGGCCCTGTCCAAGCAGCGCGGCCGGTTCAAGGTGCGTGCCTCCAAAGGCGTGCACGTGGTCGTGCCCCGGGACCGCATCGTCAGCGACGTCGCGATCATCCTGCGCACCGAGAAGTCGGTGATGTTCGTCATCCCGTGGGGTAGCCACTGGATCATCGGGACCACCGACACCGACTGGAACCTCGACCTGGCGCACCCGGCGGCCACCAAGGCCGACATCGACTACATCCTCGGCACGGTCAACGAGGTGCTGGCCACGCCGCTGACCCACGCCGACATTGACGGCGTCTACGCCGGGCTGCGGCCGCTGCTGGCCGGGGAGAGCGAGGAGACGTCCAAGCTGTCCCGCGAGCACGCCGTCGCGGTGCCCGCGCCGGGGCTGGTCGCGATCGCGGGCGGCAAGTACACCACCTACCGGGTGATGGCGGCCGACGCCGTGGACGCCGCGGCCGAGTTCATCCCGGCCCGAGTGGCGCCGTCGATCACCCAGAAGGTGCCGCTGATGGGCGCCGACGGCTACTTCGCGCTGATCAACCAGACCGAGAACGTCGGGGCGATGCGAGGCCTGCACCCCTACCGGGTGCGTCACCTGCTGGACCGCTACGGCTCGCTGATCGACGAGGTCCTGGCGTTGGCGGCCAAGGATCCCAGCCTGCTGGCTCCGCTGAAAGAGGCGCCGGGGTATCTGAAGGTGGAGGCGCTCTACGCGGTCGCGGCCGAGGGCGCCCTGCACCTCGAGGACATCCTGGCCCGCCGGATGCGGATCTCCATCGAGTACTCCCATCGCGGTGTCGACTGCGCGCGCGAGGTGGCGGAGCTGGTCGCGCCCGTGCTGGGGTGGTCGGCCGAGCAGACCGACCGCGAGGTGGCCAACTACACCGCGCGGGTGGAGGCCGAGATCCTGTCCCAGGCCCAGCCCGACGACGTCTCCGCCGACGAGTTGCGGGCCAGCGCACCCGAGGCGCGTGCAGAGATCCTCGAGCCCGTCCCGCTCAATTGAGACCTGCGCCCCTGCCGGTTCGCGACGGGTTGGGACCCGCGCGGGTACGGCTGCACGGCGGGCCGGTGCTGGCCGAACTCACCAGACGGTTCGGGGCGGCGGCCGGCGCGAAAGTCCGCGCCGGCGAAGTCGTCGACGCCGACGGCACGGTGATCGGCCCCACCACGACGCTGCCCGCCGGCGCGCACGTCTACCTGTACCGCGATCTACCGGACGAGGTTCCGGTACCGTTCGAGATCCCGGTGCTCTACCGGGACGACGACATCGTCGTCGCCGACAAACCTCACTTCCTGTCCACCATGCCGCGGGGACGGCACGTCGCCCAGACCGCGCTGGTGCGGCTGCGACGCGAGCTGGATCTGCCCGAACTCAGCCCCGCTCACCGGCTGGACCGGCTGACCGCCGGAGTGCTGCTGTTCACCGCCCGCCGTGAGTTGAGAGGTTGCTATCAAACACTTTTCGCCCAGGGCCGGGTGCGCAAGGCCTACCTGGCGCGCGCGGCGGTCGACGTGTCCGGAACGTTGCCGCGGGTGCTGCGCAGCCGCATCGTCAAGCGCCGCGGCCACCTGCAAGCGGTGACGGAACCCGGTCCGCCCAACGCCGAAACGTTGGTCGAGGTGGTGAGCCCGGGGTGGTACCGATTGACGCCGCGAACCGGCCGCACCCACCAATTGCGGGTGCACATGGCCGGTCTGGGGTTGCCGATCATCGGAGACCCGCTGTATCCCAACGTGATCGACGTCGAACCGGACGATTTCAGCGCGCCACTGCAGCTGCTGGCGCAGCGCATCGAGTTCGACGACCCACGCACCGGGACACGACGCGAGTTCGTCAGCCGACGATCCCTGGGCGCCAACACGTTTGGGTAGGCCGGCGCGAACCGGCGGTCAGGACGTGGCGTGATGCCGGGGACAGTAGGCCGCGATGCTCAGCCCGACGAAGAAGCCGGCACGGAACCCGTCCAGGTTGCCGTTGCTGCTCAGCGCGTTGGCGACATCGCCTTTCGGCCTGCCCAGGTCGAGCTCGTCACACACGTGATGGCCGGCCATGACCGCCGCCTGCGGCGTCGTGAAGTTGATCCCCTTGGTCTGCAGGGCATTCAGGAATTGGCCGTCCACCCCGTCGGCATACGCGGCCGGGGCCGCCACCAATGCGGCCAAGCCGAACAGCATGGCGCCGGGTAGCAACGAGCGCAACCGGCTGGTGATCATCGCTCGAACCTCCCCTGCTGGGTGTGACGTAACACAATGCTTACATTTGCGATCATCGCACGAACCGCTGCAGCGAGCGGACGGCTTTCTCTGCGTGACGGTGATTGTGCGAAATGTCGGGATTGTGAATCCGCCGCGAACGGCTGTTGAAATCGTCGAATCCGGATGCCACCGGCGGTCGCCGAGCGTGAATGGCGGCGCGGTTGGTTGTTACCATCTGGCTGAGCCGAACCGCTCCGGGTAAGTATCAGTCGAGGAAATGAATTGATGCTCTTTCGATTTGGGGCCGTGTTGGCTGTGTTGGTCGCCGGTGCGGCGATGGTGTCGGCGTGTGGGGCGCGCAACCAGTCCGCGAACGGGGGCGCGTCGGCCAGGTGCGGTGGCAAGCCGGCGCTGACGGCCAGCGGTTCCACCGCGCAGGAGAACGCCATCACCCGTTTCGCCAAAGCCTTCGAAACGACCTGCCCGGGCCAGTCGCTGCACTACACCGCCAACGGATCCGGCGTCGGGATCGGCGAATTCCTCAGCAGTAAAACAGATTTCGCCGGGTCGGACTCGCCGCTGAACAACGACGAGTACGCCAGGGCGCAGGACCGCTGCGGCTCACCCGCGTGGAATCTGCCCGTCGTGTTCGGTCCGATCGCCATCGCCTTCCGCGTCGACGGTCTGGCAACGCTGAACCTGGACGGGCCGACCGCGGCCAAGATCTTCAACGGGTTGATCACCACCTGGAACGACCCCGCACTCGGCGCACTCAACCCCGGGGTCGCCCTGCCCGCCAAGGCGATCCACGTCGTCTTCCGCAGCGACGAGTCAGGCACCTCCGACAACTTTCAGCGCTATCTGGACACCGCGGCCAACGGTGCGTGGGGCAAGGGTGCCGGCAAGACATTCCGCGGTGGTGTCGGGGAGGGCGTCAGGGGTAGCGACGGCGTCGCGGCGACCGTCAAAGACGTCGACGGGTCGATCGGCTACGTCGAATGGTCCTTCGCCCAAGCCCGGAAACTGGGCATGGCCAGTGTCGTCACCTCGGCCGGACCCGAACCGGTGGCGATCAGCGCGGACGCGGTGGGCAAGACGATCTCGGCGGCCTGGTTCCTGCGTGAGGGCAACGATCTCGCCTTCGACACCATCTCGTTCTACCGGCCGAACCAGCCCGGCTCCTATCCGATCGTGCTGGCGACCTACGAGATCGTGTGCTCGAAGTATCCCGATGCCCAGGTTGGAGCGGCGGTGCGGGCATTTTTGCGCAGCGCGATTGCTACTGGCCAGGACGGTTTGGTGGACCACGGCTACATTCCGGTTCCCGACGAGTTCAGGCCGCGTTTGACCACGGCTATCGATGCCATCGCGTGACCGGTGATTTCGGGCCGAAGTTAGGCCATGGCGCACCTGGCGACCCGCAATGTTCTAGGGTTTGTCCCGGCCTGTTTAACGGAATGTTCCCAAAATTCTCCGACGATTGTCATTGTGAAGTGCTATGGAGTTCATTGCTTTGCCGCCGGAGGTCAGCTCGGCGCTGATCCACTCGGGGCCGGGGGCGCAATCGTTGATCGAGGCGTCGCTGGTGTGGCACCGACTCGGCACCGAGCTCGAAGAGAACGCGGCCGGCTACACCGCTGTGCTGTCGGCTCTGGCCGCGGAATGGCATGGCTTGTCGTTGACGACGATGGTCGACGCCGCCGGACCCTACCTCGCCTGGCTGCGCGGCACCGCGCAGCAGTGCCTGCAGTTGGGTTCTTCGGCGCAGGTCGCCGCGGGCGCATTCACCGCCGCGCTGTCGTCGGTCGTCCACCCGTCCGTGGTGCGCGCGAACCGGTTGCACTTGGCTGAATTGCTGGCCACCAATGGTTTCGGCAGGAACGTCGCGGCCATCGCCGAGACCGAGGCGCAGTACGACCGGATGTGGCTGAACAATGCCGTGGCGATGTACCGCTACCAGGCGGCGTCCGCTCAGGCTCTCGCGCTGCCGCTGTTCTCGTCTCCGCCCGTGATTACCACGCCCGAAGGAACGGCGGCTCAGGCCGACGCCGTGCAGGCCGCCTCCGCTTCCGCGGCCCCGGCGCCAGCCGCAGCCGTCGCGGCTCTGGCTGCACCCGCCGAGGCCGTCGCACCGCCGGTGTCCCCACTCGACGCGGTTCTACAGGCGGTCGGCGTAACCTTCGACCCCAACGAGGGCTGGTTCGGATTGACGAACACCTACCTGAATCAGTTCGTCTCGTCGGGGTTTCCCATCAACATGCTCAGCTACTTCGCGCAGTTCACCTCCGCGCAGGCGCTGGCGGGGCTGTCTCCGGATGTCGCCGAGGGCCTGTCGGAAGGGGAAGCCGCCCTGGGCGGGGCGGTGGCCGGCTTGTCCGACGCGGCCGACGCCGTGGCCGCAGCGGAGCCGACGGCGGCGATGGGCGCCGCGGTGTCGATGGGCGGCCTGTCCGCCCCGCCCGCCGCAACCGCGGTGTTCACCGGCGCGCATCTGCCGGTGCAACTCGCCTCCGCGGCCACCCCGCTTGCCGCCGGCGAGGTCGCAGACGCCGGGTTCCCCATGTTGCCGCCGCTGGTGGCGCCGCCGATCGCGGCGGGCAGCGGCTGGCGCAAACGGAAGGAAACCAAGTACGAAGACCTGGCCATGGGTCTGGAGGTGAAGGGGATGTTCATCCCGCGCTCGCCGTCGGCGGGCTGAGTGTCCATCCCGCCGCCGTGCCGACGCGCCCGCCGTGATCGGTAGCTTTAACCCATGCCGTGGGCGCGACTGCTCTCATCGGCCGTTCTCCTGATCAGCCTGGTCGGCTGCAGCGAACGGCAAGTTCACGCTGCCGGGGCCCGCGATCAGGCCGGAATGCTCCGCTACGGCGCGCTGAACCGGACCTACCTGGTGCATGTGCCCCCTGGCCCGCCCGTCGGCCTGGTGCTCAACCTGCACGGTGGCGGCGGCACCGGCGCCGGACAGCGCGGGTTGACCAACTTCGACTCCGTCGCCGACTCCAACGGTTTGGTGGTGGTCTATCCCGATGGCTACGACAAGAGCTGGGCCGACGGGCGGGGCGCGTCCCCGGCCGATCGTCGCCGGCTCGACGACGTCGGATTCCTGGTCACGCTGGTGACCAAACTGCGCGACGAATACAACGTGCCCACCGGGCATGTCTTCGCCACCGGCATGTCCAACGGTGGTTTCATGTCCAACCGGCTGGCGTGCGAGCGTGCCGACTTGTTCGCCGCGATCGCGCCCATCTCGGGCACGTTGGGTGTGGGCGTGGCGTGCAATCCGTCGCGTCCGGTCTCGGTGCTGGATGCGCACGGCACCGCCGACGCGGTGGTGCCCTACAACGGCGGTGACGTCCGCGGTCGCGGCGGGTTGAGCCATGCCATCTCGGTCGCCGACATGGTCGACCGGTGGCGTGCCGTGGACCGTTGCCCGGCCAATCCCCGGGTCGAGGAACTACCCAGCGTCGGCGACGGAACCGTGGTGCGCCGCTTCGATTCCCGGGGCTGCGCCGACGACACCGAGGTGATCCACTACCAGATCGACAAGGGCGGGCACACCTGGCCGGGCGGCAAACAGTACCTGCCGAAGGCCGTGATCGGGTCCACCACCCGTGCGTTCGACGGTTCTCAGGTGATCGCTGAGTTCTTCATGAGCCACGGCCGGGACTGACTCAGCGCTGGCAGACCGGGCACCAGTACCGCACCCGTTCGGTGCTGCCGTCCGGTGGATCTTGCTGCGAGATGGGGGTTCCGCAGCGCCGGCAACCCTGCCCCGCCCGCCCGTACACCCACATCAGTCGCCCGCCTCGGGTGTCGCCGGTGGTGCAGCGGTTCCAGCGAAAACGGTTGGCCCACAACATGTCTCGTGCACGCGAAACGAGCCTTAAGGGGTCGGCGACGGCGCTGACGGGCGCGGTCGGCAGATGGCCGCTGATGAAGCACAGTTCGTTGGCGTAGACGTTGCCGACCCCGGCCATCACCCGCTGGTCCAGCAGCGCCTCGGAAAGCGGACGGTCCGGGTCCGCGGTCAGGTTGGCGGCGGCGCGCCGCGGATCCCAGTCCTCACCCAACAGGTCCGGGCCCAGATGGGCGACGGCGTCGGCGTCGTGGTCGCGTGCCAGGATCTGCAGCACGCCCAGGTCGACGCCGACGGCCCGAATGTCGCCGGCTTCCAGGATGATCCGTGCCCGGTGGTCCACCCGCAGCCGCTTGTCCCCGACCCGCCAGGTGCCGTCCATCTTCATGTGCGAGTGAATGCTGGCCGCACCGACCCTGATGAAAAGATGCTTGCCCCGGCTGAGCACCTCGTCCACCACCTGCCCGGTGAGATCGACGGTGGCAAAGCGGGGCACCCGGATATCGCAGCGCGTCAACGTTTTTCCGAGCAGCTGCCGGCGCAGCGTGTCGGCGGTGTGAAAGACCGTGTCTCCCTCGGGCATCGTCTACCGCAGCCGCAGACCGCGTGGGGTGCGGGCGAATCCCGCTTCGGCCAGCGCCGCCACCACTGCGTCCGGGCCGTCGGGCGCGAGCACCGACACCCCGTCGACCCGCTCGACCAGAATCGACGCCACCCGCCGGGAGGCCACCAGATCGGCCAGCCCCACCGCCGCCGCATGACCGGCGCCGGGGTCGTCGGTGAAGGTCAGCAGGGACCGCCCGCCCCGCTCGAGGAACCAGACCAATTCGCCGTCCACCAACACCACCAGGGCGCCGGCCTTGCGGCCCGGCCGGGCTCCGTCGCTCAGCGCACTCGGCCACGGCAGCGCCGCACCGTAGGGGTTGGCGGGGTCGGCGGCGGCCAAGACGACCGCCCGGTACTCGGGCCGTTGTGGATCGACCCCGTCGAGGTAACTGCGCAACCGGTCGACGGTGGAGGCGACGGCGAACTGCGCACCGCCCAACGACTCGACGAAATAACCCCGCTGGCACCGGCCGGCGTCCTCGAATGCGCGCAACACCTTGTACAGCGTGCCGAAGCCGCCTGGCACCCCCTCGGCGGCAACGCCGCCCTTGGTCAGCACACCGTGCCGGTTGAGGAGCAGCTCGGCCTGGAAATGCGCGCGCAGCGTGGAGTCCGGTTCGGGGGCCGGCAACGCCGACCACCGACCCGCCACCGTCGGGTCGGAAGGCCGGGTCTGAGCGTGCGCGACGCTGTACCGGCTCAGCCGCGGCGCGCGCGGGGTGCGGTGCGCCGGCGCCGAGCGCTTGCGGGCGCCGACGCTGCCGCCGAGGAGTGCCCGCACCGGCGCGAAGGTATCGCCGGTGACCCGGCCGGCCCAGATCAGTTCCCACAGCACGGATTTGAGCTCGGCCTCGCCGTGCCCGCCCTGCGCGAGCTGACGGAAGAAGTAGGCGCCGCCGCCGGACAGGGTGTCCAGGATCGCCCGGTGCGCGTCGGTGAGTTCGATCTCGGCCGGCGGGGGCAAGGTCAGGGCAGCAGAGTCCGCCACGTGCAGCGCGATCCAGCCGTCGCTGCCCGAGATCGACCCGGCACCCGACCAGGTGACCTCGCCGGTGGCGAGCAACTCGTCGAGCAGCGCGGGGGAGTAGTCCCGCACCCGCGGAGCCAGCACCAGCGGTTCCAGCGCCGAAGCCGGAATCCGGGTGCCGGCCAGCTGCTCCACGACGGCCGCCAGACCGTCCAATCCGGCGTGCCCCGACGACCGGTCACCGACGTGGTGCCAGGCCGGCAGGAACCGGCCGTAGGCTGCGGTGCTGACCGGCTCGACCTGGGCGCGCAGCGCCGCCAGCGAACGCCGCCGCAGAATGCGCAGCACGTCGGCGTCACACCACTGCTCGGCGCCGGGGCCACCGGTGCTGTCGACGAATTCCCCGCGCACCAGCCGGCCGTCGCCGGCCAACCGGCCCAGCACGTCGGCGGTCACCCGCAGCCCCAGGCCGAACCGGGCGGCGGCCTGCGCGGTCGTGAACGGGGTGTGCGTGCGCGCGTAGCGGCCCAGCAGGTCGCCCAGCGGGTCGGCGACCTGCTCGGTGAACGCCGCGGGCAGGCCCACCGGTACCGCCGCCCCGACGCCGTCGCGCAGCCGGCCGATGTCCTCCACCGCGACCCACCAAGTGCGCCCGGCGAACGACACGACCAACGCGCGCCGGGCGCTGAGCAGTCCTTCCAGCCATCCGTTCAGCGCTGCGCGGTCGGTCACCGCGGCCCGCGCGAGGATCTCGTCGTCGGTCAGCGGGCCCAGCAGCCGCAGCAGGTCGGCGACCCCTTCGGCATCGCGCGCGGCCCGGTCCTCGGACAGGTGCTGAAGCTGGCGGCCGGTGCCGGCGATGACCTCCGGGTCGAGCAACTCGCGCAGCTCGACCCGGCCGAGCAACTCGGCCAGCAGCGTGCTGTCCAACGACAGCGCCGCGGCGCGGCGTTCGGCCAGCGGCACGTCGCCCTCGTACATGAACGCGCCGACGTACCCGAACAGCAGCGACGCGGCGAACGGCGAGGGCTTGCTGGTTTCGGCCTCCAGCACCCGCAGCTTGCGCTGGGCGATCTGCGCCATCAGCTGAGTGAGCGTCGGCACGTCGTAGACGTCCTGCAGGCACTCGCGGACGGTTTCCAGCACGATCGGGAAGTCCGGATACTTGCGCGCAACCTCCAGCAGTTGGGCCGCGCGCTGGCGTTGCTGCCACAGCGGCGACCGTTTGCCCGGATGCCGGCGCGGCAGCAGTAGCGCGCGCGCCGCCGACTCGCGGAACCGGGAGGCGAACAGCGCCGACTCGCCCACTTCGGTGGTCACGATCGGGTCGATCTCGTCGGGGTCGAAGACGAACAGCTCGGCCCCGGGCGGGGTGTCGTCACCGGAGAAGGTGGTGTCGGGCAGTCGCACCACGATGCCGTCGTCGGAGGCGGTCGGCTTCTCGTCGAGACCATAACGTTCGCGCAACCGCCGCCCCACCGCCAGCGCGAGGGGACCGTGCACCTGCAGCCCGTACGGCGAGTGCAGGATCACCCGCCAGTCGCCCAGCTCGTCGCGGAACCGTTCGATCAACAGGGTGCTGTCGGTGGGCACCACGCCGGTCGCGGTGCGCTGCTCGTCCAGCAACCGCCACAGATTGTCGGTGGCGTAGTCGTCGAAACCCCAACTCGCGCAACGCTTCCCGAAGGCATCCCGGTCCAGGCTGGCCAGCTCCCCGGTGAGCGCGCCCAGCGCGGCGCCCAGCTCGGCCGGCCGGCCCACGTCGTCACCGCGCCAGAACGGCAACCGGGCGGGCTGCCCCGGGGCGGGAACCACCAGCACTCGGTCGTGGGTGATCTCGACGATGCGCCAGCTGGTGGCACCCAACGCGATCACGTCGCCGGGACGGGACTCGTAGACCATCTCCTCATCCAGCTCGCCCACCCGCGACGACTTCTCGGAGTCGCTGGCGAGGTAGACGGTGAACAGCCCGCGGTCGGGGATGGCGCCCCCGGAGGTGACGGCCAGCCGCTGCGCGCCGGGCCGCGCGGTCAGCGTGCCGTGATCGCGGTCGTAAACCAGCCGCGGACGCAGTTCGGCGAACTCGGTGGACGGATACTTGCCCGACAACAGGTCCAGGGTGGCCTCGAAAACGCTGCGCGGCAGCGTGGCGAACGGCGCGCTGCGGCGCACGGTGTCGAACCAGCGGTCGGCGTCGATCGGCTCGAGAGCCGCCGCGGCCACGGTGTGCTGGGCCAGGATGTCCAGCGGGTTGGCGGGCACCCGCATGGTCTCGATCTGGCCGGTGAGCATGCGTTGCACGCTGACCGCGCAACCGAGCAGGTCGGTGCGGTGTTTGGGGAACAGCACCCCGCGCGACACCTCGCCGACCTGGTGACCGGCTCGGCCGATGCGTTGCAGGCCGCTGGCGACCGACGGGGGCGCCTCCACCTGGATCACCAGATCGACCGCGCCCATGTCGATGCCGAGTTCCAGGCTGGACGTGGCCACCACCGCCTTGAGCTGCCCACTCTTGAGGTCCTCCTCGACCAGGGCGCGCTGCTCCTTGCTGACCGAGCCGTGATGCGCGCGGGCCAGCAGCGTGGGGGCGCCGAACGTCTGTCCGCTGCCCATGACGTAGGCCGGTGCGCCGCCGGCCACCTTGGGATTCCCCTCCGGGGGTTCCGCGATACCCAGTCGCTCGGCGTGGATCTCGTTGAGCCGCGCGGTCAGTCGCTCCGCCAGCCGGCGCGAGTTGGCGAACACGATCGTCGAGTTGTGCGTCTCGATCAGGTCCACCAGCCGCGCCTCGACGTCGGGCCAGATGGAGTTGTCGGCCAGGTTGGCCATGTCGGGGACCGGAACCTGGACGGAGAGCTCGACGGTCTTGGCCGACGGCGGGGACACGATGGTGGTGGGGGCATGTCCGGACAGGAACCGGGCCAGCTCCTCGGGTGGACGCACGGTGGCCGACAACCCGATGCGCTGGGCGGGGTGCCCGTCGGAGAGTTCGTCGAGGCGTTCCAGGGACAGCGCCAGGTGTGCGCCGCGTTTGGTGGCCGCGATGGCGTGGATCTCGTCGACGATGACCGTCTGCACCCCGGCCAGGGTTTCGCGCGCCGCGGAGGTCAGCATCAGAAACAGCGACTCCGGGGTGGTGATCAACACGTCGGGCGGACGGGTGATGAGTTGGCGCCGGACCGTGGGCGGGGTGTCACCGGACCGGACGCCCACGCTGATGTCGGGCGGGGGCTGGCCTTGTGCCTGCGCCAGGCGGGTCAACCCCGCCAGCGGGGTGCGCAGGTTGCGTTCGACGTCGACCGCGAGGGCTTTGAGCGGCGACACGTACAGCACCCGGGTGCCGGCCGGCCTCTCGGGCGTGCGGGCCAGGTTGTCCAGCGCCCACAGGAAAGCGGCCAGCGTCTTGCCGGAGCCGGTCGGCGCGATGACCAGGGTGTTGTCCCCGTCGGCGATCGCGTTCCACGCGGCGGCCTGCGCGTCGGTGGGCGCGGGAAAGGTGCTGACGAACCAGTCGCGGGTGACCGGGCTGAACCGTGCCAGCGCGTCAGGCGGCGGGCCCGGAGAAGACGCAGTGCTCACCACACCATGGTGCCAACAGGCACCGACAAGTGCCTCAGACCTGCGGTTTGAAGCGCGCGGTCGACATCGCCTCGGCCAGCTCGCCGGGGATCTCCGGCACCCGGGCTATCGCCTCGAGCAGGGTGTGCGCGCACGCGTCGGCCAGCCGGTCGGCTTCCAGCGTCATGTCCATGATCCGTTGCCGGCAGATCTCGAACGTGAACGCCAGCCAGCCGTGGATGATGACCCGCAGGTCGCGCTCGACCTCGGCTTCCAGCGCCGCCGTGCCCGGCATGCCGCTGACCACTTCGCCGATCCGCGTCATGATGTGTTCCATCTGGCGGTTCTTGGCTTCGTCGTCGATGCCGAGCAGGACCGGGTCGGACCGGCCGAGGCCGACGTAAGCCGCCCACGCCGCCTCCGGGTTCTGCTCGTGGTAGGCCATATAGGCCAGCACGCCGGTCCGGATCTCCTCGAACATCGTCATGCCCGGCGCCGGCTGGATGTTGGTCGCCGAGTAGAGCCGGTCCGCCTCGTCCTTGACGACCGCGGCGAAGAACGCCCGCTTGTCGGGGAAGTAGTGGTACATCAGCGCGCGTGACACTCCGGCGCGCTCGGCGATCTCGTCGATCCGCACCTCGTCATAGGGTCGCTTCCCGAAGACTTCCGCCCCCAGGGCGAGCAACTCAGCGCGTCGATCCTCGGGCGATAACCGCCTCCTGGCTGTCGCCATAAGTAGTGATACTACTCACGCCGGATAAGGGCTTCGCTACGGCGGATCCTCAGTCGGCCGCGCCAGCCGCCCCTTCGTCGCCGTAGCAGCGTTTCGTGAAGTGGCCTTCCGGGATCGCGACCGCAGGCCTCCGCGGCCGGTTTGCCCACCGTTGTCGCTGGGTATTGGACAAAAACGGGTTTCCGGGGTTGGGTGTAGCCGCCAGATTCGAGGTGCTCCGATGCGTACCGCAGACGAGAGAGTGCGTGGTGACCGGTTGGGTCACGACGACAGGGAAGTCCATGCCGCCATCAAGTTCGCGGTGCTGGCGACCGCGGCCGGAGTCGGCTTCGTGGTGATGGCCGCCCTCTGGGTCAGCACCTGCGGCGGCGGAAGCATCGACACGGTGGCCTGTGGCCCGCCGGAGCGGACGATGCTGGCGTTCGGCGGTCCGCTGATCTTGTTGCTCGCCGGAGTGTGGGCGTTCTTCCGCACCTACCGGGTGTGGCGCGACAACGGCGTCTGGTGGGGGTGGCACGGCGCCGGCTGGTTCCTGCTGACACTGATGGTGATCGCGCTGTCGATGGGTGTCCCGCCCATCGCCGGTCCGGTGTTGGCCCTCTGACGGCCCGGCCGCGTAAACCGCAAATTTTCGTCCGTCAACCTCCCCAATCGGGTTTGCCGAGTTCTACCGTGGAGTTAGTGCCCACACGGGCACTCACGCAGAAATCGCATCCGATAGGAGGCTGCCATGGGGGACACCTATCGTGACCCCGTCGACCACTTGCGGACGACGCGGCCACTTGCCGGCGAATCGCTGATCGATGTGCTGCACTGGCCGGGCTACCTGATGGTGGTGGCCGGGTTGATTGCCGGCGTCGGATCTCTTGCCGGGTTCGGTACCCAGCACTATTCGCAAGGCATGACCTTCGGCGTGTTGGCGGGCGTACTCACGGTGATCGGACTGGTCTGGCTGGCTTTCGAGCACCGCCGGATCCGTCGCATCGCCGACCGCTGGTACACCGAGCATCCAGAAGTCCAGCGCCAGCGCCTGGCCAGCTGACGGCTGGTCGATACTTCATCGAGCGCCCCCCGGTAACCGGGCGATCGGTGGTGTGCGGCCGCCCGGTAAGGTCGGCTCAGACGCGGCGCAGCACCCGGCCGGAAACGACGGGTTTCGTAGTTTTACCCCCGCCGGTGACTGGGTATCAGGAGAGCACCATGATGAGTACCGGCAATTGTCCAATAGCGTGGATACCCCATCATGGGGGACCGAATCACGAGAGCACCTACGCTCAGCACCTTCATCACCCCGGCTATCACCGCGACGTGCTGCAGTCGGCGCGCGCCGGTGGGGTCGGAGACGTCTGTCTCGCCGACAACTGGTTGAATATCCGGTGGCGATCATGACCAACCGGCTCGACCCCTTGGTACACGGCGAGCCGCAACCCGGCGCCGCAGCCCGTGACCAAGCCAGGAGTAATGTCGGTCGAACTATGCCGGGAGGCCACATGACCGATGCGGATCTGCGCGCTGACGGGCGCCAACGCGGTTACCGCGCCGTCGAACTGAACGTCGCGGCCCGCTTGGAGAACCTGGCAATGCTGCGCACCCTGGTCGGTACCATCGGCACGTTCGAAGACCTGGATTTCGACGCCGTCGCGGATCTGCGGCTGGCCGTTGACGAGGTGTGCACCCGGCTGATCCGCTCGGCGACTCCCGGCGCCACGCTGACCCTGGTGGTGGACCCGCGCGACGAGGAACTCGTCGTGGAGGCGTCCGCCGCGTGCGACACCCACGACGTAGTGGCCCCCGGCAGTTTCAGTTGGCATGTACTCACCTCGCTGGCCGATGACGTCCAGACGTTCCACGACGGTCGCGAGCCCGACGCAACGGGCAGTGTCTTCGGAATTTCGTTGACAGCGCGACGGGCGGCCACTAGTAAGTGACGGCCAGTTGACAGAGCAAACTGCCGGCGGTTCCCAATCTCGACCTAACGAATACGCCGATGTTCCGGACATGTTCCGCGAGCTGGCCACCTTTGCTGCCGGCTCGGCGGAGTTCCAGCGCAACCAGGACAAGATCGTGGAACGCTGCCTGCCGCTGGCTGACCACATCGCCCGGCGATTCGAGGGCCGCGGCGAACCACGCGACGACCTGATCCAGGTCGCGCGGGTCGGACTGGTCAACGCGGTGGTGCGCTTCGACGTCGAAACCGGTTCGGACTTCGTCTCTTTCGCCGTCCCGACCATCATGGGCGAGGTCCGGCGGCACTTCCGTGACAACAGCTGGTCGGTCAAGGTGCCGCGCCGGCTCAAGGAGCTGCACCTGCGGTTGGGCACCGCGACCGCCGAGTTGTCGCAGCGGCTGGGAAGAGCCCCCACCGCAACCGAACTCGCCGTCGAACTGGGTATGGACCGCGCCGAAGTCGTCGAAGGTCTGGTCGCGGGAAGCTCCTACAACACGTTGTCCATCGACAGCGGCGGCGGCAACGAGGACGACGACGCGCGTGCCATCGCCGACACCCTGGGCGATGTGGACCAGGGCCTGGACCGGATCGAGAACCGCGAGGCGCTGCGCCCGCTGCTCGAAGCGCTGCCGGAACGCGAGCGAATGGTGTTGGTACTGCGCTTCTTCGAGTCGATGACGCAGACGCAGATCGCCGAGCGGGTCGGGATCTCGCAGATGCACGTCTCCCGGCTGCTGGCCAAATCGCTGGCGCGGCTGCGCGACCAGTTGGAGTGAGTTTTTCGCGAGTGTGCAGCCTGCCGCGCATTCGGCGCCGAGTGCGCGGGTAGCCGCACACACTCGACGCTCGAAGCGCTGGAAGCGCCGAAGCGCTACTTGATCTCGGCGAGCACCGTGCCCTGAGTGATGGCCGCGCCCGGCTCCACCGCCAGCCCGGTGATCACCCCGTCCTTGTGGGCGGTGACCGGGTTCTCCATCTTCATCGCCTCCAGCACCACCACCAGGTCGCCGGCGGATACCTGTTGGCCCTCCTCGACGGCGACCTTGACGACGGTGCCCTGCATGGGAGCCGTCACCGCGTCACCGGAGGCCGCCGCACCGCCGTGCCCGCCTCGCTTGCGCGCCTTGGGCTTACGGCGTACCACACCGACGGCGTCGGGAGCGCCGCTGGACAGCGCCAGGTCGCCGGGCAGGGAGACCTCGACGCGGCGGCCGTCGACCTCGACGATGACCTTCTGCCGCGGCCGGGACTCCTCTTCGTCCAGCGGTTCGCCGCCGGTGAAGGGCTCGATGGTGTTGTCCCACTCGGTCTCGATCCAGCGGGTGTGAACGGTGAAGCCGTTCTCATCGCCGATGAACGCCGGGTCGGACACCACGGCGCGGTGGAACGGGATGACGGTCGCCAGCCCCTCGACGTGGAACTCGTCCAGCGCACGTCGGGAACGTGCAAGCGCCTCCTCGCGGGTGGCGCCGTAGACGATCAGCTTGGCCAGCATCGAGTCGAACTGGCCGCCGATCACCGAACCGGCCACCACACCGGAGTCCAGCCGGACGCCGGGACCGCTGGGGGTGTCGTAGCGGGTCACCGGGCCGGGCGCGGGCAGGAAGCCGCGACCGGCGTCCTCGCCGTTGATCCGGAACTCGATGGCGTGCCCGCGCGGCGTCGGGTCCTCGGAGATGTCGAGCTTCTCGCCGTTGGCGATCTTGAACTGCTGCAGCACCAGGTCGATCCCGGCGGTCTCCTCGGTGACCGGGTGCTCCACCTGAAGGCGGGTGTTGACCTCCAGGAACGAGATCAGCCCGTCCTGGCCGACGAGGTACTCGACGGTGCCGGCGCCGTAGTAGTGAGCTTCCTTGCAGATCCGCTTGGCGGACTCGTGGATCTCCTTGCGCTGGGCGTCGGTGAGGAACGGCGCCGGCGCCTCCTCGACCAGCTTCTGGAACCGACGCTGCAGCGAGCAGTCCCGGGTGCCGGCGACGATGACGTTGCCGTGCTGGTCGGCGATCACCTGTGCCTCGACGTGGCGGGGTTTGTCCAGATAGCGCTCCACGAAGCACTCACCACGGCCGAACGCGGCGACGGCCTCCCGGGTGGCCGACTCGAACAGCTCGGGGATCTCCTCGATGGAACGGGCCACCTTCATGCCGCGGCCGCCGCCACCGAACGCGGCCTTGATCGCGATCGGCACGCCGTACTCCTTGGCGAACGCGACCACCTCGTCGGCGTCCTTGACCGGGTCGGGGGTGCCGGGCACCAGCGGAGCCTGCGCGCGGGCAGCGATGTGGCGCGCGGTGACCTTGTCGCCGAGGTCGCGGATCGACTGCGGGCTGGGCCCGATCCAGATCAGGCCGGCGTCGATCACCGCCTGAGCGAAGTCGGCGTTCTCCGACAGGAAGCCGTAGCCGGGGTGCACGGCGTTGGCGCCGGACTTGGCGGCCGCGTCGAGCAACTTGCCGAAGTCCAGGTAGGACTCCGCGGAGGTTTGGCCGCCCAGCGCGAAGGCCTCGTCGGCCAGGGCGACGTGCGGAGCCTCGGCGTCGGGCTCGGCGTACACCGCCACGCTGGCGAGTCCGGCATCCCGGGCTGCCCGGATCACCCGGACGGCGATCTCGCCGCGGTTGGCGACGAGAACTTTGGAGATCCGCGAACTGGCGTGACTGGGCACTGCGCCTCCTGGTTTGGACGTCTTTTCGTCTTTAAGAGAATTTCTTACAAGCCTTGTCGGGGAAGTTTATGCGGCGCCCCGTCGGCCCGGTCACGCGGTTCCCCGATTCAGGCGGATTCGCGAAGCCGGCGCTTGATTCGCGCCAGCATCGCCGACATTCCGCGCAGCCGCAGCGGGCTGATCAGCTCGGCCAGACCGAGATCGGTGTAGAAGTCCTCGGGCACCGCGAGGATGTCGGCGGCGGGTTGCTCGTCGAGGCCGGCGGCCAGGATCGACGCGAATCCGCGGGTGGTCGGCGCCTCGGCCGGCGCGCTGAAATGCAGCCGCACCCGGTCGCGGTCGCGGGCGTCGACGTGCAGGAACAGCGGTGACTGGCATTCGGGGACCGGCTCCATCGCGGATTCGGCCAAATGTGCCGGCAGGGCTGGGAGTTCACCGGCGAACTCCAGCAGCAGCTGCAGCTTGTCCTGGCCCTGGACTTCGGCGAAGTCGGACACCACCTCGGCCAGCGGCGCGGGCATCGTCATGTGGCCGGTGCTGGTCCTGGTTCGGGGCCGGCGGTGATCGGCACGCGCACGGTGTTACCCCACTCGGTCCACGACCCGTCGTAGTTGCGCACGCCGGATCTGCCCAGCAGATGGGTCAGCACGAACCAGGTGTGGCTGGACCGTTCGCCGATGCGGCAATAGACGATGGTCCGGTCGTCGGGGTTCAGAAAGCCGTAGAGCTCTTCGAGTTCCTCGCGGCTGCGGAAGCGGCCGTTCTCGTCGGCGGCCTTGCCCCACGGGATGGACCGTGCGGTGGGGATGTGGCCGGCGCGCAGCGCGCCCTCTTCGGGGTAGTCGGGCATGTGGGTGCGCTTGCCGGTGTATTCGTCGGGGGAGCGCACGTCGATCAGCGGCTGACTGCCCAGCGCCTCGAGCACGTCTTCTTTGAAAGCCCGGATCGGCGCGTCGTTGCGCTGCACGACGGGATAGCCGGCCGAGGTCTTGGTCGGGACCTCAAGGGTGGTGTCGCGGCGTTCGGCGAGCCAGAGGTCGCGTCCGCCGTTGAGCAGGCGCACATCGGGGTGACCGAACAGGGTGAACACCCACAACGCGTAGGCCGCCCACCAGTTGCTCTTGTCGCCGTAGATCACCACCGTGTCGTCGCGGGCGATGCCCTTGCTGTCCATCAGCGCGGCGAACTGGTCACCGGTGATGTAGTCGCGCACCCGTGGGTCGTTGAGGTCGGTGTGCCAGTCGATCTTGACGGCTCCGGGAATGTGGCCGACGTCGTAGAGCAGCACATCCTCGTCGGATTCGACGATTGCCAGGCCGGGAGAGCCGATGTGGGCGGACAGCCAGTCGGCCGTGACGAGCCGTTCGGGGTTGGCGTAGCCCGACAGGGTGGGGCTGGGATCTGGGGGAAGTGGCACGTCACCGAGCCTACTAAAGCGAGTCGAACAGCTCGGTTGAGTGTTGGGCGCAGTGCTTCTCGGGCGTCTGCAGGGTTGGTTCTCGGCTGCGGATTAAGGCTTCGCCGACCGCATCGTTTCGACCTTCAGACCGCGCCGCGGTGCGGTGCGCCGGGCTTTTGGTGTGAAACCTGGGCGTTGCGCGTGAAGCCTGGGCGTTGCGCGTGAAACCTGGGCGTTGCGCGTGAAATCTGGGCGTTGGGGGTGAAACCTGGGCGGGATCCTGCCGATTTTCCCGCCCAGACTGCACGCCGAAAGCCGTCACTTCACACTCAAAGCCAAGGCTTCACAACCGTGCTTGAGCCGGCAATGCGGCGGAAATCGTCACCGACACCGCTCAGTCGCTCACCCCCGATCAACTGCAAGTCGAGCGTTTAGCTGTTACTCCGATTCCGGCGTCGGATTGGCGGCCCACAACGACGCGACCGACACCCCGACCCGTCCCAACAGCGAGCGCAACAGCGGCAGGCTCACGCCGATCACGGTCGACGGGTCGCCGTCCACCCCGTCGACGAACCAGCCGCCCAAGCCGTCCAGGGTGAACCCGCCCGCCACCTTCAGCGGTTCGCCGCTGGCCAGGTACGCCTCCAGGTCGTCGCGGGACGGGGTCCCGAATTGCACTGTGGTGACCGATGTTTCGGCCTCGGTTCGCACGACGGTGTGGTCGCGTATCCGAACCAGGCAATGCCCGGTGTGCAGGTGTCCGCGGCGTCCGGCCATCGACTCCCACTGCCGGCGCGCGTCCTCGACCGACGCGGGTTTGCCGCACAACCGGCCGTCGAGGTAGAGCATCGAATCACAGCCGAGCACAACGCAATCCGCCGTGACCGCACGGTCGGGCAGCACCGACGTCACGTGTTCGGCCTTCGCGGTGGCCAGCGCCCGCACCACCTCGCCGGGCGCGGCGGTCGGACCCAGCGCGGCGATCAGTCCGTCCTCGTCGACGCCGGAGACCAGCACCAGCGGGTCGACACCCGCCTGGCGCAGCACCGTGAGCCGTCCCGATGAGGCCGACCCGAGCACCAGGCGGATCATCGACGCATGTGCGTCATTTCCTGCAGGGTGATGCGCTGCCAACTGAAGACCGGGTAGCGCAACTTGTCCACCGGCAGACCCCACCGGGCCGGTTCGGGTTCCGGTGGGGGCGTCCCACCGCCGATGCAGCCCAACACGGCGATCAGCGCCGCCAGCTCCTGGTCGCTCGGGTGGCCCTTGACGACCTTGAGGTGCGGTTCGTGCGCGTGCGGCGCCTCCTCGGCCGGCTGCGTCTCCTCGGTCACCTCAGTCATCTCACTCCCGTCGCTGGTGAAGTTGGGCGAGCAGACGCAAAAGTCCCCATTTCGTGCCGAAATGGGGTGCTTTTGCGTCTGCTCGGCACTAGTTGCCTCACAGGGGGATGTTCCCGTGCTTCTTCGGCGGCAACTGCGCGATCTTGCGTTCCAGCAGCCGCAGCGCGGTGCCGACGTAACCGCGGGTGTGCGACGGCGGGATCACCGCGTCGACGTAGCCGCGCTCGGCGGCGATGTAGGGGTTGACCAGGGTGTCCTCGTACTCCTGCTGCAACTGCAGCCGCAGCCCGTCGACGTCCTCGCCGGCCTCCGCGGCCTCCTTCAGCTTCTGCCGGTACACGAACCCGACCGCGCCGGAGGCGCCCATCACCGCGATCTGGGCCGTCGGCCACGCCAGGTTGACGTCGCAACCCATGTCCTTCGAACCCATCACGCAGTAAGCGCCGCCGTAGGCCTTGCGGGTGATCACGGTGATCTTCGGGACGGTCGCCTCGCCGTAGGCGTAGAGCAGCTTGGCGCCGCGCCGGATGATGCCGTTGTATTCCTGGCCGGTGCCCGGCAGGAACCCCGGCACGTCCACCAGCATCACGATCGGGATGTTGAAGCAGTCGCAGGTCCGCACGAACCGGGCGGCCTTCTCCGAGGCGTTGATGTCCAGGCAGCCGGCGAACTGGGTGGGCTGGTTGGCCACGATCCCGACCGGCCGGCCCTCGACGCGACCGAACCCGACGATGATGTTCTGCGCGTAGCCCGCCTGCACCTCGAGGAACTCGTCGTCGTCGAGGATGCGCACGATCACTTCGTGCATGTCGTAGGGCTGGTTGGGCGAGTCCGGGATCAGGGTGTCCAGTTCGAGGTCCTCGTCGGTCAGGTTGTCCTCGATCGGACCCACCGGCAGCGGCGCCGGCTCCCGCGGCGGGTCGGTGGCGTTGTTCGGCGGCAGGTAGCTGAGCAGGTCGCGCACGTACTCGAAGGCGTCCTGCTCCCCGGACGCGACGTAATGCAGCGTGCCCGACTTCGCCATGTGGGTGTGGGCGCCGCCGAGTTCCTCCATGGTGACGTCCTCGCCGGTGACGGTCTTGATCACGTCGGGTCCGGTGATGAACATCTGGCTGGTCTGGTCGACCATGATGACGAAGTCGGTCAGGGCGGGGGAGTACACGTGGCCGCCGGCCGCGGCGCCCATGATCAGCGAGATCTGCGGGACGACGCCGGACGCCAGGATGTTGTTGCGGAAGATCTTGCTGTACAGGCCCAGCGAGACGACGCCCTCCTGGATGCGGGCGCCGGCGCCGTCGTTGATGCCGATCAGCGGACGCCCGGTCTTGATCGCAAGCTCCTGCACCTTGACGATCTTCTCGCCGTACACCTCGCCCAGACTGCCGCCGAACACCGTGGCGTCCTGGCTGAAGATGCAGACGTCGCGGCCCTCGATGGTGCCGTAACCGGTGACGACGCCGTCGCCCACCGGACGGTTCTTCTCCAGCCCGAAGTTGGTGCTGCGGTGCTTGGCCAGCGCGTCCAGCTCGACGAACGAATCCTCGTCCAGCAGTGCGGTAATCCGTTCCCGCGCCGTCAGCTTGCCCTTGGCGTGCACCTTGTCGACGGCGGCCTCACCGACCGGATGCAGCGACTCCTCCCGACGCTTGTGCAGCTCCGCGAGCTTGCCCGCGGTGGTGTGGATGTCGATCGTGTGCTCGGCGGCGGGCTCTGCGGTGTGGTCGGCGACGCTTGTCATGGGAGTCGATGTTATCGGCAGACCCGGCCCGACCCTTAATGAGCCCTTAAGTAGTCTCCGGGCATGGACGGCCATCCGGAAATGCGCTGGGCAGAGGAGTGCGACGTGTTGGTCGCCGGATCCGGTGGCGGCGGCGTGACCGGCGCGTATACCGCCGCCCGCGAAGGCCTCAATGTGCTGCTCGTCGAGTCGACCGACAAGTTCGGCGGCACCACCGCCTACTCCGGCGGTGGCGGCGTGTGGTTTCCGTGCAATCCCGTCCTCAAGCGCACGGGCACCGACGACACCATCGAGGACGCGCTGACCTACTACCACGCGGTGGTGGGCGACCGGACCCCGCGGGAACTGCAGGAAACGTTCGTGCGCGGCGGCGCGCCCCTGATCGAATACCTCGAGCAGGATCCCGTCATCAAATTCGTGCCGCTGCCCTGGCCCGACTATTACGGCAAGGCGCCCAAAGCCCGACTGGACGGCCAGCGTCACATCGCCGCGAAGCCGCTGAAGGTGGCCGCCGCTCCGGAACTGCGCGACGAGATCCGCGGACCGCTGGACACCGACCGGCTCGGCGCCGAAACCCCGCCCGACTACTACGTCGGCGGCCGCGCGCTGATCGCGCGGTTCCTGACGGCGATCAAGCAGTACCCGAACGCCTCGCTGCGCCGGGACACCGCGCTGGTCGAGCTGGTGGTGTCCGACGGTCGGGTCGTGGGTGCCGTCGTGGACAACTGGGGCAAACGCACCGCGATCCGCACCCGGCGCGGAGTGCTGCTGGCCGCCGGCGGTTTCGAAGACAACGACGAGCTGCGCCGCCGCTACGGCGTGCCCGGTCACGCGCGCGACACCATGGGCGGGCCGGGCAGCCTCGGCCAGGCGCTGCAGGCCGGCATCGCCGTCGGCGCCGACACCGACCTGTTGGACCAGGCGTGGTGGTCGCCGGGCATGACGCATCCCGACGGCCGCTCGGCGTTCGCGCTGTGGTTCACCGGCGGCATCTTCGTCAACCAGGACGGCAACCGATTCGTCAACGAATCCCGGGCCTACGACCGCGCCGGCCGCGAGATCATCGGCAAGCTGCAGGACGAGTCGGTGACGTTGCCGTACTGGATGATTTACGACGACCGCGAAGGGGAGGTGCCGCCGGTCAAGGCGGCCAACGTCTCGATCGTGGAGACCGAAAAATACGTCGCGGCCGGGCTGTGGCACACCGCCGACACGCTGGAGGCGCTGGCCACCCAGATCGGGGTGCCGCCGGGCCAGTTGGCGACGACGGTGGCCCGGTTCAACCAGTTCGCCGCCGCCGGGGTGGACGAGGACTTCGGCCGCGGCGACGAGGCATTCGATCGGGCGTTCTCCGGCGGCGCCTCGCCGCTGGTGCCCATCGACCGGCCGCCGTATCACGCCGCCGCCTTCGGCATTTCCGACCTGGGCACCAAGGGTGGACTGCGCACCGACGCCGCCGCGCGGGTGCTGGACACCTCGGGCAATCCGATCCCCGGCCTGTACGCCGCCGGCAACACGATGGCCGCGCCCAGCGGGCTGGCCTATCCCGGCGGCGGCAACCCGATCGGCACCAGCATGCTGTTCAGCCATCTGGCGGTCAGGGACATGCTCGGACGCTGAGCCTTCGCTGGCCCCGCCGAGCGTGTAACCACTGTCAAAATTCGGGTCGATTTTCGCACTGGCGACACGCTCGGCGCGGACGAGTAGGCGGCTGAGCGTCGGCGCGCCGGGATGACCCGGCAAAGCGGGTCTTTAAGCTGATCGCGTGACCGACCGCGACCGGCTCGACGAGGCCGCCCTGCGCGCCGAGGTGATCGGCGACGACTCCTACTGGCGGCAACTCGACGTCGTCGAGCAAACCGGTTCCACCAACGCCGACCTGCTGACCCGGGCGTCGAACGGCGCCGACATCGACGGCGCGGTGCTGATCGCCGAACAACAGACCGCCGGCCGCGGACGGCATGGCCGGAACTGGACGGCGGCGCCGCGAGGGCAGATCACGATGTCGGTCGGGGTCCGAGTCGACGACGTCCCGACGGCCGGGTGGGGCTGGCTGTCGCTGGCTACCGGGCTGGCCGTCGTGGACGCGGTGGCCGCGGTGAGCCCGGTGGAAGCCGGGCTGAAGTGGCCCAACGACGTGCTCGCCGGGAGCGGCAAGCTGGCCGGCATCCTGGCCGAGGTGGCACAACCGTTCGCGGTGGTCGGCATCGGGCTCAACGTCAGCGACGCCCCACCCGACGTCGGTGCGACCTCGCTACTGAACGAGGGCGTCGCGCAGCTGGATCGCAACCTGCTGGTGCGTCGGTTGTTGCGCGAGCTGGGGGAGCGCATCGCCGCCTGGCGCGCCGTGCGGGGAGCCGACCCCCAGCTGGCCAACGACTACCGGGCCCGCAGCCTGACCCTCGGATCGCGGGTCCGGGCCGAACTCCCCGGCGACCGAGCCGTCGTCGGGATCGCGCGCGACATCGACGAGCAGGGCCGGTTGTGCCTGGAAACCTGGGACAGCGACGCCGACAAATCCGGGCAGAACGTCGTGGTTTCCGCCGGTGACGTGATCCATTTGCGTTAGCTTGGGGCGGTGGGCTATCCGGACAACGCACTGGCCAAGGGCGAGCAGGTGGTCCTGCACCGTCACCCGCACTGGAAACGTCTGATCCTGCCGGTCCTGGCGCTGATCGTGGCGACCGCGCTGGCCTCGCTCGGTTCCGGGTTCGTCGACTCCACCCCGTGGCAGCCGATGACGAAGAACATCATCTACGGCGTGATCTGGGGTATCTGGTTGATCATCGTCGGCTGGCTGACGGTGTGGCCGTTCCTGTCCTGGCTCACCACGCATTTCGTGGTGACCAACCGGCGGGTGATGTACCGCCACGGCGTGCTGACCCGCAGCGGCATCGACATCCCGCTGGCGCGGATCAACAGCGTGGAGTTCCGGGACAGAGTCTTCGAAAGGATCTTCCGCACCGGAACGCTGATCATCGAGTCGGCGTCACAGGATCCGTTGGAGTTTCACAACATTCCGCGGCTGCGCGATGTGCACGCGCTGCTGTATCACGAAGTCTTCGACACCCTGGGCTCGGAGGAATCTCCCAGCTGAGTCTTGCCGGCGCGGTTGCGCCAGGACCGCAGCAAGGTGACGTTGCCCTCTTCCAGCTCGTCCTCGAAGACCTCGGCGATACCGCCGGCGGTCAGCGCCGACTCCAGCGCCTTCTCCGGGTCGCGGGCGAACGCGTCCGGGAACACCCAGCGCCGGAAGGCCCAGAACCGGAACGCCATCTGCAGCAGGTTCCCGATGATGTAGGCCGACAGGAAGTCGGCCAGGTTCTCCACGGTCAACGACACATTGGGCACCCGCAGCTGCAGGACGTAGCTGGAGAAATACAGCGGCGCCATGCTCAGCAACACACCGACGCCGCTGAACGCGAAGAACAGCAACGCTTCGTGGTGGCGTTCGCGGCCGCCCCGGTTACGGAAGCTCCATTCGCGGTTCAGAATGTAGGACGCGATCACCGCGACGATCCCGGCGATGACTTTGGCCGTCACCGGTTTGGGTTCGAGAATGGTCAGCTTCAGCGTGTAGAAAATGGCCGAGTCGATGATGAATGTGGTGCCGCCGACGATGGCGAATTTGATCAGCTCGTGGTGGCGCATCGCAAAGGGCTGAACAGCCGCGGGGAGACGCGCGATCGTGGCATCGGCAAAGGACACAGCACGCCAGTCTACGGATGATCTCGAAATCGGCGCAAAATGGTACATAACGATTTGGCATTCTGAGCCGTTTAAGGCCACTAAACACGCCGGTCAGGTGCCGTGACAACATGAGGGCCGTGCCGAGTCCCCGAACTCCCCTGGTAGCCATGGTCGGCGGTGGTCAATTGGCCCGGATGACGCACCAGGCCGCTATCGCCCTCGGGCAGACCCTGCGTGTGCTGGCAAACTCGACCGACGACCCGGCCGCCCAGGTCAGCCCCGACGTGGTCATCGGTTCGCACACCGAGCTGGAGGACCTGCGCCGGGTGGCCGCCGGGGCCACCGCGCTGACGTTCGACCACGAACATGTGCCGTCCGAGCTGCTCGAGAAGCTGGTCGCCGAGGGCGTCAACGTGCTGCCGCCCCCGCCCGCCCTGGTGCACGCCCAGGACAAGCTGGTGATGCGGCGGCGGTTGGCGGCGCTGAACATGCCGGTGCCGCGCTACCTCGGCCTCGAGAGTCAGGACGACCTCGGTGAGCTGGCGGCGTTCGCCGACGGTCCCGTCGTCGTCAAGGCGGCCCGGGGCGGCTACGACGGCCGCGGTGTCGCGATGGCGCGTGATCTTGCGCACGCCCGCGAGATCGCGGGCGAATATCTGGCCGGCGGGGTGCCGGCACTCGTCGAGGAGCGGGTGGTGCTGCGCCGGGAGCTGTCCGCGCTGGTGGCCCGCTCGCCGTTCGGTCAGGGCGCGGCCTGGCCGGTGGTGGAGACCGTGCAGCGCGACGGCATCTGCGTGCAGGTGATCGCGCCTGCACCGGAGCTGTCCGAGGCGCTGGCCGTCGAAGCCCAGCAGCTGGCGCTGCGGCTGGCCGACGAACTGGGCGTGGTCGGGGTGCTGGCCGTGGAACTGTTCGAGACCACCGACGGGCGGTTGGTGGTGAACGAGCTGGCGATGCGGCCGCACAACTCGGGGCACTGGACCATGGACGGATCGCGGACCAGCCAGTTCGAGCAGCACCTGCGCGCGGTACTGGACTATCCGCTCGGCGATACCGCGGCCGTCGTGCCGTGGACCGTGATGGCCAACGTGCTGGGCGCGAAAGCGGACGAGACGCCGCAGATATCCATGGATGAGCGGCTGCATCACCTGTTCGCCCGGATGCCCGACGCCAGGGTGCACCTGTACGGCAAGGCCGAGCGGCCGGGGCGCAAGATCGGGCACATCAACTTCCTCGGCACCGACGACCCCGGCCCGGAAAGCCTGGCCACGCTGCGGGAACGGGCCGAGCTGGCGGCACACTGGTTGTCGCACGCGCAGTGGACGGACGGATGGGACGCGCATGAGTGACACCAGCCCGCAGCCCCGAGTCGGGGTCATCATGGGCAGCGACAGCGACTGGACGGTGATGCAGGACGCCGCCGCGGCCCTGGCCGAATTCGACGTCCCGCACGAGGTCCGCGTGGTCTCGGCGCATCGCACTCCGGCGGTCATGTTCGACTACGCGCGCGAGGCCGCCGACCGCGGTCTCGAGGTGATCATCGCCGGTGCCGGCGGGGCCGCGCACCTGCCGGGCATGGTCGCCTCGGCGACCCCGCTGCCGGTGATCGGTGTCCCGGTGCCGCTGGCGCGGCTGGACGGGCTGGATTCGCTGTTGTCGATCGTGCAGATGCCGGCCGGGGTGCCGGTGGCCACGGTGTCGATTGGTGGCGCCCGCAACGCGGGACTGCTGGCCGTGCGCATGCTGGGATCGTCGGACCCGCAACTGCGGGCGCGCATCGTCGAGTTCCAGGACCGGCTGGCGCAGACCGTCGCGGCCAAGGATGCGGCGTTGCAGCAGCTACAGGGTAAAGTTACCGACGAGTAGCAAGGAGGCTGGCGATGGCTGGATGGGCCGGAAATCCGTCGTTCGATCTGTTTCAACTGCCCGAGGAGCACCAGGAGTTGCGCTCGGCGATCCGTGCGCTGGCGGAAAAGGAGATCGCCCCGCACGCCGCCGACGTCGATGAGAACTCCCGGTTCCCGCAGGAAGCGCTGGACGCGCTGAACGCCTCGGGATTCAACGCCGTGCACGTCCCCGAGGAATTCGGCGGGCAGGGCGCGGACTCGGTGGCGGCCTGCATCGTCATCGAAGAGGTCGCCCGCGTCGACGCGTCGGCATCGCTGATTCCCGCGGTCAACAAGCTGGGCACCATGGGGTTGATCCTGCGCGGCTCCGACGAGCTGAAGAAGCAGGTGTTGCCGTCCATCGCCGACGGCACCGCGATGGCTTCCTACGCACTGAGCGAACGCGAGGCCGGATCGGACGCCGCGTCGATGCGCACCCGGGCCAAGGCCGACGGCGACGACTGGATCCTCAACGGCGCGAAGGCCTGGATCACCAACGGCGGCAAGTCATCCTGGTACACCGTGATGGCCGTGACCGATCCGGACAAGGGCGCCAACGGCATCTCGGCGTTCATCGTGCACATCGACGACGAGGGCTTCCAGATCGGCCCCAAGGAACGCAAGCTGGGCATCAAGGGGTCGCCCACCACCGAGTTGTACTTCGAGAACTGTCGGATCCCCGGCGACCGCATCATCGGCGAGCCCGGCACCGGATTCAAGACCGCGCTGGCGACGCTGGATCACACCCGTCCGACCATCGGGGCCCAGGCCGTCGGCATCGCGCAGGGCGCCCTGGACGCGGCGATCGCCTACACCAAGGACCGCAAGCAGTTCGCCCAGTCGATCAGCTCGTTCCAGGCCGTGCAGTTCATGCTCGCCGACATGGCCATGAAGGTGGAATCCGCCCGGCTGATGGTCTACACCGCCGCCGCCCGCGCCGAGCGCGGCGAAGGCAATCTGGGCTTCATCTCCGCGGCGTCGAAGTGCCTGGCTTCCGATGTGGCCATGGAAGTCACCACGGACGCGGTGCAGCTGTTCGGCGGCGCCGGCTATACCATCGACTTCCCGGTCGAGCGGATGATGCGCGACGCCAAGATCACCCAGATCTACGAAGGCACCAACCAGATTCAGCGAGTCGTGATGTCCCGGGCCCTGTTGCGCTGACGCCGGCGTAAGCAGCTCCGATGACATTTGCCAGAACGACAGGAAAACCCGCGTCCCACCGCCTAGTATCCAGCTGACGACCAAGTCCACGCGCGATTGAGAAGCCAGTCGAGGTGGCAAGATAACGCCCGGATCTTTTCGGACCTGCTTCGACGCACTTGCCGGATGCCGGCGCGTCGTCCCATGACCAGACGTGTTGCCACTGCCCAGGGGGCCGAATTTGGTGAAGAACGTGAGTTCGCGTGTGCGCCCGCGGGTGACAGGGACTTGACGGTGCAGGGTTTCGTGGCCCCCGCGGCCAGCTGGCGGGCGTTGTCGTTGCTGTTGGTCGAAGACGACCGGGCCGACGCCGTGCTGGTGGAAGAACTGATCGCCGACGCGGTCGCCGACATCGAGGTGGTGTGGGCGCAGTCGATGGCGCACGCCGAGCGCGAGCTGGCCTCGGCCCGCCCGGACTGTGTGCTGCTGGACCTGAATCTGCCCGACGCCAACGGAATCGACGCGCTGGACCGGATCCTGCGAAGCGATGCCACCGTGCCGATCGTGGTGCTCACCGGACTCAACGACGAATACTTCGGCGCCTCCGCCGTCGCCGCCGGAGCCCAGGACTATCTCGTCAAAGGCCGGGTCGAACCGGAGATGCTGCGCCGCGCGCTGTTGTACGCGATCGAACGCAAACGTGCCGAGCTGATCGCCGCGGACCTGCATGCCAGCCAGCTGCGCGCCCGGGAGAACGCGCTGCTCGAACGCGGCCTGTTGCCGTCCCCGTTGCTGCTGGAGGACCCGGGTCTCGAGATCGTTGCCCGGTACCGGCCCAGCCGGGAGAAAGCGTTGTTGTGCGGCGACTTCTACGACGTCGTGCAGACCCCTGACCGGGTCACCCATGTGCTCATCGGCGACGTCGCCGGTCACGGCCCGGACGAGGCGGCGTTGGGAGCTGCGCTTCGGATCGCCTGGCGCACACTGACATTCGCCGGCGTGCACGGGGTGGATCGGATGCGTCAGCTGGAGCGGGTGCTGCACGCCGAACGCGCCGACAACGGCGTCTTCGCCACGGTGCTGAGCCTGGCGATACCGGGCGACGACGCTCCGATCACCGCGGTGCGCGCCGGGCATCCCGGGATGCTGGTGCACGGCCCGGGATCGGTGGAGTGGCTCGAGCCGCCCCATGGTCCGGCGTTGGGCCTGAATTGCGCCGACTGGCCGCAGACTGAGGTGCACCTGCCGGCCGGGCACGGTCTGTTGCTGCTGACCGACGGACTCTTCGAGGGTTACTCCGGAAGCGGCGGCCGGCGACTCGGCGAAGACGGATTGTTGGCTCTGGCGCGTGGGCACGCCGGGCTGGCCGGACCGGAGTTCGTCGACGCGCTGATCGACGGCGCAGAGGAACTCGCTCAGGGAATGGGCGGGTTGAGCGACGACATCGCCGTGGTCCGCGTGCAGCGGACCACCCGGTGACCCGGTGAGGAACGACGCCCGGGGCACGTTGCCCAAGCCGCAGCTCACCGTGCGGGGATGGCTGGCCTCCGTGCTATCCGCGATGGGGCTGTTGGTGCTGCTGGGCTCAGTGGTGGGCGCGTTGCTGCTGGACCGCACCGACGAGGTGTCGCGGTCGCTGCGCGACGACGTCCAGCCCTCGCGTGTTTCGGCATCCCAGTTGCAGGCGGCGTTGCGCGATCAGGAGACGGGGCTGCGCGGTTACCTGATCTCCGCCGATACGCAGTTCCTGACGCCCTACTACGACGGCGTCCGCGCCGAACAGGCGGCGTCGCAGGACATCCGGTCTCGGTTGGCCCGGCACGCCGATCTGTTGGCTGACCTGGACGCCATCGAGACGGCCGCCGCCAACTGGCGCAGAGACTACGCGGAGCCGCTGATCTCGCGTGTGACTCCGAACTCCCCGATGGTGGTGCCGAATGCCACGGCGGCGCTGGGCAAAGCCGACTTCGACTATCTGCGCGGGCTCTTCGACACGCAGAATGCACACCTGAGCGCGGCCCGTGACATCGGTGCCGCGCGACTCGAGCGCATGAACGACTGGCGCGACAGGGTGCTGGGCGGCATGGTGCTGATCTTCATCGCCACCGCCGCACTGCTCGGTTTGCTGATCCAGCGCGCGGTCAACCGTCCGTTGGACAACCTGGCCGGGTCCTGCCGGTCGATCGCCGACGGTCATTTCAACGACCGCATCGAACTGCCGCAGCGGCCCGCGGACATCCGGGGCATGGCAGCCGACGTGGAGAACATGCGCCAGGTGATCGTGCAGAGGCTGGTCGAATCCCAGGAAACGCAAGCACAATTGGACGAGCAGGCCGCCGATTTGCGGCGTTCGAACGCCGAGCTCGAGCAGTTCGCCTACGTCGCCTCGCACGACCTGCAGGAGCCGCTGCGCAAGGTGGCGTCGTTCTGTCAGTTGCTCGAGCGGCGCTACGCCGACAAGCTCGACGCCCGCGGTGTGGAGTACATCGGGTTCGCGGTGGACGGCGCCAAGCGCATGCAGGTGCTGATCAACGACCTGTTGAGCTTTTCCCGGGTGGGCCGGCTGAACACCAAGTACACCGAGGTGGAACTCGACACCGCGCTGGATTCGGCGGTGGCCAATCTGGCCGTCGCGATCGAGGAGTCCGGGGCCGAGATCGTCCGGCGCAACCCGCGCATGCCGCAGGTCTGCGGAGACCCGACCTTGCTGACCATGTTGTGGCAGAACTTGATCGGCAATGCGGTGAAATTCCGGCGGGAGGACCGCGCGCCCCGGGTCGTCATCGACTGCCAGCCGGGCACCGGTAAGCGCGAGGGCTACTGGTTGCTCAGCGTGGCCGACAACGGCATCGGCATCCAGCCGGAGTTCGTCGACAAGGTCTTCATCATCTTCCAGCGGCTGCATGGTCGCGACGCCTATGGTGGAACAGGTCTGGGTCTCGCGCTATGTAAGAAGATCGTCGAGCACCACGGGGGCACCGTGTGGGTCGACACCTCGTACACCGATGGGACACGGTTCGAGTTCACCCTTCCGGTCCCGGAGTCCAACGCTGAACCCATCGGGGGGGCCGGCGGAGGCGCGAAGGAAATCGCAAAAGGCTTGGTCACTGTAGAAGGAGCACACGAATGACACCATCCGGTCGGGCGATCGACATCCTGCTGGTCGAAGACGACCCAGGCGACGAGCTCATCACCCGAGAAGCCTTCGAGCACAACAAGCTCAAGAACCGGTTGCACGTCGCGCACGACGGCGAAGAGGGCCTGAACTACCTCTACAAGCGCGGCGCCTACGAGCACGCGCCCCGACCCGACCTGATCCTGCTGGACCTGAATCTGCCGAAATACGACGGGCGCCAACTACTGCAGAAGATCAAGTCCGACCCCGAGCTGTGCGGGATCCCGGTCGTGGTGCTGACCACGTCGTCGGCCGAGGAGGACATCCTGCGCAGCTACAAGTTGCACGCCAACGCCTACGTGACCAAGCCGGTGGACCTGGACCAGTTCATGAACGCCGTCCGGCAGATCGACGAGTTCTTCCTTCAGGTCGTGCGGCTGCCGCAGAGCTAGCGGGCTTCGGCGGGTTCGGCGGTGTGCACGATCCCGTTCCGGTCCACCACATGCACGTGCACGGTGGCGAAGTCGAAGAAGATGCCGACCACCTGAATGGCGTCCGATGCCAACGCGGACGCCAACAGCGGGTGGCGGCTGAGCCGGTCGACCTGCAGCGCGACGTTCACGATGGCCAGTTGGTCGACTTCGCTGAAACGGAAGCCGTTGCGGGCGCTGCTTTCTCGCGCCGCATGGTTGTCCCGGTAGGCCGCCAGGCTTTCCCGGGCATGCCCCAGCCACTTGTTGATGGGGCTACTCGTGTCGTCGGTGTCGTCGTCCAACAGTGCCTGCATCGCGCGGCAGGCCGAATGTCCGCACACCACCACCGAAGTCACGCCTAACTGGTTGACCGCGAAGTCCAGTGCGGCGTCCACCGAGTGCTCGGCGGGATCGGTGGGCACCAGGTTGCCGACGTTGCGGACGATGTAGAGATCACCGGGCCGGCTGGCGGTGATGGTGTCCGGCAGGATCCGGGAATCCGCGCAGGTGAGGAACAGCGTGTCCGGGTTCTGTGAATCGATCAGTTCGGGGACGTGGTGGTGCAGGTTGTTCACCCCGTGCCGGTGATAGTGCTCGACGCCGTCGAGGATCGAAGTATCGGTCCGGTCGCCGTTCTGGTCCCGCCGCGACGGCCAGGGCGCCTCGCGCAGCGAGCGGGAGGTGAAGTGCCGTGTGGGCGGTTTGTGTTGCGCGGTGGACAGATTGGCCGGCGATATCTCGTTGATGACGACCGAGCCGCCGCTGGCTTCGTGACTGACCTTCCAGTCCGAGATGGCTTCGGAGATGGAATGGTCGATGTAGTCGGCGTTGAGGTTGAGGGTGACGTCGGAGCCCTGCGGCAAGGTCGACAGCACCCCGGTCAGGCGCGGCATCAACAGGAAGCTCAGCGTGCCGTCGATGTCGACGCGCCACTGCTTGGTCTCCTCACCCACCGGTTTGGCCTCGATGGGTGCCCGTACCACGCGCACCAGCAGGAAGCCGATCGCGACGGCCAGCCCGATCGCCACACCTTCGAGCAGGTTCAGGAACACGACGCAGACGATGGTGATGCTGTAGATCGCGGCGTTGCCGGTGCGCCAAGCCAATTGCACGTGGGCCAGCTTGACCAGCTGCAGACCGATCACGATCAGCAGGCCGGCCAGCGCCGCCTTCGGGATGAGTTCCACCAGGTTGGTGAACAGCGAGGCGAACAGCAACACCCAGACCCCGTGCAGGATCGCCGACATCCGGGTGCGAGCGCCGGCGGCCACGTTGGCCGAACTGCGCACGATGACGCCGGTGACGGGCAGCCCACTGAGCGCACCGGAGAGCATGTTCGCGCTGCCCTGTCCGATCATCTCCCGGTTGAAGTTGGTGCGCGGGCCGTTGTGCAGCTTGTCGACGCCCACCGCGCACAGCAGCGACTCGACGCTGGCGATCAGCGCGATGGTCAGCACACCGAAGCCGATGGTGCTGATCTTCGCGCTCCACGGCTGGTCGTGCGGGGCGTGGTCGGGGAGCTTGGGGAAGCCGACGGCGTCGAAGAAGCCGCCCTTCAGATTGATGGTTTCGACGGCCATGTCGAACACATGGGCCAGCGCCGTCGCCACGACGATGGCCACGAGGGCACCGGGGATCATCCGCAGCTTGGGTGGCAGTTTCGACCACAGCAACAGGATGGCGATCACGGTGCAACCGACGATCACCTCGGGCAGTTCGTGATTCAGGACGCCGCCGGGGATCGCCGTCAGGTTCTGCCACGCCGAGCTGCGCGAATGGTCGCCGACCAGGACGTGGAACTGCTGCAGCACGATCGTGATGCCGATGCCCGCCAGCATGGCGTGCACCACCACCGGTGCGATGGCCAGCGCGGCGCGGGCCATGCGGCTGACGCCGAACAGAATCTGCAGCGCTCCCGCCCCGACGGTCATCAGGCACAGCATCTCGAAGCCGAGCTCCTCGATCAGCTCGGCGACCACCACGGTCAGGCCCGCGGCCGGCCCGCTCACCTGGACCGCCGAGCCGCCGAGCGAGCCGGCGACGATGCCGCCGACGACCGCGGCGATCAGGCCGGCGGCCAGCGGCGCGCCCGAGGCGATGGCGATCCCCAGCGACAGCGGCAGTGCCACCAGGAAGACCACCAGCGACGCCGGAAGGTCATGTCGCAGATTCGCCAGGATCTTTCGGTGCTCCGGCGCTTTGACGGAACCCTCAGCGGTGCTGCCCATAAGACTCCTCGAAACCGGTCACCAACACGTCGCGGCCGTCGTCGACTGCGGGCAGGACCACCCTGCCGGATCTGGGTGAACGGGATCTGCCAGTTGCGTGTCCACCGAGCGTCGGACCAAGCGGGAGACGTCCTATCTGAGTCCAGCAAACATGTGAATCCCACTACGGCCGGATGACCAAATCCTCCCCGTAGCCCCCGGTGAATCCTTTGCGGCCCGCCCGATTCATTCGTAATTCAAAGAAAGGCCATGTACTGGCCGGCCTCGTTAGGAGCTTTCGGTGAGGTAAAGCGCATTGTGTTGCCCGGCGGCCGGCGGCGGATCGGTCACCCGGGCGTCGAAGGCGGCGAAGCGCGCGGGGGTGCGGATGACCGTCACCGCTTCGTCGCCTTCCCCGACGACGAGCGCGAGGTCGTTCTCGGCGAACAGCGGGGTGTCGACCACCTGTTTCCAGCTGTAGGCGAGACAGGCCATCAAGCCGCCCTCCTGCAGCAGCTCGACCCATTCGGCAGCGGTCTTCGCCGCCAGCGCCGACTCGAGTTCGTCGGTCAGCTCGGGGTAGTTGATCGCCCGCGAGCGCTGGTCGGCGAACCGCTCGTCGTCGATCAGTTCGGGCCGGCCGATGATCTGGCACAGCTTCGTCCAGTGCTTGGGCACATAGGCGCTGATGACCAGGTAGCCGTCCGAGGCCCGAAAAGCGTCCGACGGCTGGGTGGCAAATCCGACGCCCTTGCGCTTCTTGACCGGAGCGTCGGATTTCGGGGCCGGCGGCGGCGCGCCGGTCTTGTTCAGGTGGATGGTCAGCTGGTTGGCCTGCAGTCCGACCGCGACGTCATACATCGCGACTTCGACCAGATCGCCGACCCCGTGCCGTTCCCGGTTGAGCAGGGCGGCCAGCACGGCTTGCGCCAGCACGTGGCCGCTGGCGTTGTCGACCAGTTGGAACGGGATGATCTGCGGTTTCCCGCTGGGTGTCGGCATGCCGGTGCTCATCCCGGCCTCGGCGGCGACCATCAGGTCGACACCGGGACGCAAACCGTGCGGTCCGCGGCCGCCGTAGGCGCTCAGCCTGGCGTAGATCAGTTTCGGGTTGCGCGTCCGCAGTTCGTCGGGACCGAGACCGAGTCGCTCCATCACCCCGGGCCGGAAACCTTCGAGCACCACGTCGGCGGTGTCGGCCAGCCGCAGAATCTGCTGTTTGGCCGCGTCATCGGTGAGATCGACGGTCACCGACTTCTTGCCGCGGTTGTTGGGCAGGAAGTAGGTGGGCAGCGGCGGGCGTCCGGGCAGCACCGAGGTCAGTCGCCGGGACTGCTCGCCGCCGGGGGCCTCGATCTTGACGACCTCGGCGCCCAGGTCGGCCAGCACCTGTCCGGCCAGCGGCCCGGCGACGTTCTGGGTGAAATCGAGGACCCGAAATCCGTCCAGCGGTTTGGCGGGGGCGTTGTTCGGCATCTATCGGCCTTCCTGGTGCAATACGGCGGTGCGCGCCATTCGTGGTCTTTCTTCCGCCGCGAGCTATTGGTTAGACACAGTAACGAGGTCCCTGGGCAGATCTGCACCGCCGTTAGCATCATGGGATGGAGATGGCGACCGGGGCGCACGATCATCACGTCAGTGACCATGCGCGGACGCGGCCGGACATCCGCGGCGCCGATTGGCAGCGCAACGCGCAATGGGCCCGCCGACTGGCCTGGGTCAGCCTGGCGGTGTTGCTCATCGAGGGCGGCGTGGGGTTGTGGCAGGGGTTGGCCGTCGGGTCGGTCGCGCTGACCGGTTGGGCGCTGGGCGGCGGGTCCGAGGGCCTGGCCAGCGCGATGGTGGTGTGGCGGTTCAGTGGCGACCGCACGCTGTCCGCGACCGCCGAACGGCGTGCGCAGCGCGGTGTCGCGCTGTCGTTCTGGCTGGTGGCGCCCTACGTCGCCGCCGAATCCATCCGCCATCTGCTGATCCGTGAGCACGCCGAGACCTCGCTGATCGGGATCGGATTGACCGCGTTGGCACTGGTACTGATGCCGGCGCTGGGCTGGGCCAACCACCGCCTGGGGGCACGTCTGCATTCCGGGGCCACCACGGGGGAGGGCACCCAGAATTACCTGTGTGCGGTCCAGGCCGCCGGGGTGTTGGTCGGTCTGGCTGTCACCGCGGCCTGGCCGGGCGGTTGGTGGATCGACCCGGTGATCGGGCTCGCGGTCGCGGGCATCGCCGCGTGGCAGGGCGTGCGGGCCTGGCGCGGCGAGGACTGCTGTTAGCTGGGCGAGCAGACGCAAAAGCGCCCAATTTCGTCCCGAAATTGGTGCTTTTGCGTCTGCTCGCCACTACTCCAGTCGATAGCGGATCAGCCGGGAACTGTTGGCCACCACAGCCACCGACGACGCGTTGTGCAGGATCGCGGCCAGCACCGGTGACAGCGCGCCACCCGCTCCGATCAGCAGCCCGGCGGCGTTGACGGCGATGGACATGCCGTAGTTCTGCTGGATCACGTCCACAGCGCGCGCGCCCAGGTCGCGCACGTCGAGCAGGCGGTGCAGGTTGTCGTTGGCCAGCGCCACGTCGGCGGTCTCCACCGCGACGTCGGTTCCGGCCAGACCCATCGCGATGCCGATGTCCGCGGCCGCCAGCGCGGGCGCGTCGTTGATGCCGTCGCCGACCATCCCGACCACGTAGCCCTCAGCCTGCAGCCCGCGGACCACTTCGAGCTTGTCCTCGGGCATCACCTCGGCGCGCCACTCGTCGATGCCCAGCTCGTCGGCGACCACCCGCGCGATGTCGGGGTGGTCCCCGGTGAGCATCACGATGCGGCGAATCCCGTTGGCGCGCAACCTGTTCAACACGTCGGTCGCCTCGGGCCGGACCTCGTCGCGCAGGCTGATCAACCCCACCAACTTGCCGTCCACGGCCAGCAGCAGCGGCGTCTCGGCCTCGCCGCGCAACTTGTCCACCCACTCCTGTGCCTTCTTGGACACCCGGACCTTCTCGGCGCGCAACAGACCCGGACTGCCCAGCAGCAGGGTGCGGCCGTCGGCCCAGGTCCGCATGCCCAGGCCGACCAGCACCTCGCATTCCTCGTGCGGGGGAATGCTGATGTGGCGTTCCTCGGTGGAGCGGATGACGGCTTCGGCCAACGGGTGCCGGGAGTGGATCTCCGAGCTGGCGGCATAGGCCAGCACCTGCTCGGGCTCCCAATCCTTGTGCAGCGAAACGATATTGGTGACGACGGGTCGCCCGACGGTGAGCGTGCCGGTCTTGTCGAAGACGATCGCGTCGACCCGGCCGGCCTGTTCGAGGTGCGAGCCGCCCTTGATCAGGATGCCGCGGCGCGCGCCGTTGCCGATTGCGGCGCTGATGGCCGTCGGGGTGGACAGGCCGACCGCGCACGGGCAGGCGATCAGCAGCATCGTCATCGCGCGCCGCACGTCGCCGGTGACCAGCAGGGTCAGCGCCGAGACGACGAACGAGGTGGGCACGAATCGGCGGGAGAAGTTCTCGCCGACCGTCTGGATCGGGGCGCGGTCGTGTTGCGCCTCCTCGACGCGGGTGATGATGCGGCCGATCGTGGTCTGGTTGCCCACCGCTTGCGCGCGCACCACCAACCGGCCGCGTACCACCACCGAGCCGGCGTGCACGTGGGCTCCGGTGGTGACCGACACCGGCAGGTTCTCCCCGGTGATCGCGGACTGGTTGACCACGGCTTCGCCCGCCGTCACCTCGCCGTCGACCGGTATGGCGACGTGGTCGTGGACGATCACCTCGTCGCCGATTTCGACGCTGTCGATCGGAACCTGGACTTCGCTGCCGTCGGCCAGCCGGATCCAGGCCGTGTCCTGGTTGCCGCGCAGCAGCTCCGAGATGGCGCGGCGGGTCCGGCGCAGCGTCAGGTCCTGCAGGTATTCGCCGATGTTGAGCAGCCACAGCACGGTCAGCGCGACGACGTTCTCGCGCAGGATGAGGCTGGCCACGGTCGCCGCCGAGACCAGCGCGTCGGTGCCCGCGCGGCCCGAGCGCAGCGAGCGCACCGCCCCGCGCAGGAACGGATAGCCGGTGAAGATGGTGACGCCGGTGGCGACCAGCCGGCCGCTCGGGCCGAGTAGCGGAGGGCGCGCGAACACGTAGCGGCGGATGCCGAGCAGCGCCAGTGCCGCACCGCCGATGACCATCCGCACCACGTCGCTGTTGCGGATCTCCTCGGAGTGGGGTCGGCGCGCGGGGATGAGATTGGGGGCCATTGCGGCGGCTTGGCTGATCGCGGCCAGCACGGCCGTGCGGTCACAGCGCCTCGGGGAGTACCAGACGACCACCGAACCGGTGCGCGGGTAGGCGTGCACGACGCGCACCCCGTCGCACTTGGCGACGGCTTCCTCCACGGCGACGGCACGCCGCGAGTCGCAGTGCACCCAGGCGACCCGGACCCGCATCCGTCCGGCCGCGTCGGAGACGACGGGCAGGGTGGGGTCGGCGGGTTCGACGAAAGCGAGGGTCACGATCAGTGATCGTGGTCGTGGACGTCTCCGACCGCCGGGGTGGGCGCCTCCTCGCCGATGCGCTCCCGGGCCTCGGCCATCACGTCGGCGATCTTGAGGCGGGCGGACTCGGCGGCTTCCTCGGCTTTGCGGGTGCCGCGCAGACCCAGTTCGGCGCCCTTGACCGCGCCCTCATGCAACGGCGCCTTGGCGACGGCCTTCTTCAGCAGCTCATACGCGGTCACCCCGACCACGCCGGTGACCACCGTCGATGCCGCCTTCGCCAAGAGCACTTGCACCGCCATCATCGCGCCTTTCTGTGGGTTTTCCCGACGTTAACATCCAAATATTGCGATATCAACATGTATTTGCCGGACAATGGCGCCCCACCCTCGCCGAAGGTCCACAAAATGCCAGTTCCGGCCGCGTGTCGCCGTACATTTGGGCACCCTCGCGGCACCACACGGGGGTCGTCTGCGGCGCTAGATGCCGGGGATATACGGCCTGACCTCGCTGGCGGCACGCGGTGCGCGGTCGCTGTACAGTGGCTGTTCGGTGATTCCGTCGTCCCGGATCCCGCAGCACGAGCGGCGCGATGGGTTCACCGCGGCCACGTGTCTCGAGGAGGGGCGAGTCATGGATTTCGGGAGTTATCCCCCGGAGGTCAACTCGGCTCGGATGTTTGCCGGTGCCGGATCGGGACCGTTGTTGGCCGCGGCCGAGGCGTGGGCTGCGCTCGCCGCCGGACTGAACTCGGCGGCGGATTCGTACCGCACTGTGGTGTCGGGATTGACCGCCGGTCCCTGGTTGGGGCCGTCGTCGGCGTCGATGAGCACTGCGGCCGCGTCGTATGCGGCGTGGTTGCGAGTCACCGCTGCACAGGCCGAAGAAACCTCCGCTCAGGCCAAGGCCGCGGCAGCGGCCTACCAGGCCGCGTTCTCGGCGACGGTTCCGCCGCCGATGGTGGCGGCCAACCGCAGTCAGCTGATGACCCTGATCGCGACCAATGTGTTCGGGTTGAACACCCAGGCGATCGCTGCCACCGAAGCACAGTACGGGGAGATGTGGGCCCAGGACGCGGCGGCGATGTACGGCTATGCAGGCTCGTCGGCGTCGGCGACCGAGCTGACGCCGTTCAACCCACCCCCGCCGACCACCAACCCGGACGGCATGGCCAACCAAGCCGTCGCCGGCCAGGCCACCATCGCGGACGGCGCCGCCCAGCGAGCCTTCTCCGCGGTGCCCAGCGCGCTGCAGAGCGCTGCGGCGAGCCCGGCAGCGGCCGCGGAGGACCCATTGTTCCTGCTGGGCGTGCTGGCCGATCTGTCCGCCATCACCTTGGGCGTATCGGCGGCCGCCGCTACCCTTGCTATCGGCGTGCCTGCCGGTGTGCTCGGGGTAGTGAACTTCGGGGTGGCCATCTACGCCACCCTGGTGGGTCTGCACACCGACGAGATCCTCAGCGGCTGGAATGGCGTGGAACCCTTTCCGAGCACTGAGCCGGCGCCAGTGAAGCCGTTCCCGGCGCCGCTGCTCAACTTGCCGGCGGGCACGGTGCCGCCGCCGAGGCTGTCGGCCGGTCTGGGTGAGGCGAACACCGTCGGGGCGTTGTCGGTACCGCCGGCGTGGACCGTTGCCACCCCATCGGTGCGTCCTGTCGCGTATACGCTGCCGGCGCTGAGTGAATCGGCGATGAGCGCAGCACCGGCGGCGGGAGGCGCTTCGGCCGGCACGATGGCCCAGATGGCACTTGCGGGCATGGCCGGACGGGCCATGGCCGGAACCGTCGGCGCCGGTCGGCGCGGCGGCAAGGAGGCCAAGAACGCAGCTGGATCCGCTCGCGCCAGAACCGCTGGGACGGCTGGAGCCGCCGGTGACAGCGCGACGATCGGCGAAACCCGCGATGGCCCCAACGACAAGCCGCGGGCTGTGGTCACCGGCGTCGCGGCCGAGCTACGCGAATTCACCAAGCTCCGCGACGAGGGGATCTTGACCGAGGAGGAATACACCGAGCAGAAGAACCGCCTGCTCGGTCGCTGAACCATCCGTCGGGCGACTGCGGTGGTCATCCAGAAGAGGTATGTGCAGCAGTGGATTTCGGCATCTATCCGCCGGAGATCAACTCCGGTCGGATGTATGCCGGTCCGGGCCCGGGGCCGATGCTGTCAGCTGCGCAGGCCTGGGAAAGCGTGGCCGACGCTCTCTACACGACGATCTCCGGATACCAGTCGGCGGTGTCGGAACTCACCGAGGGGGCTTGGTCGGGTCCGTCGTCCGCGGCGATGAGCGCAGCGGCCGGGTCGTATCTGGACTGGCTGAGCACCACCGCTGCGCGGGCTGAGCAGACCGCCGCTCAAGCATGGACGGCGGTCGCCGCCTACGAGGCGGCGTTCGCAGCCACGGTGCCGCCACCGGAGATCGCCGCCAACCGCAGCCTGCTGGCAGCGCTGGTGGCGACCAACTTTCTGGGACAGAACACACCGGCGATCGCGGCCACCGAGGCGCTGTACGCCGAGATGTGGGTGCAGGACAGCCTGGCGATGTATAACTATGCAGCGTCGTCGGCAGCCGCGGTCGTGCTGACTCCGTTCACCCCTCCCCACCAGAACACCGACGCGGGCGCGACGGCCGGCCAAGCCGCCGCGATCAGCCAAATCGGCACCTCCGCCGGCAATGCGCCAGGTTCCATATCGGTTGTGCCGCAGGCGTTGTCCGCGATGGCGGTACCGGCCCAGTTCGAACAGTTAGAACTCCTCAGCCTGCTCGCGTTCCTTTTCACTGGGCCAACCGAAGCAATGTCCCTTTTCGGGGTCCTACCTACCGAGGTGCTCGGTTCCTTCGCGGAGTTACCTTTTGCCGCGTTCAGCGCCATTTCGAGTATCGATGACGATGAGACATTCAGCGGCTGGAACGGGGTGGAGCCCTATCCGGGTACCGGGCCGGCGCCAGTGGAGCCGTTCCTGGCGCCCCTTCTGAACCCGCCCCCCGGCGGTCTCCCCACCCCGACGCTGTCAGCGGCGTTCGCGCGCGCGAACATGGTCGGGGGATTGACGGTACCGCCGAGCTGGACCCAGGTCGCCGCCGAAGTACGTCCGACCGCACTGATGACACCGCTGGCGAACGCGAACGCCGCAGCGGCGGCAGCAAGATTCGACATGGCAAACACGTTGAACCCGATGGGAATCGGCGCGATGGCCGGGCAGGCGATGGCCGGCCCGTCGGCTGTCGCCGACGGTCAGAAGAATGGCAGCGCGGCGCGGCTCACCGGTAGCGCCGAGGATGCACCGGCCGAGGACGTCGAGGTCTTGCCCGCTCCGCGGACCGTCATGACCGGCGTCGCCGCCGCGATCCGCGAGATCGCCGTGCAGCGCGCCGCTGGACTGTTGAGCGAACAGGAATACGCCGAGCAGAAGAAGAGCCTGCTGGAAATCTCGTTCGGCCAGTAGGTCCGCCGCTATGCCGTCCACCCCGCCCGTCGAGGGTGCACGAAATGTCGGTTGCACCGGGGGGTCGCGGCACATCTGCGCACCCTCGCCGAAAGGGCTAGAGGACCCGGGTGACCTTTTCGGTCTCGATGCGGCGGTCCCGCGCACCGGGGTCGGGGTTGGCCACCTGTACCAGCGACGCGCCCACGGCCAGCACCGCCAGCAGGCCGTCCACCAGCTGCTCGGGCCGTTCCCAGGACGCCGTCGACAGCACCCGGTCGGTCGCGGTGATGCCCTGCATCGCCGCCGATTGCGCGCATGCGGCCAGCAGTTGGGCGGCCGACTGCCCGGCCAGCGCCGGACCGGGGTCGGGTTCGGGCACGATCTGGTCGCCGTGCACCCGCACCGCGGTCGCGTAGTCGGTGACGCCGATCGGCAGGCCGGGGGCGGGCTGGCCGAACGGGTCCAGCGACAGCACCGCTACCTCACCGCCGGAAGCCGCCTCGTCGGCCTCCTCGAGCCGGTCGGACGTGCACAATGCGAGGTCGGCCGGTCCCTGCAACGCCACCTCGGCGCCGATCCACCACACCCCGAACACCACTGCCGCGGTCTGCCAGTGTGCGGGCAACAGCACCGCCACGCGGGAGTGCGGCCCCGCGCCCATCTCGTCGCGCAGCAGGTTGGCCGTCTTGGCGGCCCAGTTGGCCAGCGTCACCGCGGACAGCTCGATGCGCTCACCGCTGGCATCGTCGTAGTAGGTGATGCGCGGGCCGACCGGGTCGGCGCGCAGCATCGGGTCCAGGATCGCCGCGCTGAGCGTCAGTTGATGCACTCGGGGTTCTCCGAGCCCGCGGTCAGGATCGGCGACGGAGCCGGAACGGTGGAGTTCGGGGATCCGGCGTTGGACACGCGGGCCTGCTGAGTGACGGTTGCGCCGTCGAGTCCCGAGCCCGGCCCGGTGTAGTCGTTGGCCAGCACCACCCGGACCGATCCGGCCGGTAGCGACGAGTCGGCGACGACGGGCAACCCGCCCAGCAGTTTGGCGACCTCCTGGGCGCCCAGGTCGTCGGTCTTGGCCGCCCGCACCTGGCTGCCCTTGACGTGCCCGCCCTCGTTGTTGCCGACGGTGCCGGCGGTAAAGCCCTTGGCGCTCAACACATCCGACACCGCCGATGCCAGCCCGTTGATGTCGGTGTCGTTGACGACGTGGGCGGTGGTCTTGGCGGGGGTGTAGGCGATCTCCTCGGTCTTGCCCTGATCCTGTTCGTGCAGCAGGCCGGCGACCCAGTCCTGGACCTGGTGTGCGTCCACCCGCACCACGCTCTGCATGCCGTCGTCGCTCCACCCGGCGCCGTCGAGGACCGGGATGGTGGCGAACGCGACGTTGCCGCCGGCCAGCTTCTGCAGTTGCCGCACGAAATCCATGATGTCCCAACCCGAAGAAAGCACCACCGAACGCTGGACGGCGGCCTCCAGCCGCTTCAGCGTGGCCGGGCTGGACAGCGTCTTGCCGGAGATCACCCGGTGGGCCAGCGAGGCCATCACCGCCTGCTGGCGCACCACCCGGTCCAGGTCGCCGCGCGGCAGCTCGTGGCGCTGCCGGACGAAGCTGAGCGCTTGCGGGCCGTCCAGCCGTTGCCGGCCGGCCGGGAAGTCGGCGCCCGAAAGGGGTTCGTAGACAGGCTCTTTGAGGCACACCTCGACGCCGCCGAGCGCGTCGGCGATCAGCGCGAAGCCGAGCAGGCCGATCTCGGCGTAGTGGTCGACGGTGACGCCGGTCAGGTCGGCGACGGTCTTGATCAGTGCCTCCCGCCCGGCCTGGGTGCCGGCCGCCGCGGCTTCGGTGGGCGAGGCGCCGGCCTGCACCAGGCTGACCCGCTTGGTCTCGCGGGTCTGGCCGTAGACGCCGTTGATCTTGGTCTTGCCCAGGTTGGGCGCCTGGACGTAGGAGTCGCGGGGGATCGAGATCGCGGTGGCCGATTTCCCGTTGTTGGGGATCCGGATCAGGATGATGGTGTCGGTGTTGGTGGCTTCCTCGTCGCCGGCCCGCAAGGATGCCAGTTCCTCGGCCGAGAGCGGGTTGCCGTGTGCGTCGGTGCGGCTGTCCAGACCCACCAGCAGGATGTCGATCGCGCCGTCTTCGGCCCCGCTGCCCAGCGCGGGCGACGACATGTGAAAGATGCCGTCCTCGAAGGATCGGACGTTGCTCCAGGCCACCCCGGTGCCGAGCACGACGATCACGGCCATTGCCGTGCAAATCACACGAACCACACGAGCCACACTCTGCGCAGGCATCACTGTAGGTTACTTGCGCAACAGCCGCTTTCCGGTTAGCCGGACCCGGCGTGCCAGACTCGATCCCGTGGCGAGCAGGGTGGTGATCACCGGGGCAGGTGGGCAACTGGGCAGTCTGTTGACCGCGCATGCCACCGGCGACGGCCGCGACGTGCTGGCCAGGACGTCGTCGGAATGGGACATCACCGACCCCACCGCGGCCGACGAGATCATCCGGACCGGCGATGTCGTCGTCAACTGCGCGGCGTACACGAACGTCGACGGTGCCGAAACCGACGAAGCCACCGCGTACGCCGTCAACGCGACCGGACCCGAACATCTGGCCCGCGCCTGCGCGCGCACCGGCGCCCGGCTGATCCACGTCTCCACCGACTACGTGTTCGACGGCGATTTTCACGGTGCCGAGCCGCGACCCTACGAGCCCGCCGACCCGACCGCACCGCAAGGCGTCTACGCCCGCAGCAAGCTCGCCGGCGAACAGGCCGTGTTCGCCGCGCTGCCGGAGGCCGTCGTGGTGCGCACCGCGTGGGTCTACACCGGCGGCGTGCAACGCAGCGACTTCGTCGCGGTCATGCAGCGCCTGGCCGCCGGGGATGGCCCGATCAAGGTGGTCGACGACCAGGTCGGCACGCCGACCTATGCGGCCGACCTGGCCGGCGCATTGCTGGAACTGGCCGACAGCGAGGTGAGCGGCCGGCTGCTGCACATAGCCAACGAGGGGATCGTTTCCCGGTTCGAGCAGGCCAGGGCGGTGTTCGAGGAGTCCGGCGCCGACCCGCAGCGGGTCAATCCGTGCGGCACCGACGAATTCCCCCGGCCCGCGCCGCGGCCGCCCTACTCGGCGCTGTCCAGCCGGGAGTGGGCCGCGGCGGGACTGATGCCGTTACGGCCCTGGCGCACGGCGCTTGTCGCGGCTATCACAGCTGCTTCGGGCCTTGGTTCGACCGATCGACCGTTACCCTCGACGCGTGACTGACGTTCTGCCGGTCGTGGCGGTGACCTATTCCCCGGGTCCGCACCTGGAGCGGTTCCTGGCGTCGTTGTCGCTGGCCACCGAGCGTCCGGTCAGTGTGCTGCTGGCCGACAACGGCTCCACCGACGGCACCCCGCAGGCCGCCGTCATGCGCTATCCCAACGTGCGGTTGCTGCCCACCGGGTCCAACCTCGGCTACGGGACCGCGGTGAACCGCACCGTCGCCAAGCTCGCTCAGCGTGACGAAAACTGGGTCGACGAGTGGGTCATCGTCGCCAACCCCGACGTGCAATGGGGACCCGGCAGCATCGACGCGCTGCTGGAAGCCGCCACCCGGTGGCCGCGGGCCGGCGCGTTCGGTCCGCTGATCCGCGACCCGGACGGATCGGTCTACCCCTCGGCGCGTCACCTGCCCAGCCTGATCCGCGGCGGTATGCACGCGGTGCTCGGTCCGGTCTATCCGCGCAACAGGTGGACGCGGGCCTATCGCCAGGAGCACCTGGAGCCCAGTGAGCGGCCGGTGGGCTGGCTGTCGGGGTCGTGCCTGCTGGTGCGGCGCGCGGCGTTCGAACAGGTCGGCGGGTTCGACGAGCGCTACTTCATGTACATGGAGGACGTCGACCTCGGCGACCGGCTCGGCAAGGCCGGCTGGCAGTCGGTGTACGTGCCGTCGGCCGAGGTGTTGCACCACAAGGGTCACTCCACCGGCCGTGACCCGGCCAGCCATCTGGCCGCCCATCACCGCAGTACCTATATCTTCTTGGCGGATCGGCATTCCGGATGGTGGCGGGCTCCGCTGCGCTGGACGCTGCGCGGGTCGCTGGCGGTGCGTTCGCGCGTGATGGTGCGCAGCGCACTGCGCCGGTCGCGCAAGTCGTTGCGGCGGGAGCTGGCAGAAGGGCGGCGTTGAGATGGCGACCCATCAAGTCGACGCGGTGGTGCTGGTCGGCGGCAAAGGGACCCGGCTACGACCGTTGACGTTGTCGGCGCCCAAGCCGATGTTGCCGACGGCAGGGCTGCCGTTCCTGACCCATCTGCTGTCGCGGATCGCGGCCGCGGGCATCGAGCACGTGGTGCTGGGTACCTCCTATCGGGCCGAGGTGTTCGAGGCCGAGTTCGGCGACGGCTCCAAGCTGGGGTTGCAGATCGAGTACGTGACCGAGGAGAACGCGCTGGGCACCGGCGGTGGCATCGCCAACGTCGCCGGCAAGTTGCGCCACGACACCGTGATGGTGTTCAACGGCGACGTGCTGTCCGGTGCCGACCTGGGCCAGCTGCTGGAGTTCCATCACGGGCATCAGGCCGACGTGACGTTGCATCTGGTGCGGGTGGGCGACCCTCGCGCGTTCGGTTGCGTGCCCACGGACTCCGACGGCCGCGTCACCGCCTTTCTCGAGAAGACGCAGGATCCGCCGACCGACCAGATCAACGCCGGCTGTTATGTGTTCGGGCGCGACGTGATCGACCGGATTCCGCGGGGCCGGGAGGTCTCGGTGGAACGTGAGGTGTTCCCGTCCCTGCTCTCGGCCGACGACGTCAAGGTGTGCGGGTACGTCGACGCCACCTATTGGCGCGACATGGGCACGCCGGAGGACTTCGTGCGTGGTTCGGCGGACCTGGTGCGCGGGATCGCGCCGTCCCCGGCGCTGCACGGGCAGCGTGGTGAGTCGTTGGTGCACGACGGCGCCGCGGTGGCGCCGGGCGCGCTGCTGATCGGCGGCACCGTCGTCGGGCGGGGTGCGGAGATCGGCCCGGGGGCGCGGCTGGACGGCGCGGTGGTCTTCGACGGCGTCAAGGTCGAGGCCGGCAGTGTGATCGAGCGTTCGATCCTCGGCTTCGGCGCCCGCATCGGTCCGCGGGCGCTGATTCGCGACGGCGTGATCGGTGACGGTGCCGACATCGGCGCGCGCTGCGAACTGCTGCGCGGCGCGCGGGTGTGGCCGGGGGTCTCGATTCCCGACGGCGGAATCCGGTACTCGTCCGACGTCTAGTTGTTGTGGCGAGCAGACGCAAAAGCCCCCTGAAACGGCCGTTTCAGGGGGCTTTTGCGTCTGCTCGCCGCACTGACGTGCGGCGCGCTGAGGCGCGGTCCACCAGGTACTTCAGGGCGTGATCGGTGCCGTCCGGCAACGCCTCGGCCGGCCACCACTGCAGGTCGTCGGACTCGTCGCTGAGCACGATCTGAGCCCCGGCCGGTGCATGGGCCACGAACTGCAGATCCACGTGCCGGGTCGGCACGCCCAGTGAGCAGGTGACCGGATGCACGTGCAGCGCAACGAGTTCGGGGTCCACGCGCAACCCGTCGACGCCGGACTCTTCGGTGGCTTCGCGCAGTGCGGCGGCCAGGATGTCGGTGTCCTCGGGTTCGCAGTGCCCGCCCAGTTGCACCCAGCGGCCCAGCCTGGGGTGCAGGGTGAGCAGCACCCGTTCGCCGCTGTCGTCGAACACCAACGCCGAGGCGGTGACGTGGCCCGGTACACATTCGCGCACGCAGGAGTCTTCGCGGGCCAGCACGAAGGTCAGCACGGCCTGCCGAAGCGCATCCTGGGCGGGGTCAGGTGTCTCCCAACCGCCCAGCAGTTCGATCACCGAGTCCCGGAGGTTCATCGCGCGCCTCGTCTGTCAAAACCCGCGCCGGCGGAGGTCTTCACTTGCGGATCAGCAGGTCGTCGACCGGGACCGGGTCGCGCAACCCGGCGGGCTCGGCCGGGTACCCGATGGCGATCGCGCCCAACGGTTCCCAGTCGGCGGGCAGCCCCAACTCGGCGCGGACCAAATCGGCGGCGAAGATCGTCGACCCGATCCAACAACTGCCGACTCCACGCACCGCCAGCGCGACCAGCAGCCCCTGCACGGCAGCCCCGACCGCGACGGTGAACATGGTGTGCTCGGCCTCGGTGCGCGCGGCATCGGGATAGCTGTGGGCGCCGTCCGGCACCAGCATGGGAATCACGACTTCTGGTGCGTCATAGAGGATCTGGCCGCGCGAGACCCGGCGGTCCACCGCGTCGGCGGGTCTGCCGTCGGCGGTGAGGTCCGCGCGCCACTTGTCCTTCATCCGGTCCAGCAGCCGGGTTCGGACCGTGGCGGTCTGCAGCCAGACGAACCGCACCGGGCGGGTGTGGTGGGGCGCCGGGGCGGTCAACGCCTCGGCGACGGCGGCTTCGACGAGTTCGGGTGGCACCGGCTGGTCGCTGAACTGGCGGATCGAACGACGCGACAGCTGCGCCTGACGACGGCCGAGATCCAGCGCCTCGGCGGTGCCCAGCCAGAACAGGTCCTCGGAACCGGCGCGCACCAACTGCCGCGCGCTCGAACCGTCGTCCACCGGGTCCAACCCGCGCACCACCGCGACCGGCATCGCGGTCAGCTTGCCCTTGACCAGGTCGGCGGCGGCGGCCACCTCGTCGGCGACGGCGATCTCGGTCACCACCAGATCGTTGCCGTACCGGTCGGCAGCCCCCGAATAGTTATGCAGCACAGCAATTCCCGCGCTGCCGATGGCGGCGTCGATCTGACCGTTGCGCCAGGCGCGGCCCATGGTGTCGGTGATGACGACGGCGACGGTGACGCCGAGCCGCGCGCGTAACCCGGCCCGCAGCGCGGCCGCGCTGCCGTCCGGGTCGACGGGCAACAGCGCCAATTCCGAACGGCCGACGTTGGATCCGTCCACCCCGGCGGCGGCCTGCACCAGGCCCAGCCGGTTCTCGGTGATCAACGTACGCTCCTTGCGGGCCAGCACCCGCACCGCTTCGCCGTCGACGAGCTTGCGGCGCAAGGTGTCTCGGCGCTCCGGATCGAGGGGTGCCGGAACCAGCCGGCCCTCGCATTTGGACACGACCTTGCTGGTGACCGCCAACACGTCCCCGTCGCGCAGCCACGGCGCCGCCGCGGCCAGGGCGGCACTGAGGTCGTCACCCGGACGGAACTCGGGAAGCCCGGTGACAGGCAGTATTTCGATCGCAGTCGCGGTGCCGTGCTCACCCGCCGGCGGCAGCGCCGGTTCGAAATGAGGACCGGGCCCGCTCACACCGCCACGCCCGCCAGATCCAGCCCGGCACGCACCATCTCGGCCGTCGCTGCCGGATCGCTCATCAACAACGGTATGGAACGCACGGTCACACCGTCGATTTCGGCGGTGTCGCCGTCGTGCACCAACCAGTGATCCAAGATCCCGGTGCCTCGGCGGGCACCGTAATACCGACCCACCGCCTGCGCGGTGCTATCCACACCGATCACCGAAAGGCAGGCATCGGCCATGCCGCGCAACGGCTTTCCCCCGATGATCGGTGAGTATCCGACGACTGCGGCGCCGGTGGCCCGCAGCGCGGCCCGGATGCCCGGCACCGCCAGGATGGCGCCCACGCTGACCACCGGATTGGACGGTGCCAGCATGATTACGTCGGCCTCACCGATGGCCGCCGTCGCTTCGGTTGTGGCGCTGGCCTTTTCGGCTCCGACGAAAGCGAAGCTGTGGGTGGGTACCTGGGCACGGTAACGCACCCACCACTCCTGGAAGTGAATCGCCCGCCGGGTCCCGGCTTCGGGGTCGGTGATCACCACGTGCGTCTCGCAGCGGTCGTCGCTGGCCGGCAGCAACCGTGCGCCGGGTTGCCAGCGGTCGCACAGCGCCGCGGTGATCTGCGACAGCGGGTAGCCGGCGTTGAGCATCTGAGTGCGAACCAAATGGGTGGCCAGGTCCCGGTCACCCAGGCCGAACCAGTCGGGCTGCACGCCATAGCGCGCGAGTTCCTCTTTGGCATGCCAGGTTTCGTCACGGTGACCCCAGCCGCGCTCCGGGTCCACCCCGCCGCCCAGGGTGTACATGCAGGTGTCCAGGTCCGGACAGATGCGTACGCCATGGATCCAGGCGTCGTCACCGATGTTGACCACGGCGGTCAGTTCATGCTCGGTCTGATCCGATCGAGCAAACTGCCCAAGGCCGAGCAACTGCTGCACGCCGAGCAGGAATCGGGCGCCGCCGACCCCGCCGACCAGCACGGTGACCTTCACACCGCAGGACAGTACCCGCCCCCCGAAACCGGGATCTCCTCGGTAACCACTGTGGCACAAGGGACTTGTGATACTACTGTGTCCGACACGCCCATGTGGCCGAACAACAGAAACGCCGAAATTCGATCACGAGATGGTATGGAAATGCGGCGAAGTGCTTGACCAGGGTCACCCGCCCGTGTCTAATCACATCAGTGTCATTTCCCGGTTGGCCGGCCGGTTCCGGTGTCGCAGACCGAGATTCGATCACTTGTTCGAATTGGGCATCTGTACATCAGAACAGTGGGAAACCATTTCATTCTCTATGCGAGGAGGCGGGGTCATGTCCTATGAGCACCTTCGGGGCGTAATGGGAGGCGTGCCGCACACCAACTCCGGCTCGGCCGTGACACATCTGCCGATGCCGACGGCACCGGTCCGTCCTCATCTCAGCGTCGTCCCGGATGCGCCCGCCGTATTCGAGCCCGAGCCGCTGCCGGAAGTCCCTGCCGACCAATGGCAGGACAAGGCGCTGTGCGCGCAGACCGATCCCGAGGCCTTCTTCCCGGAGAAGGGCGGCTCGACCCGCGAGGCCAAGAAGATCTGCCTGGGGTGCGAGGTCCGTCATGAATGCCTGGAGTACGCGCTGGCGCACGACGAGCGCTTCGGCATCTGGGGCGGCCTGTCCGAACGGGAACGCCGCCGCCTCAAGCGCGGCATCATCTGAGCCGCCCAGGCCAAGATCAGTCGTCGATCGTCGGGTCGATGACCGAGGGCTCCACGTCCAGATAGATGGCCACCTGCGCCACCAGGATCTCGTGCAGCAGGTCGCCGAGTTCGATGGTGTCCTTGGCTCGTCGCTCAATTGGCTTGCGAAACAACACGATTCGGGCCCGCGTGGCGTTGCCGCGCACGTCGACTCCGGCGGGAATCAGACGGGCCAGCGCGATCGGCCCGTCGGCGATCACCTCGGGCGGCCACTGCACGCTGCCGGGATCCTTGGCGGCGATCCGTGGGATCTCGTCGACGGCGACGTCCAGTTCCGACACCCGGTCCTGCCAGCGCCGCTCGATGGGTTCGTAGGCCTCGAGCACCGCCATGTCGAACCGCTCGGCGCGGCTGCGCCAGCCCGGCACCGTGGGCGGGAGCAACGGACCGCGCAGCTCGCGACCCCGCCGTCGGGACCGGTGCCCGGACGTCCCGGTCCAGCCGCCCCCCGGCCGACCACTGCGGCCGGAGCCGCGGGAATCGCTCACGCGCCGATGGTAACGGTTACACATCGGACCCCGCGTGTCCGGCGCTTCAGCGACGTTTACCCGCGATAGCCTTTCGAGCGTGAACGTACCCCGTCGCTGCTGCCGGCCCGGGTGTCCGCACTACGCAGTGGCAACGCTGACGTTCGTCTACTCGGACTCCACTGCGGTGGTCGGACCACTCGCCACCGCGCGGGAACCCCATTCCTGGGACCTGTGCGTCGGCCATGCCGGTCGCATCACCGCCCCGCGTGGCTGGGACCTGGTGCGCCACGCCGGCCCGCTCAATTGCGAGCCCGCCAATCCCGACGAGGACGACCTGGTGGCGCTGGCCGACGCGGTACGCGAGGGTGCCGTGGCCCGCGGAACTGCGATCGTCAACGGGTTCAGCACGCGCACAGACGGATACGACGGATACGACGACGTCCCGCGCGCCAACGGCGATCATCTGCATCCGGCCGGAGCGCACGCCGCGCCGAGCGGGTCCGTGTTGGCCCCGCCGGAACACCGGTCCGGACGCCGGCGTGGACACTTGCGGGTGCTGCCCGACCCGGCTGACTAAGGCGTCCCGATAGGCTGGCGGCCAAGAGTTCACGTCGTCAGGAGCGCTGCAGAATGTCATGGCCCGCGGAGGCTGTCCACCGTGTCATCAAGGCCTACGACGTTCGCGGACTGGTGGGCGAAGAGATCAACGAGCCGTTCGTCGCCGACGTCGGCGCCGCGTTCGCCCGGCTGATGCGCGGTGAGGGCGCCGGCCAGGTGGTGATCGGCCACGACATGCGTGACAGTTCCCCGTCGCTGGCGGCCGCGTTCGCCGACGGCGTCACCGGCCAGGGCCTGGACGTGGTGCGGATCGGGCTGGCCTCCACCGACCAGCTGTACTTCGCGTCCGGCCTGCTGGACTGCCCCGGCGCGATGTTCACCGCCAGCCACAACCCGGCGGCCTACAACGGCATCAAACTGTGCCGCAACGGCGCCAAACCCGTCGGCAAGGACACCGGACTGACGTCCATCAGCGAGGACCTGATCGCCGGGGTGCCGAACGCGCAGGACCGGCCGCGCGGGTCGGTCAGCGACAAAGACGTGCTGGTCGAGTACGGGGTGTACCTGCGTTCGCTGGTCAACACCGCCGACCTGCGCCCGTTGCGGGTGGCGGTGGACGCCGGTAACGGCATGGCCGGGCACACCGCCCCGGCAGTGCTGGGCGCGATCGGCTCGATCACGTTGCTGCCCTTGTACTTTGAGCTCGACGGCACGTTCCCCAATCACGAAGCCAACCCGCTGGACCCGGCGAACCTGGTGGACCTGCAGGACTTCGTGCGCGAAACCGGCGCCGATATCGGGCTGGCGTTCGACGGCGACGCCGACCGTTGCTTCGTCGTCGACGAACGCGGCCTGCCGGTCTCGCCGTCCACGGTCACCAGCCTGGTGGCCGCCCGCGAACTGGGCCGCGAGATCGGCGCCACCGTGATCCACAACGTGATCACCTCCCGCGCCGTGCCCGAGCTGGTGGCCGAACGTGGCGGCACACCGCTGCGCTCGCGGGTCGGTCACTCCTATATCAAGGCGCTGATGGCCGAGACCGGCGCGATCTTCGGCGGCGAACATTCGGCGCACTACTACTTCCGCGACTTCTGGGGCGCCGACTCCGGCATGCTGGCCGCGCTGTACGTGCTGGCGGCCCTCGGCGAGCAGCACCGACCGCTCTCGGAGCTGACCGCGGACTATCAGCGCTACGAATCCTCCGGTGAGATCAACTTCAAGGTCGCCGACGCACCGGCCTGTGTGGACGCGGTGCTCAAGACGTTCGGCAGCCGGATCCACTCCATCGATCACCTGGACGGGGTGACGGTGGACCTGGGCGACGGCAGCTGGTTCAACTTGCGCAGTTCCAACACCGAACCGCTATTGCGGCTCAATGTGGAGGGGCGCAGCATCGAGGATGTGGACGCGGTGGTCGCACAGGTCAGCGAAAGGATCGCGGCCCAGGGCGCCCGGTCCGGGGCCGGTACGTGAACGCCGTCGGGGCGATCGACCTCGAGGACGCCGACGGCCTGCTCGCCGCCGACCGGGACGGCCTGTTGCGGGCGGCGTCGATGGCCGGCGCGCAGGTGCGCACCGTGGCCGCCGCGCTGGAGGAAGGTGACCTGGATCCGCTGCGCGGGAACGACCGTGCGCGCAGCGTGATCTGGGTGGCCGGCCGCGGTACCGCCGAGACGGCGGGCGTCCTGCTGGCTTCGACCCTGACCACCGCCGCCGCCTCGCCGATCGTGCTGGCGACCGAGGCGCCGCCGTGGGTCGGGCCGCTGGACGTGCTGATCGTGGCCGGGGACGACCCCGGTGATCCGGCGCTGGTCGGCGCGGCCGCGACCGGGGTGCGCCGGGGCGCGCGGGTGGTGGTGGCGGCGCCGTACGAGGGTCCGCTGCGGGACTCGACGGCCGGCCGGGTCGCGGTGCTGGCGCCGCGGCTGTGGACGCCGGACGGGTTCGGGCTGTGCCGGTACCTGGCCGCCGGTCTGGCGGTGCTGCAGACCGTGGACCCCAGGCTGGGATTCGACCTCGCCGCGCTGGCCGACGAACTGGACGCCGAGGCGCTACGCAACAGCGCCGCGCGCGAGTTGTTCACCAATCCGGCCAAGACGCTGGCCGCGCGGATGACCGATTGCCGGGTCGCGTTGACCGGAGACAATGCCGCGACGCTGGCGCTGGCCCGGCACGGCAGTTCGGTGCTGCTGCGCAACGCTCAGCAGGTCGTCGCGGCCACCGGGCTGGCGGACGCGGTGACCGCGCTGCGCCACGGACCCGACGCTTACGGCAGCGTGACGGACGCGCTGTTCCACGACGAGCAGATCGACGGGCCGCTGCCGCAGCGGCTGCGGGTGCTGGCGCTGACGCTGAGCGCCGAGCGCACGGTCGTGGCCGCCCGGGTGGCCGGGCTCGACGACGTGTATCTGGTGGGGGCGCAGGACGACTCGGGTGTCACGACCACGCCGACCGCCACCCAGCGCGTGGAGGAGCAACTGGCAGTATTGGCCGTTCGGCTGGAAATGGCCGCGGTTTACCTGCGACTGGCACGGGGATAGAAGACGGTGGACTTGCTACGCGGAGCCTTGCGCACCTACGCCTGGGGATCGCGCATCGCCCTCGCCGAGTTCACCGGGCGGCCGGTACCGGCCGCGCATCCCGAGGCCGAACTGTGGTTCGGCGCCCACCCCGGCGACCCGGCCTTCTTGGAGACCGCCGACGGTGAGACCTCGTTGCTGGTGGCACTGACCGCCGACCCGGACGGACAGCTGGGCGCGGCGTCGCGGGCGCGGTTCGGCGACGTGCTGCCGTTCCTGGTCAAGGTGTTGGCCGCCGACGAACCGCTGTCGTTGCAGGCTCATCCGAGCGCCGCGCAGGCGGTCGAGGGATATCTGCGCGAAGAGCGACTGGGCATCCCGGTGAACTCGCCGGTCCGCAACTACCGCGACACCAGCCACAAGCCGGAGTTGCTGGTGGCGTTGCAGCCGTTCGAGGCGCTGGCCGGTTTCCGGCAGGTGGCACGCACCCGCGCGCTGCTCCAGGCGCTGGCCGTCTCCGACCTCGACCCGTTCATCGACCTGCTCGGTGACGGATCCGGCGACGGATCCGACGACGGATCCGGCGACGGATCCGACGACCAGTCCGACGCTGACGGCCTGCGCGCGCTGTTCACCACCTGGATCACCGCACCCCAACCCGACCTCGACGTCCTGGTGCCCGCTGTGCTCGACGGCGCCATCCACTACGTCAGTTCCGGCGCAACCGAATTCGCCGCTGAAGCCCGGACGGTGCTGGAGCTGGGGGAGCGCTACCCCGGCGACGCCGGCGTGCTGGCCGCGCTGCTGCTCAACCGCATCAGCCTGGCCCCGGGTGAGGCGATCTTCCTGCCGGCCGGCAACCTGCACACCTACCTGCGCGGCTTCGCGCTGGAGGTAATGGCCAACTCCGACAACGTATTACGCGGCGGACTCACCCCCAAGCACGTCGACGTGCCGGAGTTGCTGCGGGTGCTGGACTTCACCCCCACCCCCGAGTCGCAACTGCGCCCGCCGGTCCGCCCCGACGGGCTGGCGCTGTGCTATGAAACCCCGGCCGAGGAGTTCGCGGTCGCTTTGTTGGTGCTCGACGGCGACCAGCTGGGCCATGAGGTCGACGCGCCGTCCCGGCATGACGGTCCGCAGATCCTGTTGTGCGCCGAGGGATCGGTGACAGTGCACGCCAAGTCCGACACCCTGATCCTCGATCGCGGCGCCGCCGCCTGGGTGGGCGCCGACGACGGTCCGATCCGGCTGTCCGCCGAGGCGCCGGCCCAGCTGTTCCGCGCTACCGTCGGGCTGTAGCCGGGCGCCGACGCTGCCGCTGTTCGCCCAGCCAGAGCCGCATGTTGTGCGCGATGGTACGACCCAGTATCGACGGCGACGGGATCATGTACAGGCTGTCGAGCAGGGAGAATCGACGCAGAAACCATTCTCCCAGAACGGGATTCGTCTCTGCGGCGCCGAGGAACTGCTCGAACAAGCCGCCCGCCGCGCGATACCACCGTGGTTCGGGGTCCATGACGGCGTGGTGGAACGTCACGTCACCGATGGCGTTCATCATCCACACCGGGAACGTGGTCTTGGCGGTGAGGCGACTCAGTTCGGTGGCCAGATCTTCCTCCGGTGATTCCAGTGCCCGGCGCAGATGCCCGGCCTGCAGCGACGTCATCGTCATGCCCTGGCCGAACGTCGGGTTGAAGCTGGCGACCGCGTCGCCGATCGGCACGATTCCGGCCGGGAAGCGCTCCAGCTTGTGATAGCGCCGCCACCGGCTGACCGGAAAAGCATGGAAGGCCGGTTCGCCGACGGGTTCGGACTGCGCCAGCGCGGCGTTGAAATGGTCGGGTAACAGCTCTTTGGCCAGCCCCAGCATCTCGGGAAAGGTCCGCGGCGGTTTGGCATGCCCCACCCCGAAGGTGGTCAGCACCCAGGTGCGGTCCTCGTAGAACAACATGCCCAGCCCGAGCGGTTGGTCGTGCGAGGCGCCGGCCACCACCACCTTCTCCTGGATCAGGCCCTCGGGCATCCGGAAGCGGTGAGTGGCGTAGTTGATGCCGATGTCCACGGTCGCCTCGGGTGCGCGCTCGTAGCCCCACTGGGTGAGCCACACCGGTAGCCGGGTGCCGCGTCCGGCCGCGTCGACGACGAGATCGGCCTCGACGAATTCGGGGTCCTCTCCCGGTTCCCGCGGATCCAGCAGCACGCCCGTCACCCGCTGTAACGGGGGCTCGAACCGTGGCTCGGCGACGGGGCGCTGCACGATCTGGACGTTGTCGATGGCCGCGGTGCGTTGCCGGATCTGCCATTCCAGGTGCGGGCGACTCGGCACGTAGGCGGTGAACTCGTCACGCAGCGTGTGGCCGGTGCCCAGCACGTGACCCGCCGCGCCCAGATGGATGCAGTCCGGGCGGTTCTCCAGCATCGGCACACCGGCGGCGACCATGTCCTGCAGCAGACCCGGATAGAGGCTTTCGAACTCGTTGGCGCCGCGGGCCATCAGCAGATGCAGGTGCTGGTCCTGGGGGACGGTGGCGCGGTTGGCGGGTTCGCTGGGCAGGTCGTCGCGTTCGAAGACCGTCACCCGCGAATAGAAGTCGGACAGCACCCGCGCCGCGCACAGCCCGGCGATGCTGGCGCCGATGACGACTGCGTGATTTCTGTTCCCTGCGCTCCCCACCATCTGGGCAGAGTACCCAGTACTGTCCGGTCACAGAACGCACCGCGGCGCTTTGAAGGGAACGGGTCGGATGGCGAATCGCTGGCGCACGAAAACGGTCGAGCAGTCGATCGCCGACACCGACGAGCCGAGCACCCGGCTCCGTAAGGACCTCACCTGGTGGGATCTGGTGGTCTTCGGCGTCTCGGTGGTGATCGGGGCCGGCATCTTCACCGTGACCGCCTCGACGACCGGCGACATCACCGGGCCGGCCATCTGGATCTCGTTCTTGATCGCCGCGGCCACCTGCGCGCTGGCAGCACTGTGTTACGCCGAGTTCGCCTCGACCCTGCCGGTGGCCGGCAGCGCCTACACCTTCTCCTATGCCACCTTCGGCGAACTGCTGGCCTGGGTGATCGGCTGGAACCTGGTGCTGGAACTGGCCATCGGTGCCGCCGTCGTCGCCAAGGGATGGTCGAGCTATCTCGGCACGGTGTTCGACTTCGCCGGGGCCACCGCCCATTTCCGCTGGTTCAACGTCGACTGGGGTGCCCTGCTGATCGTCACGCTGGTGGCGGTCCTGCTGGCGCTGGGCACCAAACTGTCCTCGCGCTTTTCCGCCGTGGTGACCGCGATCAAGGTCTCGGTGGTCATCCTGGTGGTCATAGTCGGGGCCTTCTACATCAAGGCGGCCAATTTCCAGCCGTTCATCCCCGAACCGGAAACCCAACACGGCGGGAGCGGTCTGGACCAGTCGGTGCTGTCGATGCTCACCGGCGCCGGAGGTAGCCATTACGGCTGGTACGGCGTGTTGGCAGGCGCGTCGATCGTGTTCTTCGCGTTCATCGGCTTCGACATCGTCGCCACCATGGCCGAGGAAACCAAGGAGCCGCAGCGCAACGTCCCCCGCGGCATCCTGGCGTCGCTCGGTGTGGTGACCGTGCTCTACGTGGCGGTGTCGATCGTGCTGTCGGGCATGGTCTCCTACACCGAACTCAAGACGGTGAACCATCATTCGGCGAACCTGGCCACCGCGTTCCAGGCCAACGGCATCTACTGGGCCAGCGGCATCATCTCGGTGGGCGCGCTGGCCGGGCTGACCACGGTGGTGATGGTGCTGATGCTCGGCCAGTGCCGGGTGCTGTTCGCGATGGCGCGCGACGGGCTGCTGCCGCGCGGCCTGGCCAAGACCGGCAAACGCGGCACGCCGGTGCGCATCACCGTGCTGGTCGCTGTCGTGATCGCCGCCACGGCCTCGGTTTTTCCCATCGACAAGCTCGAAGAGATGGTCAACGTGGGCACGTTGTTCGCGTTCGTGCTGGTGTCGGCCGGCGTGATCGTGCTGCGCAGGACGCGTCCCGACCTGGAACGCGGGTTCAAGGCGCCCTGGGTGCCGCTGCTGCCGATCGCGTCGGTGTGCGCGTGCCTGTGGCTGATGCTCAACCTGACCGCGCTGACCTGGGTGCGGTTCGGTGTGTGGCTGCTGATCGGGGTCGTCATCTACCTCGGCTACGGGCGCCGGCACTCGACTCAGGGGAGCCGCAGCTAGACAAATCCGATCAATTTGGACAGTTGCTTTACAAAACAGCGCTCTGTGTCTAGACAGGAGACGCAGACTGCCGTAATGTCCAATCTCAACGTGGGGTGACACACAAGGAGGTTTGGAATATGACCACACACATCGACGCCCTGAGCGCGGAAGCGCCGGCGACACAGTGGCGCGACAGGAAGCGCTATCTGTGGCTGATGGGGCTGATTCCGCCGACGATGCTGTTCGTGATGCTGCCGATCGTCTGGGGTCTCAACCAGCTGGGCTGGCACACCGCGGCGCAGGTGCCGTTGTGGATCGGGCCGATCCTGCTGTACATCCTGTTGCCGATTCTCGACCTGCGGTTCGGGCCGGACGGGCAGAACCCGCCCGACGAGGTGATGGAGCAACTGGAGAACGACAAGTACTACCGCTACTGCACCTACATCTTCATCCCGTTCCAGTACGCCAGCATGATCCTGGGTGCCTACCTGTTCACCGCGTCCGATCTCAGCTGGCTCGGCTTCCCTGGTTCTGAAGGCGGACTGGGCTGGCTGGGCAAGATCGGCGTCGCGCTATCGGTGGGTGTGCTCGGCGGCGTCGGGATCAACACCGCACACGAGATGGGGCACAAGAAGGACTCGCTGGAACGCTGGCTGTCCAAAATCACCCTGGCGCAGACCGCCTACGGGCACTTCTACATCGAGCACAACCGCGGCCACCACGTGCGCGTCTCCACCCCGGAGGACCCGGCGTCGTCACGGTTCGGCGAGACGTTCTGGGAGTTCCTGCCGCGTAGCGTCATCGGCAGCGCCCGCTCCTCGGTGCACCTCGAGGCGCAACGCATCCGCCGGCTCGGCAAGAGCCCCTGGGACCCCCGGACCTACCTGTCCAACGACGTGCTGAACGCCTGGGCGATGACCGCGGTGCTGTTCGGGGTATTGATCGCGGTGTTCGGTGTCAGCCTGGTCCCCTTCCTGATCATCCAGGCGATCTTCGGATTCTCCCTGCTCGAAGCCGTCAACTACCTCGAGCACTACGGCCTGCTGCGGCAGAAGAACCCGAACGGTCGCTACGAGCGGTGCGCACCGGTGCACAGCTGGAACTCCGACCACATCGTCACCAACCTGTTCCTCTACCACCTGCAACGGCACAGCGACCACCACGCCAACCCGACCCGGCGCTACCAGACGCTGCGCAGCATGGCAGGGTCACCCAACCTGCCCAGCGGGTACGCGTCGATGATCGGGCTGACCTACTTCCCGCCGCTGTGGCGCAAGGTGATGGACCACCGGGTGCTCGAGCACTACGACGGCGACATCACCAAGGTCAACGTGCAGCCGCGGCTGCGGGAGAAGTTGCTGGCCAAGTACGGAGCCCCGAAGGAACTCGCGGCATGACGGTTTCCAGCACCTACAAGTGTCCGGTGTGTGACTACGTCTACGACGAAGCCAAAGGCGATGCCAGGGAAGGGTTTCCGGCCGGCACGCCGTGGGACCAGGTTCCCGACGATTGGACCTGCCCGGACTGCGCCGTCCGAGAGAAGCCCGATTTCGAACCCGTCCAAGGTTAGGAGCAAGACCATGAACGACGACTACAAGCTCTACCAGTGCGTGCAGTGTGGTTTCGAATACGACGAGGCGCTGGGCTGGCCGGAGGACGGCATCGCTGCCGGCACCCGTTGGGACGACATCCCCGAGGACTGGAGCTGCCCGGACTGCGGCGCGGCGAAGTCGGACTTCGTGATGGTGGAGGTGGCTCGCCCATGATCGGCACCAACTTCGTGGCCAAAACAGCTATGGTCGCGCCTGTGAAGCGGATTCCGTACGCCGAGGCCTCCCGGGCCCTGTTGCGTGAGTCGGTGCTGGACGCGATGCGGGACCTGCTGCTGACCCGCGACTGGTCGGCCATCACGCTCTCGGACGTGGCCCGGGCCGCCGGCATCAGCCGGCAGACCATCTACAACGAGTTCGGCTCCCGTCAGGGCCTGGCCCAGGGTTACGCCCTGCGTCTGGCCGACCGACTGGTCGACACCGTCAAGGCGGCGCTGGAGGCCAACATCGGCAACATCTACGAGTCGTTCCTGCAGGGTTTCCGCGCCTTCTTCGTCGAGACGGCGGCCGACCCGCTGGTGATCTCGCTGTTGACCGGGGTCGCCAAGCCGGATCTGCTGCAGCTGATCACCACCGACAGTGCGCCCATCATCACCCGGGCGTCGGCGCGGTTGTCCACGGCGTTCACCCAGACCTGGCTGGCCACCAGCGACGACGACGCGAACGTGTTGTCCCGGGCGATCGTGCGGCTGTGCCTGAGCTACGTGTCGATGCCGCCGGAGTCCGACCACGACGTCGCGGCCGACCTGGCCCGGCTGATGACACCCTTCGCGGAGCGGCACGGGGTGAACCTGGAATCCTGACAGTCCCCCAGTTGGGTAGGGGTATACCGACGGGCGGCTACAGTGGCTGAGGATCAAACCTCGGCGCTGTAGCCGCCTGCCTTTTTCACAAGCCCGCACGAAGGATGAAACACGACCATGACCACGACCGAAAATTCGCTGACCCCCGACGTCGTCAACGGCATCGATTTCAAGGTCGCCGACCTGTCGCTGGCGGATTTCGGCCGCAAGGAACTCGACCTGGCCGAGTACGAGATGCCCGGCCTGATGTCGCTGCGCCGGGAGTACGCCGAGGTGCAGCCGCTGAAGGGGGCCCGCATCTCGGGGTCGCTGCACATGACGGTGCAGACCGCGGTGCTGATCGAGACCCTGACGTCGCTGGGCGCTGAGGTCCGGTGGGCGTCCTGCAACATCTTCTCCACCCAGGACCACGCGGCCGCGGCCGTCGTCGTCGGCCCACACGGCACGCCCGACGAGCCCAAGGGTGTCCCGGTGTTCGCCTGGAAGGGCGAGACGCTGGAGGAGTACTGGTGGTGCGCCGAGCAGATGCTCACCTGGGAGGGCGAGCCGGCCAACATGATCCTGGACGACGGCGGCGACGCGACCATGATGGTGCTGCGCGGCATGCAGTACGAGAAGGCCGGTGTGGTCCCGCCCGCCGAGGAGGACGACTCCGCGGAGTGGAAGGTCTTCCTGAACCTGCTGCGTAAGCGCTTCGAGACCGACAAGGAGAAGTGGACCAAGATCGCCGAGTCGGTCAAGGGCGTCACCGAGGAGACCACCACCGGCGTGCTGCGGCTCTACCAGTTCGCCGCCGCCGGCGACCTGGCCTTCCCGGCGATCAACGTCAACGACTCGGTGACCAAGTCCAAGTTCGACAACAAGTACGGCACCCGGCACTCGCTGCTCGACGGCATCAACCGCGGCACCGACGCGCTGATCGGCGGTAAGAACGTGCTGATCTGTGGCTTCGGCGACGTCGGCAAAGGCTGTGCGGAAGCCGCCAAGGGTCAGGGCGCGCGGGTGGCCGTCACCGAGATCGACCCGATCAACGCGCTGCAGGCGCTGATGGAGGGCTACGACGTGGTGACCGTCGAGGACGCGATCGCCAACGCCGACATCGTGGTGACCTCGACCGGCAACAAGGACATCATCACCCTCGAGCACATGAAGGCCATGAAGGACCACGCGATCCTGGGCAACATCGGCCACTTCGACAACGAGATCGACATGGCCGCGCTGGAGCGCTCGGGGGCGACCCGGCTCAACATCAAGCCGCAGGTCGACAAGTGGACCTTCGGCGAGACCGGCCGCTCGATCATCGTGCTCTCCGAGGGCCGGCTGCTGAACCTGGGCAACGCCACCGGGCACCCGTCGTTCGTGATGAGCAACAGCTTCGCCAACCAGACCATCGCGCAGATCGAGCTGTGGACCAAGAACGACGAGTACGACAACGAGGTGTACCGGCTGCCCAAGCACCTGGACGAGAAGGTGGCGCGGATCCACGTCGAGGCGCTCGGCGGGAAGCTGACCAAGCTGACCAAGGAGCAGGCCGAGTACCTCGGCGTCGACGTCGAGGGCCCGTACAAGCCCGACCACTACCGCTACTGAGCCCGGTCGCTCTATCGCGAGCGTCACGCCAGCGTGGCAACCGACACCGAGCGTCACGCCAGCGTGGCAACCGACACCGAGCGTCACGCCAGCGTGACGGCCGACACCGAGCGTCACGCTAGCGTGGCAACCGACACCGAGCGTCACGCCAGCGTGGCAACCGACACCGAGCGTCACGCCAGCGTGGCAACCGACACCGAGCGTCACGCCAGCGTGACGGCTGACCGGCGGGCGGCGCGGTGCTGATCGCGATCGAAGGCGTCGACGGCTCGGGCAAGCGGACGTTGACCGAGGGCCTACGCAGGTCCTTCGAGGCGGCCGGCAAGTCGGTGGCCACGTTGGCGTTCCCGCGCTACGGGCGCTCGATCACCGCCGACCTCGCGGCCGAGGCGCTACGCGGAGCCCACGGCGACCTGGCCGAGTCGGTATATGCGATGGCGACGCTGTTCGCGCTCGACCGCGCCGGGGCCGTCGGGGAGATCCAGGGGCTCACCGCCGAACACGACGTGCTGATCCTGGACCGCTACGTCGCCTCCAACGCCGCCTACAGCGCGGCGCGCCTGCATCAAGACGCGACCGGCGAGGCGGTGGCCTGGATTAGGCAGATCGAATACGAGCGCCTGGGGCTGCCGCGCCCGGACTGCCAGATCCTGCTCGCTGTACCCGCCGAACTCGCCGACCAGCGCGCCCGCAGCCGCGCCGAACAAGACCCGCAACGGGCCCGGGACAGCTACGAACGCGACGACGGACTGCAGCGGCGAACCGGCGCGGTGTACGGGGAGCTGGCCGCCGCGCAGTGGTGCGGACGCTGGCTGGTGGTGTACGCCGACGTCGATCCGGAGGCCTTGGCGGCCACTTTGACCGTCGTTTAGCACAAAATCGCCTCGATTTGTCCTCATCAATCACGAAACGCCCGTGTGGCGCGACAGTTTTGTCCTGATCTGGTGACACCATGGAGGCCATGAGGCAAAGGATTCTGGTCGTCGACGACGACGCTTCGCTGGCCGAGATGCTCACCATCGTGTTGCGTGGGGAGGGTTTCGACACCGCGGTGATCGGTGACGGTACTCAGGCCCTGACCGCGGTGCGTGAGTTGCGCCCCGATCTGGTGCTGCTGGACCTGATGCTGCCCGGCATGAACGGCATCGACGTGTGCCGGGTGCTGCGTGCCGATTCGGGGGTGCCGATCGTCATGCTGACCGCCAAGACCGACACCGTCGACGTGGTGCTGGGTCTGGAATCCGGCGCCGACGACTACATCATGAAGCCCTTCAAGCCCAAGGAGCTGGTGGCGCGGGTGCGGGCGCGGTTGCGCCGCAACGACGACGAGCCGGCCGAGATGCTGTCCATCGCCGATGTCGACATCGACGTGCCGGCCCACAAGGTCACCCGCAACGGCGAGCAGATCTCGCTCACCCCGCTGGAGTTCGACCTGCTGGTCGCGTTGGCGCGTAAACCGCGCCAGGTGTTTACTCGTGATGTGCTGCTCGAACAGGTGTGGGGATACCGGCACCCGGCGGACACCCGCCTGGTGAACGTGCACGTCCAGCGCCTGCGCGCGAAGGTCGAGAAGGACCCCGAGAACCCGACCGTGGTTCTGACCGTTCGAGGAGTGGGATACAAGGCCGGACCTCCGTGATCCCGGCTTGGAGAGCGCGGCGTAGGTGATCTGGCGCTCCCCGCGACGTAGTAGAGGCCGTTGGGGGCGTTCGGGACCCCTGCCCCGCGGTATGAGCGCGTTGAGTCGCGCCGTCGCCGTCGTCTGGCGTCGATCGCTGCAGCTGCGCGTGGTCGCCTTGACCATCGGTCTTTCGCTGGCGGTGATCCTGGCCCTGGGCTTCGTCCTCACCAGCCAGGTCACCAACCGGGTGCTCGACATCAAGGTCAAGGCCGCGATCGACCAGATCGAGCGGGCCCGCAACACCGTCACCGGGATCGTCAACGGCGAGGAAACCCGCTCCCTGGACAGCAGCCTGCAGCTGGCCCGCAACACGCTGACGTCCAAAACCGATCCGGCCTCCGGCGCCGGGCTGGCCGGCGCTTTCGACGCGGTGCTGATGGTGCCCGGCGACGGCCCGCGGGCCGCGTCCACCGCCGGGCCCGTCGATCAGGTGCCCAACGCGTTGCGCGGCTTCGTCAAGGCCGGTCAGGCCGCCTACCAGTACGCCACCGTGCAGACCGACGGCTTTTCCGGGCCAGCGCTGATCGTCGGGACGCCGACGTCGTCGCGGGTGGCCAACCTGGAGCTGTACCTGATCTTCCCGCTGGCCAACGAGCAGGCCACCATCTCGCTGGTGCGCAGCACGATGGCGACCGGCGGCGTCGTGCTGCTGGTACTGCTGGCCGGCATCGCACTGCTGGTCTCCCGTCAGGTGGTGAACCCGGTGCGCTCCGCGTCGCGGATCGCCGAGCGGTTCGCCGAAGGGCATCTGTCCGAGCGGATGCCGGTGCGCGGTGAGGACGACATGGCCCGGCTGGCGGTGTCGTTCAACGACATGGCCGAGAGCCTGTCCCGCCAGATCACCCAGCTCGAGGAGTTCGGCAACCTGCAACGCCGCTTCACCTCCGACGTCAGCCACGAACTGCGCACCCCGCTGACCACGGTGCGCATGGCTGCCGACCTGATCTACGACCACGCCGACGACCTGGACCCGACGCTGCGGCGCTCCACCGAGTTGATGGTCAACGAGCTCGACCGGTTCGAGAGCCTGCTCAACGACCTGCTGGAGATCTCCCGCCACGACGCCGGGGTGGCCGAGTTGTCCGTCGAGTCGGTCGATCTGCGCACCACCGTGAACAGCGCGTTGGGCAATGTCGGGCACCTGGCCGAGGACGCGGGCATCGAGTTGCTGGTGGACATGCCGACCGAGGAGGTGATCGCCGAGGTGGACGCGCGCCGGGTGGAACGCATCCTGCGCAACCTGATCGCCAACGCGATCGACCACGCCGAGCACAAGCCGGTGCGGATCCGGATGGCCGCCGACGAAGACACGGTCGCGGTCACCGTTCGCGACTACGGCGTCGGGTTGCGCCCCGGCGAGGAGAAGCTGGTGTTCAGCCGGTTCTGGCGCTCGGACCCGTCGCGGGTGCGCCGCTCCGGCGGCACCGGGCTGGGACTGGCGATCAGCATCGAGGACGCGCGGCTGCACCAGGGCCGGCTCGAGGCCTGGGGAGAGCCCGGCGAGGGCGCCTGCTTCCGGCTGACCCTGCCGTTGGTGCGCGGGCACAAGGTGACCACCAGTCCGCTGCCGATGAAACCGATCCCGCCCACCTCCGGGCAGCCCAGCCCCCAACCGTTGACCCCGACGGGCCCGCAACCGATCACCCGCCACCGCGAGCCCGCGGAGTGGAGCGTGTGATGCGTACGATCCTGGCCCTGCTGATGACCGCTGTGGTGCTGGCCGGATGCGCGAGCGTGCCCAGCTCCTCGGCCCCGCAGGCCATCGGCACCGTCGACCGCCCGGCGCCGTCGAACCTGCCCAAACCCACCCCGGGCATGGACCCCGACGTGTTGCTGCGCGAATTTCTCAAGGCCACCGCCGACCCGGCCAACCGGCACCTGGCGGCGCGCCAGTTCCTCACCCAGTCGGCCTCCAACGGCTGGGACGACGCCGGTAGCGCGCTGCTGATCGACCACGTCGTGTTCGTGGAAACCCGTGGCGCCGAACGGGTTTCGGCGACCATGCGGGCCGACATCCTGGGTTCACTGTCCGACGTCGGGGTCTTCGAGACCGCCGAGGGGCAGCTGCCGGACCCGGGCCCGATCGAACTGGTCAAGACCCCGGGAGGGTGGCGCATCGACAAGCTGCCCAACGGCGTCTTCCTGGACTGGCAACAGTTCCAGGCCACCTACAAACGCAACACGCTGTACTTCGCCGACCCCACCGGCAAGACGGTGGTGCCCGATCCGCGCTACGTGGCGGTCTCCGACCACGACCAGCTGGCCACCGAGCTGGTGTCCAAGCTGCTGGCCGGGCCGCGGCCGGAGATGGCGCACACGGTACGCAACCTGTTGGCGCCGCCGCTGCGGTTGCGCGGTCCGGTGACCCGCGCCGACGGCGGCAAGAACGGCATCGGCAAGGGTTACGGCGGCGCGCGCATCGACCTGGAGAAGCTGACCACCACCGACCCGCACAGCAGGGCATTGCTTGCCGCGCAGATCATCTGGACGCTGGCCCGCGCCGATATCCGCGGCCCGTACGTGATCAACGCCGACGGCGCCCCGCTCGACGACAGGTTCGCGCAGGGCTGGAACACCTCCGACGTCGCGGCCACCGACCCGGGGGTGGCCGACGGCGCCGGCGCGGGTCTGCACGCCTTGGTCAACGGGTCGTTGGTCGCGCTGGACGGACAGCAGGTCACCACGGTGCCCGGCGCGTTCGGGCGGATGGGCGACCAGACCGGGGCGGCGTTGTCGCGCAGTGGGCGGCAGGTGGCGTCGGTGGTGACGTTGCGCCGCGGCGCCCCGGACATGGCCGCGTCACTGTGGATCGGGGATCTCGGGGGTGAGGCGGTGCAGTCCGCCGACGGGCACAACCTGTCGCGGCCCAGCTGGTCACTGGACGACGCGGTGTGGGTGGTGGTCGACACCAACAACGTGCTGCGCGCGATCCAGGAACCGGCGTCGGGCCAGCCGGCGCGCATCCCGGTGGACTCCACCGCGGTGTCCAGCCGATTCCCGGGCCCGATCACCGACCTGCAGCTGTCCCGCGACGGCACCCGCGCGGCCATGGTGATCGGGGGACAGGTGATCCTGGCCGGTGTCGAGCAGACCCAGGCCGGCCAGTTCGCCCTGACCTATCCACGCCGGCTGGGCTTCGGTCTGGGTACCTCGGTGGTGTCGTTGTACTGGCGAACCGGCGACGACGTCGTCGTCACCCGCAACGACGCCACCCATCCGGTGTCCTACGTCAATCTCGACGGGGTGAACTCCGACGCCCCGTCCCGCGGCCTGCAGATCCCGTTGTTCGCGATCGCCGCGAACCCGTCCACGGTGTATGTGGGCGGCCCGCAGGGCGTGCTGATGTACTCGGCGTCGGCCGCTGAATCCCAGCAGGGCTGGTCGGAGGTGGCCGGCCTGATGATCGGGGGAGCGGCCCCGGTCTTACCGGGGTAATCACGGTAGATGCCGAAGGTTCCGTTCCTGCGTTGGGATGACCCGTTCCGCGCCCTGGAGGCGCTGGCGTCGCTGTGGTCGTCCACGGGGTTGCCGGCAGTGGGCGCGCAGGCCGCCGCCGTGCCCTACAAGACGTTGTTCGCCACGCTGCAGCAGCTACTCGTCGGCAAGGAACTGACGGTGCGCATCGGTGAGCACGACGTGGTGCTCACCGTGACCGAGCTGGAGTCCGACCTGGACCCGCAGGGTCTCCCCGTCGGTCAGCTGGGCGAGGTCCGGGTGGCCGCCCGCGACATCAAATGGGACGACAACCGGCTGCAGAGCGCCGTTGCCGTGCTGCACAACGTGCACATCCGGCCCGGGGTCCCGCCGATGGTGGTGGCGGCCCCGGCAAACCTGTCCTCCGAGCTCTCCGAAGAGGTCTTCGACGACGTGTTGCGCCAAGCGGCGCCGCAGTTGCGCAGTGAGTTGGGTGAGCACGGGACCGCGCGACTGCGCTGGGCGCGGCAACCGGCGCTGGGTGGTCTGGAGGTCGACGCCGACGTCACCGGGAACACGTTGTGGCTGCGCCCTCGTGCCGTCGTCGCCGGACACCGCAGGTGGAAGCTGCCGGTGCGGACCCCGTCCTACCGGGTGCCGTTGCCGGAACTGCCGCTCGGCCTGATGATCACCGGTGTCGAGCTGTCGCCGGACGGTCTGCGGGTGTCCGGACTACTGCCGGAATGGCGCATGGAGCTGCCGCTGCGGGCGCTGGAGGAGCTGATCACCCGGCTGAGCCAGGGCGCGCTGAGCTTCAGCTGGCCGTCGCTGTGGTGGGGTTCGGACTGATCGAAGTCACCGTTCGGCCAACCCGAGGTCACGGCACGGCGCGAGCTGCGTATCGGTTCGGCAACTGATGTTTGCCCAGGTCTGGGCGGTCGATACGGTTCGGGGACCATCGGGCACGAGCAAGGAGAAACAGGCATTGCGGAGCTTGGAGCGATTCAGCGTTGCGGTTGCGGTCAGCGCCGGGCTGTGCGGAGCCGCCTTGGCGCTGAGCCCGGACGGCTCGGCCACGCCGTTGCGGACCGGCGGTGCCGGGTGCGTCGACCAGCTGACGGGAGTGGTCCCCGCGGCGCCGATCGCGCCGATGGCCCTGCCCGGACCGGTGGCCGGGGCGGTCCCGGTGGTGCCGGTGGTGCCCGCCGCGCCCCCGGTCCTACCGCCGGTGCCGGTGGCGCCGGTGGTGCCCGCCGCGCCGATCGTGCCGGTCGCCGGGGCGGGCGCGCTGCCCGCCGACGGGGTGCCCGCCGCTCCGGTGACCAAAGCGGCCGGCACGGGCAAGGGTGCGCCGATGAGTGCGCCGCCGGCGCAGGCCGCCGCGCCCGTGGTGCTGCCCGGCCCGGCAGCGGAACCTCCGGCTGCGCCCATCCCCGCCACGCTGACCGGTTCGACCATGGCGGCCGCCGGTTGTGCGGCCATCCCCGGCCTGGCGCGCTAACGCGGGCTACGAAGGCGGCAGCTGACGCACCTTGTCGGCCTCCTTGTCTCCCGCTCTGCTCACCCCCTGTTCCACGATCACCGGGTCACCGACGTTGACCGTGTCGAAATACCACTCCGCGTCGGCGGGACTCAGGCTGATGCAACCGTGGCTGACGTTCTCCAGGCCCATCGCCGGAACCGCCCACGGAGCCGAGTGCACGAACAGCCCCCGGTTGGTGATGCGCACCGCGTAGTCCACCTTGAGCTGGTAGCCGTCCGGGTCGTCGACGGGGATGCCCACCGAACTCGAATCCATGATCACCGAGCGCTCTTTGGCGAGCACGCTGTAGGTGCCCACCGGGGTCGCGAACTCCGGCCGGCCCATCGACGCCGGCAGCACCCCTTCCTCACCGAAGTGCGGCCGGTGGTGCGGCGCCGGCCGCGGGCCCGCCGCTGCGTCGTCGATGCGCACGGTGAACGTGTGATTGGTGATGTCGGCCACGCCGACGACCTTCGGGCCGGTCTGGAACTCGGTGCGCAGGCCGCCCACCGACAGCATCACGGTGCTGTGGGCCGGCCAGTAGCGGTCCGGAACCCATTGCACGACGTTGCGGTCGAGCCACTCGAACCTGCCGGACATCGCCGGCACCGACTTCACCTCGATGGCACGCTCGGTCGCCTGCCGGTCGGTGACGGGACCGCCGAACGTCACCACCAGGGGATGCGCGACACCCACCACCGCCCCGCGCGCGGGTAGCACCGAGGCGATGTCGAGGTGGGCCTGCTCGTGCACTGCCGTCAGCGTCACGCCGGCTTGCCCGGTGCACACCGTCGCGGTGATCCCGAGGATCACGACCAGTGACCGTATTGCCGCCCGCATCGTGCTCTCCCAACATTCGAGTCTGTCGTCGCTCGGATCGTAGGGCGCGCCGCAACGGCGAATAGGTAAGCGCGCGTGCGCTTTCGGTCAGGGTTTGATTACAGCTCGGTCTCCGGTCGGGACATGTCAGACCCGGTGGCCAGACTGGCGTGGTGCTCGACCTCGTGTTGCCGCTGGAGTGCGGCGGCTGCGCAGCGCCCGGGACGCGCTGGTGTGCGGCGTGCGCCCGCGAGCTGTCGGTGGCCGCCGGGGAACCGCAGCTGGTCAGTCGGCGGGTGGATCCCGACGTGCCGATCTTCTCGCTGGGCCGCTACGCCGGCGCGCGGCGGCAGGCGATCCTCGCGCTCAAGGAGCGAGGCCGGGGTGACCTCGTCGCGCCGTTGGCGTACGCACTGGCCGTGGGGGTGCACCGGTTGCTGGTCTGGGGGATGGTCGGCACGCCGTTGACGCTGGTGCCCGCCCCGACCCGGTGGTCTGCGGCGCGGCGGCGCGGCGGCGATCCCGTCGCGCGGGTGGCCAGGGCCGCCGTCGCCGGCAATCCCGACATCCACGTCGTCACGGCACTGCGGATGCGGGCACTGGTGCGCGACTCGGTGGGCCTGGGCACCTCGGCGCGCGAACGCAACGTGGCCGGGCGGGTGCTGTTGCGCGCTCCGGTGCCGCGCGGTGAGGTGCTGGTCGTCGACGACGTCGTCACCACCGGCGCAACGGCCGCCGAATCGGTCCGCGTGCTGCAGGCCGCGGGCGTCGTGGTGGCAGGGGTGCTGACGCTGGCGGCAGCGTGAGCGGTAGCGGCGAGCGGTGAATTCAAAGAACTCGCAACAGGTTTGCGAATTGAGTGGCACGGTGAGGCGAACACGGGCTAACGTCGGAAGCAGATTCGACGACTTACGTCGCGATATTGCCCGAGTTCCGCGGTACCCGCGGTAGGAGGTGAGTATTCGATCTCTTGCTCCGGCGGGCAGCCTGCGACGGTGGCTTCCACAGACCCGTTCTTACCCCGTCGGCGCGTATTGCCATTGCCGGGCACGCATGGTGCGTGTGACGTGAAAAGAGAAACGAGTTGTCAACAATGTCAAGGCTTTCCGTTGATTCCCAGCAAGTGCTAGACACGGTGGACTCTGCAGGAACCGAAGACCAGACCGAACCGACGGCCGGCGCGGATATCGTGTTCAAGGGCCGCAACGTCGAGATCCCCGACCACTTCCGGGTCTACGTCTCACAGAAGCTCGCCCGTTGCGAGCGGTTCGACAAGACCATTTACCTTTTCGACGTCGAACTCGACCACGAACGCAATCGCCGTCAGCGCAAGGCCTGTCAACGCGTCGAGATCACCGCCCGCGGTCGCGGTCCGGTGGTCCGCGGCGAGGCCTGCGCCGACAGTTTCTACGCCGCACTGGAATCGGCCGTCGTCAAACTCGAGAGCCGGCTGCGCAGAGGCAAGGACCGCCGCAAGGTGCACTACGGCGACAAAACCCCGGTGTCGCTGGCCGAGGCCACCGCGGTGGTACCGCCGGAGAACGCGTTCAGCGCCGCGCCGACCGAGGCGCACGATCACGACGGTGTCGAGCCGGAACAGCACGACCACGCACCCGGACGGGTGGTGCGCACCAAGGACCACCCGGCCAAACCGATGTCGGTCGACGACGCGCTCTACGAGATGGAGCTGGTCGGGCACGACTTCTTCCTGTTTCTGGACAAGGAGACCGACCAGGCGTCCGTGGTGTACCGCCGGCGCGGCTACGACTACGGGTTGATCCGCTTGGCTTGAGGACCGGGGTCCGGCAGCGGGGCTTCACCTACGATGGGGATCGCTCGTAAAGAAGAAGACTCCTATCTACAGGGGAACACCCCAAAGGGGACAACACTGTGCTGTCGAGATTGCTGCGCCTCGGTGAAGGTCGCATGGTCAAGCGCCTCCAGAAGGTGGCCGACTATGTCAACACGTTGTCCGACGACGTCGAGAAACTCAGCGATGCCGAGCTCAAGGCCAAGACCGACGAGTTCAGGAAGCGCCTGAAAGAGGGCGAAGACCTCGAGGACCTGCTGCCCGAAGCGTTCGCCGTGGCCCGCGAGGCCGCCTGGCGGGTGCTCGACCAACGCCCGTTCGACGTGCAGGTCATGGGCGCGGCCGCCCTGCACCTGGGCAACGTCGCCGAGATGAAGACCGGTGAGGGCAAGACGCTGACCTGTGTGTTGCCGGCCTATCTCAACGCGCTCGCCGGCAAGGGCGTGCACGTCGTCACCGTCAACGACTACCTGGCCAAACGTGACAGCGAGTGGATGGGCCGGGTGCACCGCTTCCTGGGCCTGGAGGTCGGGGTGATTCTCGCGCAGATGACGCCCGAGGAGCGCCGCGTCGCCTACGGCGCCGACATCACCTACGGCACCAACAACGAGTTCGGCTTCGACTACCTGCGCGACAACATGGCGCATTCGCTGGACGATCTGGTGCAGCGCGGCCACAACTTCGCCATCGTCGACGAGGTCGACTCCATCCTGATCGACGAGGCCCGCACCCCGCTGATCATTTCCGGTCCGGCCGACGGCGCGTCCAACTGGTACACCGAGTTCGCCCGGATCGCGCCGTTGATGGAAAAGGACGTCCACTACGAGGTCGACCTGCGCAAACGCACCGTCGGCGTACACGAGAAGGGTGTGGAGTTCGTCGAGGACCAGCTCGGCATCGACAATCTGTACGAGGCCGCCAACTCGCCGCTGGTCAGCTACCTCAACAACGCGCTGAAGGCCAAGGAGCTGTTCAACCGCGACAAGGACTACATCGTCCGCGACGGCGAGGTGCTGATCGTCGACGAGTTCACCGGCCGGGTGCTGCTCGGCCGCCGCTACAACGAGGGCATGCACCAGGCCATCGAGGCCAAAGAGCACGTCGAGATCAAGGCCGAGAACCAGACGCTGGCCACCATCACCCTGCAGAACTACTTCCGGCTCTACGACAAGCTCGCCGGAATGACCGGCACCGCCCAGACCGAGGCGGCCGAGCTGCACGAGATCTACAAGCTGGGAGTGGTGTCGATCCCCACCAACAGGCCGATGGTCCGCACCGACCAGGGCGACCTGATCTACAAGACCGAAGAGGCCAAGTACATCGCGGTGGTCGACGACGTCTCCGAACGCTACGAGAAGGGCCAGCCGGTCCTGATCGGCACCACCAGCGTGGAGCGCTCGGAATACCTGTCCCGGCAGTTCACCAAGCGCCGGATCCCGCACAACGTGCTCAACGCCAAGTACCACGAGCAGGAGGCCGGCATCATCGCCGAGGCCGGCCGGCGCGGCGGCATCACCGTGGCCACCAACATGGCCGGCCGTGGCACCGACATCGTGCTCGGCGGCAACGTCGACTTCCTCACCGACAAGCGGCTGCGGGAGCGCGGCCTGGATCCGGTGGAGACGGCCGACGAGTACGAGGCGGCCTGGCACGAGGAACTGCCCAAGGTCAAGGACGAGGCCGCGGCGGAGGCCGAGGAAGTCGTCGAGGCCGGCGGGCTGTACGTGCTGGGCACCGAACGCCACGAGTCGCGGCGTATCGACAACCAGTTGCGGGGTCGCTCCGGACGGCAGGGTGACCCGGGGGAGTCGCGGTTCTACCTGTCGCTGGGCGACGAGCTGATGCGGCGGTTCAACGGGGCCGCGCTGGAGTCGATGCTCAACCGGCTGAACCTGCCCGACGACGTGCCGATCGAAGCCAAGATGGTCACCCGGGCGATCAAGAGCGCCCAGACCCAGGTCGAGCAGCAGAACTTCGAGATGCGCAAGAACGTCCTGAAGTACGACGAGGTGATGAACCAGCAGCGCAAGGTCATCTACGCCGAGCGCCGCCGGATCCTGGAGGGCGAGAACCTGGCCGAGCAGGCCAAGGAGATGCTGACCGACGTCATCACCGCCTACGTCGACGGCGCGACCAGCGAAGGCTACGCCGAGGACTGGGACCTGGACGCGCTGTGGACCGCGCTGAAGACGCTGTACCCGGTCGGCATCAGCCACGAGTCGCTCATCCACCACGACGAGGACTCCGAGCGCGACGACCTGACCCGCGAGGAATTGCTCGAGGCGCTCCTCGAGGACGCTGAAAAGTCTTACGCTGCAAGGGAAGCCGAACTGGAAGGCATTGCCGGCGAGGGCGCGATGCGCCAGCTGGAGCGCAACGTGCTGCTCAACGTGATCGACCGTAAGTGGCGCGAGCACCTCTACGAGATGGACTACCTCAAAGAGGGCATCGGGTTGCGGGCGATGGCCCAGCGCGACCCGCTGGTCGAGTATCAGCGCGAGGGCTACGACATGTTCATGGCCATGCTCGACGGCATGAAGGAGGAGTCGGTCGGCTTCCTGTTCAACGTCAGCGTGGAGGCGGTCCCGGCCCCGCAGGTCGAACTCGCCCCGGTCGAGACGCCCGAAGGTTTGGCGGAGCTGGATGCCGACGACAAGCCCGATACTCCGGCGCCCCAGCCGGCCCTCAAGGAGCCGGTCAGTACGTTGCGGGCCAAGGGAATCGACAACGAGGCTCCCGCGCTGACCTACACCGGACCGTCGGAGGACGGTTCGGCGCAGGTGCAGCGCAACGGCGGGGCGGCGGCCAAGACGTCGGCCGGTGCGGCGGCGGGAGGCACTCGCCGGGAGCGGCGTGCGGCGGCGCGGCAGCAGGGGCGCGGCGCCAAGCCGCCGAAGTCGGTCAAGAAGCGCTAGCGGCTGCGCCTGCCGCCACCGGGTGTGCGGCTGTTCGCGCGTTGGCGAGGCGCTCGCCCGTCGTCGTTGCGGTCACGCTGGCGTGACGCTCGGCGCTCGGCGCCACGCTAGCGTGACGCTCGGCGAGCTCTGCTGCCGGCGGGTGTGCAGCCAGCCGCGCACTGGGCGTCGAGGGCGCGGCAGGCCGCGCATTCGCGAGGCGCTCGCCCGTGGGTCTTGCGCCACGCTGGCGTGACGCTCGGCGCTCGGCGCCACGCTAGCGTGACGCTCGGCGAGCTCTGCTGCCGGCGGGTGTGCAGCCAGCCGCGCACTGGGCGTCGAGGGCGCGGCAGGCCGCGCATTGGCGAGGCGCTCGCCCGTCGTCGTAGCGGTCACGCTCGCCCGTCGTCGTTGCGGTCACGCTAGCGTGACGCTCGGCGCTCGGCGCCACGCTAGCGTGACGCTCGGCGCGTCCACCAGCGCTCGAGCAAGTTGAGGCAGTCGCCTCATGTGTCGCGACGGCCCACGCGCGCACCCTGCTACCCATGACGCACACACCCTTCGACGCCGCCACGGCCGTCCTGCAAAACCCGACCCTGCCCGACGGAGACGACGAGCGATTCGTCGGCTTCGGAGTGATGGGCCTGCCATTCGCCAGCGGCCACTACCTGGCGCTGCGGCACTTCCCCAAAGCGACGTTCGCCCCGGCATACAAGTCGGTCTGGCATCGCGACCCCGCCGGCATCTGGACCTTCTACGCGACGACGTGCGGTGCGCAGAGCTGCGCGCGCTACTTCAGCTCGGCGACCCCGCAGGACGCGGTCCAGTGCGACATCACCGTCGAATGGCTCAGCCCCTGGTCGTTGCACGTCGGCATCCCCGGACTGCTGGAGTGGCAACTCGACATCCGCTCCACGCTGTCGACGCGGCTGATGAGCGGCGTCGGCTCCCGGCTGCCGGACGGCACCTGGACGAACCGGCCGGCTTTGGGTGCGTTGAGCCGGGCGGCCGGTCTGGCGCTGGGCGCCGGCCAGGTGCGGCTGGCCGGCACCGCGCCCAACGGGCAACGATTCATGATCGCCCCGCGACAGCTGTGGGCGGTGTCGCGATCCCACGCCGTCCTGCAGGGCACCGACCTCGGCCCGGTGGGCCCGTTGCCAACTCAGGCGCGCCTGGCCGGTTTCCGGCCGCCGCAGCGGGGCCTGTTCGTCGTCGGCTCCGGGCACTTCGAACGCTTCGACGCCGACCGCCACCACGCCGTGCGGCGCACTGTCTCGATCGACTGACGCGCCCACAATACGAGCCCACAATAGGAGCATGGTGCCCGCCACCGACCCGTCGTCGCTGCCGACCCGCGCCGAGTTGCTCGCGGCGTTGTCGGTGGCGATCGACCTCGGCCTGGGTCAGCCCGCCGAACACATGCTGCGGGCCGCCCTGATCGCCACCCGCCTCGCCGACAGACTGGGCCTGCCCGCGCAACAACGCGACAGCGCCTACTACACCACGCTGATCATGTGGATCGGCTGTCACGCCGACTCCCACGAGTACGCGCAGTGGTTCGGCGACGACATCGGTGTGCGCCATGACTCCTACCTGGTCGACTGGTCCGGCCTGCCCTATATGCGTTTCCTGATCGGCAACATCGGCCGCGGCCAGCCGCTGCTGCAGCGGGTCAGCATGATGGCGACACTGCTGGTCAACGCCCGCGGTCAGATATCGCGAATGATCCACTCGCACTGCGCATCCGCGGCGCTGCTGGCCGACCGGCTCGGTCTGGGTGCCGACGTGCAGACGGCCTTGGCGTGCGCGTTCGAACGCTACGACGGCGACGGCCTGCCGACCGGCGCCCGCGGCGACGGAATCCCGATCCAGATGCGCGTCGCCCAGGTCGCGGAGATGGCCGAGGTGCACCATCGCACCTACGGCGTCCAGGGTGCGGTGGCGATGGTGCGGGCACGTCGCGGCGGCCAGTTCGATCCGCAGGTCGCCGACATGTTCCTGCAACACGCCGAGGAGATCCTGGACGGTCCGCCCACCGGGGACGTGTGGGAGACGGCGTTGCGGGCGGCGCCGGACCGTCATCACCGGCTCGACGACCAGACGTTGGACACGTTGCTGGTCGCACTGGGTGACTTCGTCGACCTCAAATGTCCCTTCACGCTGGGGCATTCGCGGGCGGTGGCGCGGCTGGCCGGGGACGCCGCCGTCGCCGCCGGTCTCGATGACGACGCGGTGACGCTGACCCGCCGTGCCGGTCACGTCCACGACGTGGGCCGCATCGGGGTCTCGAATCAACTCTGGTCGCGCCCGGGTTCCCTGACCTCGGCCGAGTTCGAGCGAGTCCGGCTGCATCCGTACTTCACCGTGCGGATCCTCAACCAGGTGCCCGGGCTGCGGCAGCTGGCCGAGGTCGCCGGCAATCACCACGAATGCCTGGACGGCTCGGGGTACCCCCGCGGTCTGCCCGGCAGCGCGCTGGGCCCGCCCGACCGTATCCTCGCCGCCGCCGTCAGCTACCAATCTGCTTGCGAGCCAAGGCCTTACCGCAAGGAGATGTCGCCGGACTCGGCGGCCCGGCGGCTGCACGGACGGGTGCAGACCGGTGAGCTCGACCCAGCCGCCGTCGAGGCGGTGTTACACGCCGCGGGGCATCGCGCGCAACGGCCGCAGTTGCGCCCGGACGGCCTCACCCCACGCGAGGTCGAAGTGCTGTGCCTGGTCGCGCGCGGATCCTCCAACAAGGAGATCGCGGCGGAACTGGTGATCAGCGAGAAGACGGCGCGCAACCACGTCGAGCGCACCTACGCCAAGATCGGTGTGTCCAACCGCATCGGCGCCAGCATGTATGCGTTGCGGCACGGATTGGTGAACTCGTAATAGATGGGGCAACCGCCTCATGCGCCGCGGCCCCATCCGGCACACACTCGGGTTATGAAGCGATACTTGACAATTGGTTACGGCACGCTCAGTTATCTGATCTTTCTGGGCGCTTTCGGTTACGCGGTCGTCTTCGTCGGCGCAATCCTGGTGCCGCGCAACGTCGATCACGGAATCGCTGCGCCCACGGGACAGGCGCTGGCAATAAATGTGGCGCTGCTGGGCGTCTTCGGCGTCCAGCACAGCGTGATGGCGCGGCCGGCATTCAAACGGTGGTGGACGCGCTGGGTGCCGCCGTCGATCGAGCGCAGCACGTACGTGTTGCTGGCCAGTGCGGCCCTGGTGCTGTTGTTCTGGCAGTGGCGCACCCTGCCGGCGCTGGTGTGGGACGTGCGCTCACCGGCCGTGCGGTTGCTGCTGTGGTCGTTGTTCTGGCTGGGATGGGCACTGGTGTTGGCCTCGACCTTCATGATCAACCATTTCGACCTGTTCGGGTTGCGGCAGGTGTATCTGGCCTGGCGCGGAAAGCCTTACACCGAACTGGGTTTCCGCACCCATCTGCTTTACCGGCTGGTGCGACACCCGATCATGCTCGGATTCCTGGTCGCCTTCTGGGCGACGCCGACGATGACGGCCGGGCACCTGGTCTTCGCGATCGGCACCACCGCCTACATCCTGGTGGCGCTGCAACTGGAGGAGCGTGACCTGGTGGCCGCGCTGGGGGAGCAGTACCGTGACTACCGGCGTCGCGTGCCGATGCTGATCCCGCGCCCCGCTCACACCGAAACTGTTGTCCCGCAATAGGTTCAGCCGATGTGCAGCGCGACCACCAGCCAGCGGCCCGGTGTGGGCAGCTGTTCCACCCGGCAGGCGATCGCGTGCACCCGGTTTCCCCGGCTGTAGGTGCCGAACACCTCGGCGCTGGTGTCGCGTGAAGCGCTCGGCTGCAGCCGCATTCTGCGCAGTACCGCCGCACCGGACTGCCCGGCGATCCCTCCGCTCACTGCCAGGACGGAGTCGACGAGCTCCGGTGCCAACACCGTGCCCAGCTGGACGGCGGGGCGACGGCGGTCGATGACTTCCAGCACGCGACGCAACGCAGCGTCGGCGAACATGGCCGCCTGACGCATCTGCGGGGACAGCGGCGTGGCGTCCGGTTGGCTGTGCGGGCGGGGACGGGCGGGGCGCATTGAGGCGTGCGATGATGATGCGCGCCGCGGGAGGTTGCGCGTCGGGGGTTCGTACTCGATTACCGGCGTGACGGCGACAGTGGGCAACGGGCACACTCCAACTCGAACGGCAGACGAGCAGAGAGTGTCAGACAATCGGTGTCTTGGGTATTCAGTCGTCGGCCCTCATCCACAACACCGGCAGCGCGCACCCGGACAGTCGCGCACACCCGTTGGTCGATACCGTGGCCGAGAGGTGTGTCCGATTTGCGAAATGCACGTCGACTCGAGCAGGGGGAGGTGGCCGTATGGTGACCAGGTTGTCCCCAGCCGACGCGTCCTTCTATCGGCGGGAGAACACCGCCACCCCGATGTACGTCGGCTCGCTGGCGATACTGCGCCGGCCCCGGTCCGGGCTCAGTTACGAGAAGTTGCTGGCCACCGTCGAACAACGGTTGCCGCAGATTCCGCGCTACCGCCAGAAGGTTCGCGAAGTCAAGGCCGGCATAGCCCGCCCGGTGTGGATCGACGACCGCGACTTCGACATCACCTATCACGTCCGGCGCTCGGCGCTACCGTCGCCGGGCAGTGACGAACAACTACACGAACTGATCGCGCGGCTGGCCGCCCGGCCGTTGGACAAGTCGCGGCCGCTGTGGGAGATGTACCTGGTCGAAGGGTTGGCCAAGAACCGGATCGCGCTCTACACCAAGTCGCATCAGGCCTTGATCAACGGCATGAGCGCGCTGGAGATCAATCACGTCATCGCCGATCGCAGCCGGCGGGCGCCGCCGTTCCCCGAGGACATCTGGATCCCCGAACGCGACCCGGGCACCACCCGGTTGGTGCTCGGGGCGATCGGCGACTGGATCGTCGGGCCCGGCGCCCAGTTGCAGGCCGTCGGGTCCGCGGTCGCGGGACTGATGACCAACTCGGCTCAGGTCGTCGATGCCGCCCGCCGCGTCGTCGACGTCGCACGCACCGTGGCGCGGGGCACCGCACCCAGCAGTCCGCTCAACGCCACCGTGTCCCGCAACAGGCGGTTCACCGTCGCGCGCGGCAAACTCGACGACTACCGCAGCGTGCGGGCGCGGTATGACTGCGACATCAACGACGTGGTGCTGGCGGTGATCGCCGGCGCGCTGAGCAACTGGCTGCTGTCGCGCGGCGAGGCCGTGCCCCAGACGGCGGTGGTGCGCGCGATGGCACCGCTGTCGGTCTACCCCGATGACCAGCTCGATCCCTCCGGACCGGGTCAGGCGATGAGCGAGGTGACGCCGTTCCTGGTGGACCTGCCGGTCGGGGAGGGCAATGCGGTGGTCCGGTTGTCCCAGATCGCCCATGCCACCGAGTCGAATCCGACGGCGTCCAGCCTGGTGGACGCCAGAACCATCGTCACGTTGTCCGGTTTCGCGCCGCCGACACTGCACGCGATGGGCATCCGGGTGGCGACCAGCTTTCCGACGCTGTCCCGCCAGCCGTTCAACCTGCTGATCACCAATGCCCCCGGCGCGCAATCGCAGATGTACGTCGCCGGCACCAAGTTGCTCGAGACCTACGCCGTGCCGCCGTTGCTGCACAACCAGGCGTTGGCCATCAGCGTCACGTCCTACAACGGCACGCTTTATTTCGGGGTCAATGCCGACCGCGACGCGATGAGCGACGTGGACCTGCTGCCGGGGTTGTTGCAGCAATCGCTGGACGAGTTGCTGGGAGCTTCGCGCTAGTAACATCCGTTGGGTGAGCACCCCGAGCAAGGCCGGCGCGCCGGCGAAGGCGAAGAAGAAGAAGTCGACCGCGCCGGATGTACGCAAGATCCCCAACGGCCTCTACGAAGCCGAATTGTTCAGGCTGCAAACGGAATTCGTGAAACTGCAGGAATGGGTGCGGCATACCGGTGCGCGGCTGGTGGTGATCTTCGAGGGTCGAGACGCGGCGGGCAAGGGCGGTGCCATCAAGCGGATCACCGAGTACCTCAGTCCCCGCATCGCCCATGTCGCGGCGTTGCCGGTGCCGACCGGCCGCGAACGTGGACAGTGGTACTACCAGCGCTACATCGCTCATCTGCCGACCAAGGGCGAGATCGTGCTGTTCGACCGGTCCTGGTACAACCGCGCCGGCATCGAGAAAGTGATGGGATTCTGCACGCCCCAGGAATATGCGCTGTTCTTGCGTCAGACCCCGCTCTTCGAGCAGATGCTGATCGACGACGGGATCCTGCTGCGCAAGTACTGGTTCTCGGTGTCCGACGCCGAGCAGTTGCGCCGTTTCAAGGCGCGGCTCAATGATCCTGTGCGGCAATGGAAGTTGAGTCCGATGGATCTGGAGTCGGTGTACCGGTGGGAGGATTACTCGCGCGCCAAGGACGAGATGATGGTGCACACAGACACCCCGGTCAGCCCCTGGTACGTCGTGGAATCCGACATCAAGAAGCACGCGCGGTTGAACATGATGGCCCACTTGCTCTCCACCGTCGACTACACCGAGGTGGAGATCCCGAAGGTCAAGTTGCCCGCCCGCCCGGTCATCACCGGCAACTACCAGCGCCCGGCTCGTGAACTGCAGAAGTACGTCACCGATCACGTCGCGACGTTGATGCCATGACCCAGGTCTACATCCCGGCGACCCTGGCCATGCTGCAGCAACTCGTCGCCGAGGGTTCGTGGCGTCCGGTCAACGGAACCGCGTTCGCGGTGACGCCGGCCCTGCGGGAGTCCTACGCCGAGGGCGACGACGACGAGCTCGCCGAGGTGGCGCTGAGCGAGGCGGCGTTGGCGTCGTTGCGGTTGCTGGCCGACGAAGACGCGGGTTCGCTGCCGCGGCGCCGGGTGGTGTTGGCCGTCGAGGTGGACCTGGACGGCGAAGGGGCGGCCTACCGGCCCGATCTGGACGACGCCGTGGTCCGGATCGCCGGCCCGGTGCAGCTGGACCGGGTGATCGCGGCGTACGTGGACAACGCGGCCGCCGAGCCGGCGGTGACGGCGGCGATCGAGGTCATCGACGCCGCGGACCTGGGCGACGAGGATGCCGAACTGACCGTCGGCGACGCCCAGGATCACGATCTGGCCTGGTACGCCAACCAGGAACTGCCGTTCCTGCTCGAGTTCCTGTGACGCCTCGCTGGCTACGGAACCGTAACTTACGGTACCGTAGGTTGGGTGAGCCGGGACCGCAGGACCTTTTCATGAGCACCAAACATGCGGCGCTGTCCGCCCGGGTGGTCAACACCAGTCGTCCAACGGTCGCCGGAGCAGACAAGCATCCCGGCTGGCACGCGCTGCGCAACCTCGCCGCACGGATCACCACCCCGCTGCTGCCCGACGACTATCTGCATCTGGCCAATCCGCTGTGGTCGGCCCGCGAGCTGCGCGGCCGCGTCCTGGCGGTACACCGGGAGACCGAGGACTCCGCCACGCTGGTGATCCAGCCGGGCTGGGGCTTCAGTTTCGACTACCAGCCCGGCCAGTACATCGGCATCGGCCTGTTGGTCGACGGTCGCTGGCGCTGGCGCTCGTATTCGCTCACGTCGACTCCCGCCGCTACCGGCTCGAGTTCCCGACGAACCATCACCATCACCGTCAAGGCCATGCCGGAGGGCTTCCTGTCCACCCACCTGGTGGCCGGTGTCGAGCCGGGCACCATCGTGCGGCTGGCCGCGCCGCAGGGCGAATTCGTGCTTCCGGACCCGGCGCCGTCGTCGATCTTGTTCCTCACCGCGGGATCGGGGATCACGCCGGTGATGTCGATGCTGCGAACGTTGGCCCGCCGCAACCAGATTGGTGACATCGCGCACCTGCACTCAGCACCCAACCGATCCGGCGTGATGTTCGGCGCCGAGCTCGCTGCGCTGGCCGAAGAGCATGCTGGCTATCGACTGTCGGTGCGCGAGACGCGCGTGCGGGGCCGACTGGACCTGTCCCGCCTCGACGACGAAGTGCCGGACTGGCGGGAACGCCATACCTGGGCATGTGGACCGGAAAGCATGCTCAACCAGGCCGAGAAGGTCTGGTCGGCGGCGGCGGTCGGGGATCGGCTGCACCTGGAGCGCTTCGCGGTGTCCAAAGCCGCCCCGGCGGGTGCGGGCGGGACGGTGACGTTCGCTCGCAGCGGCAAGAGCGTCGCCGCCGATGCCGCGACGTCGGTGATGGACGCCGGAGAAAACGCCGGCGTGCAGATGCCGTTCGGCTGCCGAATGGGTATATGCCAATCATGCGTGGTGGAACTGGTCGACGGGCACGTCCGTGACCTGCGCACCGGACGCGAGCACGACCCGGGGTCGCGAGTGCAGACCTGTGTGTCGGCCGCTTCCGGCGACTGCGTGGTCGACATCTAGAGTTACCGGCAGGTAACCTACGGTTACGTAGCTTACGATAACGTAGGTCCGGGTCCGCCAGCACGAAACGAAACGACGCAGGGAGAAGACGATGGCGATCACCGACGTCGACGTGTTCGCGCACCTCACCGACGCCGACATCGAAAACCTGGCCGTCGAACTGGACGCGATCCGCCAAGACATCGAAGACTCGCGCGGGGCCCGCGATGCCCGCTACATCCGCCGCACCATCGCCGGACAGCGTGCGCTCGAAGTGGCCGGCCGGCTGTTGCTGACCGCCGGCTCACGGCGTTGGGCGTGGTGGTCCGGAACCCTGACCCTCGGCGTGGCCAAGATCGTCGAGAACATGGAGATCGGCCACAACGTCATGCACGGCCAGTGGGACTGGATGAACGACCCCGAGATCCACTCCTCCACCTGGGAGTGGGACATGAGCGGTTCGTCGAAACACTGGCGCTACACCCACAACTTCGTGCACCACAAGTACACCAACATCCTGGGCATCGACGACGACGTGGGCTACGGCCTGCTGCGCGTGACCCGGGACCAGCGTTGGAAGCGCTTCAACGTATTCAATCTCGTCTGGAATACGTTGCTGGCGTTGCTGTTCGAATGGGGCGTCGGCCTGCAGCACGTGGAAATCGGCAAGATCGTCAAGAAGCGGATGGACCACGCCGAGGCCCGGCAACGCATCGACGAGTTCCTCGCCAAGGCGGGACGACAGGTGGTCAAGGACTACGTGGCCTTCCCGGCGCTGACGTCGTTGTCGCCGGGGGCGACGTACAAGTCCACGTTGAAGGCCAACGCGCTGGCCAACGTGATCCGTAACGTCTGGGCCAACGCCGTCATCTTCTGCGGTCATTTCCCCGACGGCGCAGAGAAATTCACCAAGACCGACATGGTCGGGGAGACCAAGGGCCAGTGGTACCTGCGGCAGATGCTGGGCAGCGCCAACTTCGAGGGCGGCTGGTTGTTGCGGTTCATGAGCGGCAATTTGTGCCACCAGATCGAGCACCATCTGTACCCGGACCTGCCCAGCAACCGGCTGCACGAGATCTCGCTGCGGGTGCGCGAAATCTGCGAGAAGTACGACTTGCCTTACACCACAGGTTCTTTCCTGGTGCAGTATGGACGGACCTGGCGCACGCTGGCGAAGCTGTCGTTGCCGGACAAGTACCTGCGCGACGACGCCGACAACGCGCCGGAAACGCGCAGCGAGCGGATGTTCGCCGAGCTGGCACCGGATTTCGCGGGCACCGATCCGGCGACCGGCCGGCGGCGTGGCCTGAAGACGGCGATCGCCACCGTGCGTGGCTGGCGCCGTGGTAAGCGCGTCGCGGCCGACGTGGTCGACGACGACGTGGCGGCCTGACCGGTTCGATTTGCCGCGAGGGTCGCCCACGCTACCGTGGGAGACGTGCAGGTGTTCGCCGGCAACCAGGTTTCGCACTGGGATTTCCCGCGGAACATTGCCAGTGTCGCGCTGATGACCGAATTCGGTTGCGCGCAGGGACTTGTCGCGACGGACGTGCTCGAGGGATCCGGTTTGTCGGAAGCCGACCTGCACGACCACAACCGGATGATCGGCGGCCGCCAGGAGTTGGCGGTCGCCACGAACCTGGTCAACCTGCTCGGTGACGCCGCCGATCTCGGCGTGCGGGTGGGCAGCGGTTACCACGTCGGATCGTTCGGCATCTTCGGCTTCGCCTGCCTGACCAGCCTGACGCTGGGCGACGCGGTCCGGTTCGCCTTCCGCTACTACGAACTCAGTTACGGGTTCTGCCTGCCGACCGTCGGCGTCACGGACCAGGTTGCGACGTTACGGCTGGATCTACCCGACCTCGACGGCCCGGTCGCGGACTTCCTGGTCCGGCGTGACCTGGCCGCGATCGCTCAGGTGATGACCGAGTTGCTGGGCCGCCCGGTCCCGTTCACGGCCATCGAATTCGCAAGTGCCGCACCGGCATCGGGCGATGGCGAGGTGCGCAGGAAATTCGGCATGACACCGCGCTATGACGCGCCGGCCAACATGGTGAGCTGGCCGGCCGCGCTGCTGGAGAACCGGCTGCCGCAGGCCAGCGAGATGAGCGTGGCCATCTGCGAGCAGCAATGCAACGCCCTGCTGGAACGCCGTCGACAACGCACCGGCGTCGCATTGCGGGTCCGGGAACGGCTGGCGTCGGTCGAAGGCAAGCCGCACACGATCGCCAGCGTCGCCCGGCATCTGGCGATGAGCGAGCGGACGCTGCGCCGCCGGCTGGCCGAGGAGAACACCACCTTCCGGGAGCTGGCCGAAGAGGTCCACCGGGTGCTGGCCGAAGAACTGCTGGCCACCGGCGCGCTCACGGTCGAGGACGTCGCGCTGCGCCTCGGCTATGCCGAGGCGACCAGCTTCATCGCCGCCTTCAAGCGGTGGACCGGCACCACCCCGGCGCGGTATCAGCGTTCGGTGGCGCCGCGCGCACGGTTGTTAGCCGTCTGAGCGGGTTTTGATGGTCTTGGCTGTGAAATGGCGGCTTTGATTGTGACGTCACGGCTTTGCGAGTGAACATGGGGCGGGAAAATCGACGAATCCTCGCCCAGGTTTCACCCGCAACGCCCAGGCTTCACTCGCAACGCCCAGGCTTCACTCGCAACGCCCAGGCTTCACTCGCAACGCCCAGGCTTCACCCGCAACGCCCAAAGGCCGCACCCGTCAACGCCCCGTGGCCGGAATTATTGATTTCTCGTCCGGTATCGGTTGACGGCCCGACCACACCGACTCGTAACGTCGAAGTATGACTTCGAACACACGTCCTCGCGTCCTGGTGATCGGTGCGGGTTTCGGTGGACTCGGTGCCGCCTACGAGCTGTCCCGCGATGGTCTGGCCGACGTGACGGTGCTGGAGAAGGCCGACGACATCGGCGGGGTCTGGCGGGAGAACACCTACCCCGGCGCCGCCTGCGACGTCCCGTCGAACCTGTACTCGTACTCCTTCGCCCGCAAGAACGACTGGGGACGCCGGTATGCCGAGCAGCCCGACATCCTCGGCTACATTCACGACACCGCCAACCGGTTCGGCCTGCGCAGACTGGTGCGGACCGGGGTGGAGGTCACGTCCGCCGAGTACGACGACAACACCGCGGCCTGGCGGGTGACTACCGCAACCGGCGAGGTCTACGAGGCCGAAGTGCTGGTACCGGCCGTCGGGCAGCTGTCGCGGCCGGCGCTGCCGGACATCGCCGGACTCGACACGTTCACCGGCCCGGCGTTCCATTCGGCGCAGTGGCGCCACGACGTCGACCTGACCGGCAAGCGGGTCGCCGTCCTGGGCACCGGCGCCTCGGCCATCCAGTTCGTCCCGCGCATCCGCCAGACGGCCGCGCACGTCACCGTCTTCCAGCGCTCGGCCCCCTACGTGGTGCCGAAGGTGGACCGCGCCTACACCGACAAGCATCACGACGCCTTCGAGAAGGTGCCTGGCTTCGCCGCCGCCATGCGCGGCGCGATCTGGGAGACCACCGAATTGCTGTGTCTGGCGCTGACCAGAGCCGCCCCGCTGGGGCGGGCACTGCGGGCGCTGGCGTTGGGAAACCTCAAGCGCCACATCAAGGATCCGGTGCTGCGGGCCAAGCTGACACCCGACTACCCGATCGGCTGCAAGCGGGTGTTGTTCAGCAGCGACTGGTATCCGGCCCTGGCCTGTGCCAACGTCTCGGTCGAGACCGAGGCGATCACCGAGGTGACCCCGACGGGGGTGCGCACCGCGGACGGCCGGCTGCACGAGGTCGACGTCGTCATCTACGGCACCGGGTTCAAGGCCACCGAATTCCTGGCCCCGATGACGATCACCGGGCGCGACGGCCGCGACCTGCACGCCGAATGGGCGCAGGGTGCCCGCGCGCATCTCGGCATGGCCGTGCCCGGTTTCCCGAACATGTTCCTCATCTATGGTCCCAACACCAATCTCGGCAGCAGCTCGATCATCCTGATGATGGAGCAGCAGTCCCGCTACATCCGCCAGGTCGTCGAGGAACTCGTGCGCGGCGGCGTGCCCCGTGCGTTCGAGGTCCGGCGCGGTGTCGAGCAAGCCTACGATGACGAGATCCAGGCCCGCCTGGACAGCGGGGTATGGACCAGCTGCGACTCCTGGTACCGAACCGCGAACGGCCGGGTCACCACCAACTGGCCGGGCCTGGTCCACGAGTATCAGCGCCGCACGCAGACCGCGGTCCTCGACGATTACCAGGAAGTGTTGCCGCGCAGGGAAATCGAGGAGGTCGGCGCGTGACCGATTTCGACTATGACGTGCTGGTGATCGGATCCGGTTTCGGCGGCAGCGTCACCGCGCTGCGGCTGACCGAAAAGGGTTACCGCGTGGGCGTTTTGGAGGCGGGCCGACGGTTCCGTGACGAGGACTTCGCCGACAACAACTGGCACGTCCGCGATTATCTGTTCCGCCCGTCGATCGGGTGTTACGGCATCCAGCGCATCGACCTGCTCACCGACGCCGTCGTGCTCAGCGGCGCCGGCGTGGGCGGCGGCTCGCTGGTCTACGCGAACACGCTGTACCAACCCGGCGACGACTTCTTCGCCGACCCGCGGTGGAGCCGCATCACCGACTGGAAGGACGAACTGACTCCCTGGTACGACCAGGCCCAGCGGATGCTGGGCGTCGAAACCTACCCGCGCACAACGCCTTCGGACAAGGTGATGCTGCAGATCGCCACCGACCTCGGTGTCGCGGACTCCTTTCACGCCACCCGCGTCGGGGTGTGCTTCACCGACAGCGACGGCAAGCTGGCCGAGCCCGGCGCCCCGGTCGGCGACCCGTACTTCGGCGGCGCCGGCCCGGACCGCAACGCCTGCCGACACTGCGGGGAATGCATGACCGGGTGCCGGCACAACGCCAAGAACACGCTGGTCAAGAATTACCTCTACCTCGCCGAGAACCTCGGGGCGAAGGTGCACCCGCTGACCACGGTGATCGACGTCCGGCCCCGCACCGGTGGCGGGTACGACGTGATCACCCGTCGTACCGGTGCCAAGTTGCGGCGGCGTCGTCGTACCTTCACCGCCGAACACGTGGTGTTCTCCGCTGCCGCCCTCGGCACCCAGCGGTTGCTGCACCGGCTGCGCGACGGTGGCAGCCTGCCGCGCATCTCACCCAAGCTCGGGGAGCTGTCCCGCACCAACTCCGAGGCGATCCTGGCCGTGCGGGCGCGCCGCGACGACGTGGACTACTCCGAGGGTGTCGCGATCACGTCGTCCATCCATCCCGACGACCACACCCACGTCGAGCCCTGCCGCTACGGCCACGACTCCAACCTGATGGGGCTGATGGGCACCGTGCTGGTCGACGGACTCGACGGCGGTAGGCGCTGGCGTACCGGGCTGAAAGAGCTTGTGCGACAACGTCGGGACCTGCGCCGGCTGCTCAACCCGAAGCGGTGGTCGGAGCAGACCATCCCGCTGCTGGTGATGCAGACCCACGACAACTCACTGACCACCTACACCCGGCGCGGGGTGTTCGGGCGGCGCATGAAGACCCGGCAGGGTGTGGGGGAGCCGAACCCGACCTGGATCCCGGTCGGTCACGAGGTGGCCCGGCGGGCGGCCGACCATCTGGACGGGATCGCCGGTGGCGCCTGGGCCGACCTGGCGGACATCCCGATGACGGGGCACTTCATCGGCGGTTGTGTGATCGGCGAAACCGTCGACGACGGCGTCGTGGACCCCTACCACCGCATGCACGGATACCCGGGGTTGCACGTCATCGACGGGTCCACGATCACCGCGAATCTGGGCGTCAACCCGTCGCTGACCATCACCGCGCTGGCCGAGCGGGCGACGTCACTGTGGCCGAACAAGGGTGAGCCGGACGGCCGTCCGCCGTTGGGGTCGTCCTACGTCCGCATTCCGCCGGTGGCGCCGGACCGGCCCGCCGTTCCGGCCAGCGCACCGGGCGCTCTGCCCTTCGATCGGGACTACGCTCTATAACGTGCTCGCAGCGTTCGGATTCGAAACCCTGGGTGTCGTCGTCGGGGACATGTTCTTCGTCGACCCCAACCCCCGCACCGGTCAGGAAACCCCGGAACGGGGTGTCAGATTGGAACTGCGCCTGGTCGACCGGGCCGCGCCGCAGGGTTCGATCTACGCCGGCATCCCGATCACCTTCACCCGCCCGGTGTGGCGGGTGGATTTGTTCGGCTCCACCGAAAGCCCGCCGGAGACGCTGGACCGGGCCCATCATCACCCCCGGTTCGACGGCTGGGAACCCGGACAGCGGCATTTCGTGCCCGAGCTGTCCGCCGACCCGGTCGGCTGGCTGGCCGAACAACTGGCCGATCCGGCCGCGGTGCTTGCCCGCGCCGGTGTCGGTGCCGACGAGGTCACCGAAGCCGATCTGGCCGGATTAGCCGGGGCCGCACCGGAGATCGTCGCGTCGGTGCAGCGGATGCTGGACGGGGTGCGCGACGGGACGTTGGCGCCGGCGCCCCCCGAGCCGGTGGCCGCCGCGCGCACCGGCTGGCTGTAGATCATCAGTCCCTTCGCCGAACGTGTTGCTACTGCGAAATTTTGGCCGATTTTTCGCAGTGGTTACACGCTCGGCGCAGTCTAAGTTGACGTCACCTTTGCGGCCAGCGCGGCCAACTTCGCGTCCAGTTCTTGGGCGGCGCTGAGCAGTTCGGGGTTGTCGTCGATCACCATGAGCGACGACGGCTGCACATAGGTCAGGCTGCTCCGGTCCCCGGGCTCGTCGAGGATCAGCAGCTCGACGGGTGCGAACAGGCCCGCGGTCACGTCGTGGCGGATCATGGTGATCGCGATCAGCGGGTTGCCCAAGATGACGCGCAACGCCTTGCGCTCGATGCCGGCCTTGGCGATCCAGCCACCGTGGTCGACGAGGCCGAACAGCATGAATCCGCTTGGCCCGACGTGTGATTCGACCTCTTTGCGATAGGATTCCCAGTCGCCACGGGCCACCGCGACATCGTTGATCGGCACCGGCGCGGTGCCGATGTCGGCCAGCAAGGCGGCGACCAGGGCGTCGTAATCCTTGGTGCTGGTGAACCGCACCCGCACACCGTCGAACCGGATCTCCCTGCCCATCACAGCCGTCCGGTTCTCCGGTCTTCGCCGATCTTGAGTATCGGCGTGCGGTTCTGCGGTTGCACCCGCTCCAACAGACCGTCTTGTCCCGCCGATCTGGCACCGAGTTCCAGAAGTTCTTTCGCGCGCCGCGAGGTGGGGTCGCGGCTGAGCGCCCGAACCGAGTACCTCCCGTCGGCGACCAGGGCCCGGACGACCGGGATGCCCTGCGCGCCAGTGCCACCGATGACGAAGATCTGGGAAGCGGACATGATCACAGCCGCTCGATGATCGTGGCGTTGGCCATGCCGCCGCCTTCGCACATCGTCTGCAGGCCATACCGCCCGCCGCGCTGTTCGAGCGCGTTGACCAGCGTGGTCATGATCCGGGCGCCACTGGCGCCCAACGGATGTCCGATGGCGATGGCCCCGCCGTTGACGTTCGTCTTGGCCAGATCGGCGCCCACGTCGTGCGCCCACGCCAGCACCACCGGCGCGAACGCCTCGTTGACCTCGAACACGTCGATGTCGGCCAGCGTGAGACCCGCACGCTGCAGCACCTTTTCGGTGGCGGGGATGACGCCGGTCAGCATGTAGAGCGGGTCGGACCCGACCGCCGTCGCGGTGTGGATGCGGGCCAGCGGGCGCAGACCGTGGGTGCGGGCGTAGTCGCTGCTGGTGATCAGCACGGCTGCGCTGCCGTCGGACAGCGGCGACGAGTTACCCGGAGTGATATGCCAATTGATCTGGGGGAAGCGCGCGGCCGTCGCCTCGCTGTAAAACGCCGGCTTGAGCTCCGCCAGCGTCTGCACCGTCGTCCCGGGCCGGATGATCTCGTCCGTGGACAGGCCCGCGATCGGGATCAGCTCGTTGTCGAACAACCCGTCCTTGGTGGCGCGGGCGGCCTTCTCATGGCTGGCCGCGGAGAACTCGTCGAGCTGGGCGCGGGAGAAGCCCCACTTGGCGGCGATCAGTTCGGCGCTGATGCCCTGCGGCACCAGACCGTCCGGATAACGGCGGGCCATGTCCGCGCCGAATGGATTGCTGCCGGGCAGCACTGAGGTCCCCATCGGAACGCGACTCATCGACTCCACACCGGCGGCAATCACCACGTCGTAGGCGCCGGCGATCACGCCCTGTGCGGCGAAGCTGATCGCCTGCTGGCTGCTGCCGCACTGCCGGTCGACGGTGGTGCCGGGCACCGACTCCGGAAATCCCGCTCCCAGCAACGCATTACGGGCGATGTTGACGGCCTGGTCCCCGACCTGGGTGACGGCGCCCGCGATGACATCGTCGATCTCCACCGGGTCGATTCCGGTGCGGGCGACCACCTCGCGCAGGCTGTGCGCCAACAGGTCGGCGGGCAGAACGTCGTGCAGGGCGCCGTTGGGCTTGCCTTTGCCGACGGGCGTGCGCACTGCGCCGACGATGACGGCCTCACGAGACATGGCTCCTCCTCGAGTCGTGACAGCTGAGTATTGCTGTCTATACCCAGCTATAACACCTAGGTATACTGAAAGCAACCCAGACAGGGAGGTGATGTAGGTGACAATGCTGCAAGGCGGGCTGGCCGATCGCGATGCATGGTCGGCGGTCGGGGAGTGTGCCATCGAGAAAACGATGGCCGTCGTCGGCACCAAATCGGCGATGCTGATCATGCGCGAGGCGTACTACGGCACCACCCGTTTCGACGACTTCGCCCGTCGCGTCGGCATCACCAAGGCCGCGACCTCGGCACGGCTGGCCGAACTGGTCGACCTCGGCCTGCTGGCCCGCCGGCCCTACCGCGAACCGGGCCAGCGCAGCCGCGACGAGTATGTGCTCACCGAAGCCGGAATCGATTTCATGCCGGTGGTGTGGTCGATGTTCCAGTGGGGCCAGCGCCACCTACCCGGCCGGCACCGGCTGCGGCTCACCCATCTCGGGTGCGGCGCGGAGGCCGGCGTGGAGATACGTTGCGCCGAGGGACATCTGGTGCCTTTTGAGGAACTGGGCGTGCGGGTCGTCAAGGCGAAGGGCTGATCCAGCCGCGAGGGTACAGAAAATGCCGGGAAGCCCGGCGCGTCTGCGCACGCTCGCGCCCGCCGTCAGCCCTCCCGCAGCGTGGCCAACAGTCGTCGCGCCGCCGCGACCCGACGCTCCGCGGTACCGGTGAGCCCGTCCAGCGCACATTCCGGATCTGCGGGCGGTCCCATGTGCCCGCACCCGCGCGGGCAATCCTCAACGGCCTCAGCCAGATCCGAGAAGGCCATCAGCACGTCGTCGGGCGAGATGTGGGCCAAGCCGAACGAGCGGATGCCCGGTGTGTCGATCACCCAAGCCCCGTCCTGATCCAACGGAAGAGCGACCGACTGCGTCGAGGTGTGCCGTCCCCGGCCGATATCGGTCACCTCGCCGACCGCCCGATCCGCCTCGGGGACAAGGCGATTCACCAGCGTCGACTTCCCGACCCCGGAATGCCCGAGCAACACGGTGATCTTGTCGTCGAGCAGATCGGCCACCGCAAGTAGCGGATCGTCGACACCGGCGGCCACCACCGTCAGGTCCAGATCCACGAACTGCTCGGCGAACGGGCCGGGCGGGGCCAGATCGGTCTTGGTCAGGCACAGGATCGGCGTCAACCCGCCGGCGTAGGCGGCGATCAGCGCGCGGTCCACCAATCCGGTCCGTGGCGGCGGGTCGGCCAAGGCCACCACGATCAGCAACTGGTCGGCGTTGGCGACCACCACCCGCTCGGTGGGGTCGGTGTCATCTGCGGTGCGCCGCAACACCGTTCGCCGCGGACCCCGCCGCACGATGCGGGCCAGCGTGTCGGTGCGCCCGGACAGGTCCCCGACGATGTCCACGTCGTCGCCGACCACGATCGGGGTGCGGCCCAGTTCGCGCGCCCGCATGGCGGTGACCCGGCGGTCCGGTTGCCCGTCCAGCACGCAACCCCAGCGGCCGCGGTCGACGCTGACCACCATGGCGGCCTCGGCGTCGGCGTGCTGCGGACGGGTCTTGGTCCGGGGCCGCGACCCCTTTCCGGAGCGGACCTTGACGTCGGACTCGTCGTAGTCGCCAGGTCTCAAGTGTCGGAGACCATTTCGGCCCACAGCTGCGGGAACTCCGGCAGCGTCTTGGTGGTGGCGGCGATGTCGTCGACCTCGACGCCGGGCACCCGCAGCCCGACGATCGCGCCCGCCATCGCCATCCGGTGATCGGCGTAGGCGTGCCACAGACCGCCGTGCAGCGACGTCGCCCGGATCACCAGGCCGTCCTCGGTTTCCCGGCAGTCGCCGCCCAGCCGGTTGATCTCGGCGCTCAGCGCGGCCAGCCGGTCCGTCTCGTGGCCACGCAGGTGGGCGATGCCGCTCAGCCGCGACACTGACCCCGGTGCCGCCAGCGCCGCCAGCGCCGCCACCGACGGCGTCAGCTCGCCGACCGCGCCCAAATCGACGTCGAACCCGTCGTAACCGGCCGAGCCCTGCACCTCCAGGCACGAATCGCCATGTCGCACAGCGGCATTCGTGTGATTCAACACATCCAGTATGTGCTGCGCGGGTTGCACGCTCGCTTCCGGCCACCCGGTGATGCGCACTGCGCCGCCGGTGACCACGGCCGCGGCCAGGAAGGCGACCGCATTGGTCAGATCCGGTTCGACCTCCCAGTGCCGGGCCGCGACGTTGCCGGGCCGCACGTGCCATCGGTGGGGCGCCGAGTCGTCGACGTCGACGCCGGCCTGGCGCAGCATCGCCACGGTCATCTCGATGTGCGGCGCCGAGGGCAGCGACGCGCCGGTGTGTTGCACGGTCAGACCATCGGTGAACGACGCGCCGGACAGCAGCAGACCGGACACGAACTGCGAGGACGCCGACGCGTCGATGGCCACGGTCCCGCCGGCAACCGACCCGCCGCCGCGCACCCGAAACGGCAGCCCGGTTCCTTCGACCGGCACACCGAGGCCGCGCAGCGCGTCCAGCAGCGGAGCGATCGGGCGGGTGCGGGCCTGCTCGTCGCCGTCGAAGGTGACCGGGACGTCGCTCAGCGCTGCCAGCGGCGGCACGAACCGCAGCACGGTGCCGGCCAACCCGCAGTCCACCCGCGCATCCGGCCCCGGCGCGATGCGACCGCTGACGGTCAGGTCCGAGCCTGACCCATCGACGTGGAGCCCCAGCGTGACCAGCGCGCCGATCATCAGATCGGTGTCGCGGCTGCGGAGCGCGCCGGTGATGGTGGAGGTGCCACTGCCCAGCGCGGCAAGCACCAGCGTGCGGTTGGTCTGCGATTTCGAGCCCGGCACGGTCACGGTCGCGTGCACCGGGGTCGGTGCGGACGGGGCCTGCCATGCGTTCACCGGTCCATCATGGCCTGTCTGCGTGTTCTGCGAACATGGAGATATGTGTGGGCGTTTCGCAGTCACTACCGACCCGGCCCTGTTGGCCGAGAAGATCAAGGCCATCGACGAGGCCACCGGCACCACCGACCGGGCTGCCGAACCCAACTACAACGTCGCTCCGACCACCACCATCGCGACGGTGGTGACCCGTCACAGCGAGCCCGACGACGAGGCCACCCGCCGGGTGCGGCTGATGCGCTGGGGGTTGATCCCGCCGTGGGTCAAGGCCGGCGCCGACGGTGCACCGGACAACAAGGGTCCGTTGCTGATCAACGCCCGCGCGGACAAGGTGGCGACCTCACCAGCATTTCGAAGCAGCGCGAAGTCCAAGCGCTGCCTGGTCCCGATGGACGGCTACTACGAATGGCGCGTCAACGCCGAACCCGGCTCCGGCAAGAAGGCCGGCAAGACGCCGTTCTTCATGTATCGCGGCGACGGCGAGCCGTTGTTCGCGGCCGGGCTGTGGTCGGTGTGGAGAGCCGACAAAGAAACGCAACCGCTGTTGAGTTGCACCATCATCACCACCGACGCCGTTGGCGAACTGGCCGAGATCCACGACCGGATGCCGCTGATGCTCGGCGAGGCCGACTGGGATGCGTGGCTGAACCCGGACGCGCCACTGGATCAGGAACTGCTGGCCCGCCCACCCGACGTGCACGACATCGAACTGCGCGAGGTCTCGAAGCTGGTGAACAGCATCCGCAACAACGGGCCCGAGCTCCTCGAGCCGGCCAAGCCGGAAGCCGAGCAGATCACCCTGCTGTGATTCGCCCGCGTCGGAAGCTCGCGATGGGACTGCGCGGCGGCCCGAGATCAGACCGAAGGGGTCAGATTCGCCCACACCTGCTGGGTGTTGTACTGACCCCACGGGGTCCACTGACTGACCAGGACGCTCACCCTGTCCAGGTGCGGCATGTTGCCGTCGGCATCGGGGACGATGAAGCCGCCGTAGGGATACGGCACGTGCGCCGGTCCGGGCGCAAACCCGCCGACCACGATCGGCTTGCTGCGGAAGATGTCTTCGGGGCGTCCGGGCGCGCCGACGCGGATTTCGACGCCCCCGCCGCCCAGGTTCAGCCCCGACAGCACCGGGCGGCCGTCGATCTCCCGGAAACAGAGCTCACCGAACCGCTGCCCGGAGGGTGATATCGGCGTGCGGGCACGACGTCCCCGGCGTCCGTAGCTGCCGTCCGCCTTCAGGGGCCGCCAACTGCCGGGATCTGCGACGTGGGCGGGATCGTCGACCCGGTACAGGGTGACCCCGCAGCTGCGGTCGAAGGCGTCGGCCGCGATATGTACCGCGCCGTCCGAGCCCAGGTAGCCGCTGACCTGTGTGGGGGCAGGGGCCCGGCGCCCGGTGAGGCGCCACGGCTCCTCCAGCGTCGGCGTCTGATCGTATTTCCAGTCCCGGTAGGACCCGTCGATCGCTGTCCATCCTCGGCCCGGGTCATTGGTGACCTCGACCAGCCAGGAACCTCCGGTGGGCTGCAGATGCCCGTCGGTCGCAACGACTTTGAGGTAGGTCTTGGCGCCGGCGGTGATCGTGCCCGCGGGCAGGGTGAAGGTCGCGGCCGGATGCGATTTATATGCCTGCGGCGGTATCGGGAACAACTCGCGGCCGCTGCCCGCGGGCCCGCTCAGGACTTGGCCGTAGCCGACTTGCCCGGTGCTCGGGTGGAGGAGCGCCTCGACGGCCACCGAGGGGTAATGCTGTCCGCGACAGACGCCTTCGGTGAACGAGTCGCCGAAAACCGCCACCAGTCGCCCGTCCGGCAACTGGACGATCTCACCCAGATCGGTGGCGTTGATGTCCCCGATCGGCGGTGCACCGGTCCCTGCGACAGGTCCGATGTTGTGCGTTTGCCCCGGCTTGAGGGTCTTGACCGCCCGCATCGTTCGATTCTCGCGCACGATCGTCGGCGTAGTGCTCGGCATCGACAACCATTACGCCACAGAGTCAAGGCCGGGTAGGGGTTTCTATTGGTATTGCGGGGAGGTTGCTAGTTGTCGCTGAGAACCAATCGCCAATTGCCTACCGTTTGCGGATCCGGAACACACCAGTAGTCGTCCCAATTGAACGGCGGGGTGGTTGCTTTCACGCCCGGGCCCGCATTCTGACAAGCTTCCCGACTCGGATAGCTGCCTTCGGTCTGCAGCGTCCCGGCGCTGCTGACGCCCACACCGGTGGTCAGCAACGCCGAAATTGCCAGCACGCCCGCGGAAACAGATCTGAAAATCGTTCGCTTCATTTCCATCCAATCCTTTGGTTAGCGTGGAGATGCAGCATTAACGCTAGATCCAGTTCGCCAATTAAAAAAGGGTTATTTGCCGGAACGCGGGGTTTGCTGCGCACCGGATACCGCGGTGGCCACCGCCTCCAGCAGTCGCGCCAATTGGTCGGCTTCGTCGATGGTGCGATCGCCGGCGGCCAGCCGGGTGAACACCCCCGCGATAAAGGTTGTGACGGCGGCGGTTTGGGCCGCCAGCAGGTCAGGGTCATCCGTGCCGGGTTGCAGGTGGGCGATGGCCTGCTGCGCCATAGCGGTGATGCGGGCGACGAATTCCTGCGACGTGGCGGCCAGGTCGGGATCGCGCGCGGCCGCCAGAAGAAGTTCCTGACGGGCCCGGTTGAGCATCAGTCCGTGTCCTTCGGCTTGCAGCAGAGTCAGCTCGGCCAGGTGAGCGAACGGCGAATCCGGTTGCGGCGGGCGGTCTATCACCGACTTCAAGTTGGCGACGTCGATCTCCGCCACGCGCTTGCCGATGCCGCGCAGCAGGGCCGCGCGGGTGCGGTAGTAGTACGACGTGGTGCCGTCGGGCATCGCCGCGCAGCGGTCCACCTGACCGTGGGTGAGGCCGCGCGATCCCTGTTCGGCCAGCACTTGGATTGCGGCGTCACACAACTCGCGCCGACGCTCGTCGCCGTCGCGTTTCCGCGGAGGGTGAGCGGCCATCTAGCGCAGCACCGTTCCGCCGTCGATGTTGATCACCTGGCCGTTGATCCACTCGCCTTCTTCGGACAACAGGAACGCGACGAGCGCCGCGATGTCCTCGGGGTCCCCGACGCGATGTCCGCGAATCCGTTTGAGCGCACCCGCTTCCAGTTGCGGCCACTGTGGAACCGAGCGGATCGCGTCGGTGGCGGTGAACCCCGGTGCGACGGCGTTGCAGCGGATGCCGTCCTTGCCCCACCGGGACGCGACGTGCCGGGTCAGCGCGCCGATACCGGCCTTGGCGGTGGCATAGGCCGGGCGCGCCGGCTCGCCCTGAAACGCCGCCGCCGACGACATGTTCACGATCGCGCCGCCGCCCCGTTCCAGCATGCGCGGGACGGCGTATTTCATGGCGGCGACATACCCGCGCAGGCTGACCGCCATCACCCGGTCCCAGACGCCGAAGTCGATGTCGACGACGTCGGTGTCGGCACGCAGCGTCGACATGTCCGCTCCCACATTGAACAACAGATCGATCCCACCGAAAGATGTTGCGGCAGTGTCGATCAGCGCGGAGACGGAGTCGGTGTCGGCCAGGTCGAAGGCGACGTGGGTCGCGGTGTCGCCCGCGGCGACGATGCGCTCGGCGGTTTCCCGGGCGGCGTCGTCGGCAATGTCACCCACCACCACCCGGCAGCCTTCGGCGCCGAGCCGCGCTGCGGTGGCCGCGCCGATCCCGGTGGCACCGCCCACCACGACGGCGACCCGGTCGGCCAGACCACGTAGTCCCATCGGCGCTCTCCTTTCCGAGCCTATTGACATTAACTCTAGAACTATAGAGGATCACCTGTCATGGCCGGAATCCATCGTGAGCATCCCGGGGCTGCCGACCTGACCTCGGCGACCGGCGCACCCGCGACCCCGCTTGGCGACGACGTGTGGATGTCACCGGGTGTCTCCAACTCCTACGCCATCGCCACCGACGACGGGCGGGTGATCGTCAACACCGGATTGGTGTTCGAAGGCCCATTGCACCGCAAGGCATTCGGCGACGTCCCCGGTCCGACCCGGGCCATCGTCATCACTCAGGGGCATGCCGATCACTGGGGTGGCGTCAATTCGCTGCGCGACGCGGACACCGACGTCGTCATGCACCGCAACTACCGGTACTGGCGCGACGACAACGAGCGACTGATGGGCTATCGGGTGCCCAAGACCTCGTTCGCATTCGGCAAGTTCACCCAGGCGATGCTGAAGCACTTCGAGACGATCGATCCGGCCACCATCGACTTCTCCTTCCCCGAGCCGACCACCACATTCGACACCGGCCATCGGCTGACGGTCGGTGGACGCAGGTTCGAGTTGACCTGGACTCCCGGCGGGGAGACCACTGACTCGCTGATAGTGTGGCTGCCGGCCGACCGAATCCTGTTCACCGGCAACCTGTTCGGGCCGTTGTTCGGCCACGTGCCGAACCTGATGACCATCCGCGGCGACCGATACCGCGACCCGGTCCATTACATCGAGGCGTGCAACGCGGTGCTGGACTACGCGCCAAACCGACTCATCACCGGTCACTTCGCGCCGATCGAGGGTGCCGAGCGCATTGCCGAGGAAGTCACCGCGATGCGCGACGCCATGCAGACCGTGCACGACCGGACCCTCGAGTTGATGAACTCCGGCGCTGACCTGCACACGGCCATGCGCGAAGTCCGGATCCCGGAGCACCTCGACATCGGCGAGGGCTACGGCAAGACGTCCTGGAATGTGCGGGCCATCTGGGAGATGTACACCGGGTGGTTCCGGCACCGTTCGACGACCGAACTTTACGGTGTAGCACCGGATTCGGTCGCGGCCGACGTGGTGGAAGCCGCGGGCGCCGACGCGCTGGTGGATGCCGCCAGGGCTCATCTGGACGCGAGCCGGCCCGTGCAGGCGCTGCACCTGACCGACCTGGTGCTGGCAGCTGACCCGGCACACCCGGGCGCGGCGAAGGTGGCCGCCGACGCCCACGAAGCGCTCCTGGCCGGCACCGAGAACTTCTGGGAAAAGGCCTGGCTCACCAAGGAAATCCAGGAATTGCGCAGCGACCGAAGGACCGCCGAATGAACACCCTCAGCTTCGACTTCACCGGTGCCAACGTGCTGGTCACCGGCGGAACCAGCGGCATCGGCAACGGCATCGCGGAGGCTTTCGCCAAGGCCGGCGCTGCCGTCACGATTACCGGAACACGCTCCACTCCAACAGATTACGACGACGACCTGAGCGCGTTCAGTTACCGGCAATGCCGGATCCAGGATGCCGACTCGGTCGACGAACTGGTGAACTCGCTGGGCGCCCTGGACATCCTGGTCAATAACGCCGGCGGGCCCTACCCGGCGGGCGACGAGTACGACCCGGACGGCTTCATCGCCTCGGTGGCGCAGAACATGTTCGGACCGATGCGATTGACGATGCGCTGCTACGAGCGACTGAAGGCCAGCCAGGCCGCCGGGGGAGCGAGCGTCGTCAACATCGTCTCGATGTCCGCGTTCCGCTCGGCGGTGTTCGTACCCGGCTATGGGTCATCGAAGATGGGTCTGCTCTCGCTGACCATGAACCTGTCCCGCCGCTGGGCGAACGACGGGATCCGGGTCAATGCCATCGCTCCCGGGCTGATCGACACCCGGATGACGCACCCCGCGATGAGCATCCCCGAGGTGATGGACGTCGAGATCGGCTTCCATACCCCGCTGGGCCGAACGGGGACGCCCCAGGACTGCGCGGGCGCAGCGCTTTTCCTGTGTACCGACGCCGCGTCCTACATCACCGGCAGCACCATCGCCGTCGACGGCGGATACCTGACGGTCTGAACCATGACCGATTTCGACGACATCACCAACCCCGACGACGTCCTGAAACTGGCCGCGCGGCGCACCGGTCTGTCCGAGCTCGAATCCGATTCCTGGCGGGCGGGATTGGCGGTGATGCTGGACGACCTCAACACCTCGTCGGCGTTCACCCCGTTCGGCCGCAACCGCATCCTGGACGACGCCACCAACGCGCTGGGACGTCGGCTGCAGATCCACGATCACATCCAGACCCATCCCGAAGTGCTCGACCAGACCGTCGAGCGCCCGCTCATCGTGCTCGGCATGCCCCGCACCGGCACCACGGTGATCAGCTACCTGCTCGACCAGGACCCGGCCCGGCGCTCGCTGCTGCACTGGCAGTGTGTGCACCCGATCCCGCCGGCCCCCAGCGAGGCGCTGCGCACCGACCCGCGCTGCCTGGCCCTGCTGGACGAGCAGCGCAAGATCCTGGAGATGGTCACGCAGGCCAAAGTGGCGCTGCCACACTGGGAAGACGCCGACGGGCCCACCGAAGACATGTTCATCCACAACCAGGACTTCAAGGGCCTGTCCTGGGACTCGTTCCTGTCGACGCCGCGCTACGCAGAGTGGCTGTTCGAGGAAGCCGACATGGTCAGCACCTACGAGTACCAGAAGCGGTATCTGCAGGTGCTGCAGTCCACCGCGCCGGGCACCTGGAGCCTGAAAATGCCGTCGCATTCGGTACACATCGAGGCGCTGCTCACCGTCTTTCCCGACGCCCGACTGGTCTGGGCGCACCGCGACCCCTACAAGGCGACCGGGTCGCTGGCCAACCTGTGGAAGCTGCCCAAAGGCATGACGCACCAGCCCGAAGCCGTCGATCTGGCGGCGATGGGCCGAGATGCGAAGTGGCAGATGCGTTTTCACGTGGACCGTCCGTTACGTGCACGCGAACGCATCGGCGACGAGCGGTTCTTCCACATGTACTACCACGAGATGATGCGTGATCCGATGGACGTGATGCGTCGCCTCTACGACTGGGCGGGGGATCCGTTCACTCCCGAAACCGAAGCGCGCATGCGCGATTGGCTGACCGGGCATCCGCAGGACCGGTTCACGCTGAACTCCTACAGCCTGGACCAGTACGGGCTCACCGTCGAAGACCTGCAACCGGTCTTCGCCGAATATCTCGACACCTTCGACATCGAACTGGAGGCTGCGCCGTGAAAGCCGTCATGGTCACCGGGCCGGGCACGGTCGAAGTAGTGGACGCCGATCACCCCCAGGTTGGTGCCGACGACGTGTTGGTGCGGATGCGTGCCTGCGGCATCTGCGGATCGGACACGTTCTACATCAGCATCGGCGGGATTCCGCCGCGGCAGAACTGCACACCGCTGGGGCACGAACCCGCCGGCGAAGTCGTCGAGGTCGGCGACGACGTCACCGGCATCGCGGTCGGGGACCACGTCGTCGTCAACCCGATGGCCGACCTCGCCGGCATCATCGGCAACGGGGGAGCGGCCGGCGCGCTGGCCGACTACCTGTTGATCGAAAACGCGGTTCGCGGAACAAGTTTGGAAGTCATCCCGAAACACATCCCGTGGCAGGTCGCCGCGCTCAACGAACCGATGGCGGTGGCACGACACGGCGTCAACCAGTGCCGGCCCAAACCGACCGACAAGGTGGTGATCTTCGGCGCCGGGCCGATCGGGCTGGGTGCGACGCTGGCCTTCAAATCCGTTGGCGTCGCACATGTCGTCGTCGTGGACGTGATCGGCAGCCGGCTGGACAAGGCGCTGCAGATCGGCGCCGACGCCGTCGTCAACTCCGCCGAGGAGGACGTCAACAAGCGTCTCGTCGACCTGCACGGAAAGGGGGAGAGCATGTTCCCCGGCAAGGCCGGCACCGACATCTACCTCGACGCCGCGGGGGCGGCCGCCGTCGTCAGCACCGCGCTGGCGGCCGCCAAGAAGGGCGCCACCCTCGGCATCGTCGGCGTGCACAAGGAGCCGGTGCCCGTCGAGTTCGTCAACGTGATGAGCAACGAGATCACCATCGTCGGCTCCATGGGCTATCCGAGCGAAATCTTCGAAGTCACAAAGGATCTCGTCGCCAACTGGGAGAAATATGCGCTGATCGTCAGCCACACGATTCCGTTCGACCGGGTCGGCGAGGCGCTGGAACTGGCCGGCACACCCGGCGCCGCGGATAACGTTGTAGTCACCTTCTAAGC
>NZ_JCALCF010000070.1:0-2191 GCF_059812185.1 Mycobacterium sp. NGS67
TGTGATCACTACGACATATCTCGGTGCCACGGATGCTCGCGCCCTTGACGCTCTTGCCAATGACTTCGGCGCCGAAGTTCGGATTAACTATGAAATCGACCGCACCCGGCTACACGCCAAGGCTTGGATGTTGCGGCGCAACACCGGGTTTCACACCGCGTATGTCGGTTCCAGCAATCTTTCCCATGCCGCACTTGTGGATGGATTGGAATGGAACGTCCGTCTGTCCGCTAAGACGACTCCGCATCTCCTAGAGAAGTTCCGCGCCACCTTCGACTCGTATTGGGAGACCAGGGAGTTCGAGGCTTATAGGCCGTCAGAAGACGGGGACCGTCTGCGGGCGGCGCTACAGACCGCATCGGGGAACCGTGCACGCGACGGGATAACGGTTACCCTCTCTGGTCTTGAGGTCGCTCCCAAGCCCTATCAGGCCGAGATACTCGAAGAGCTCGACGCAGAGCGCACAATTCACGACCGCCACCGCAATCTGGTCGTTGCAGCCACTGGAACCGGGAAGACCGTCATCGCGGCTCTGGATTATCGACGGCTTTCGCGAGAAACCCACAATCGTGACCTGACACTCCTGTTCGTCGCGCACCGCAAGGAGATTTTGCAGCAATCGCGGCGCATGTATCAGGAAGTCTTGACTGATCCTACTTTCGGTGAACTACTTGTTGACGGACACGAACCGACTAGCTGGCGCCATGTGTTTGCCAGCATCCAGTCTCTTTCACAGGCAAGGCTTTCGGCGGTTGCGCCCGGGCGGTTCGACGTCGTAGTCATCGACGAATTTCATCATGCTGAGGCCACGTCCTATCGGCGCCTCCTTGAGCATGTGCGTCCGATCGAACTATTGGGACTCACCGCCACCCCTGAACGTGCCGACGGCGTCGATGTGCGAGTCTTCTTTGACGGGCGAGTCGCCGCTGAGCTGCGCTTATGGGAAGCGTTGGAACAGAATCTGTTGTGTCCGTTCCACTACTTTGGCATTTACGACGGAACTGATCTCGAGGCCATCCAATGGAAGCGCGGACGGTACGATTCCACAGCGCTAAGCACTGTCTATACCGGTAACGATGCCCGCACGCGCATTGTGCTGAAAGAGCTGAGCGACAAGGTTACTGACGTTGCGGCCATGCGTGCGTTGGGCTTTTGCGTCAGTGTTGAGCACGCGCGGTATATGGCACAACGTTTCAACGAAGCTAATATCCCTGCGCGAGCGGTATCTGCCGAAACTTCAGCCGGTGACCGGCGTGCCGCTCTCGAGGACTTGCGCAGCCGCACTATCAATATCCTCTTCGCAGTTGATCTCTTCAACGAAGGCCTGGACATCCCTGAGGTCGACACCGTGCTGTTTCTCCGCCCCACAGAGAGCGCAACTGTCTTCTTGCAGCAGTTAGGCCGCGGACTGCGGCTGACCCGGGGCAAGACCGTCCTGACCGCACTAGATTTTGTTGGGCATCAACGTCGTGAGTTCCGGTTTGATCAACGTTTCCGAGCCATGACAGGCCTTGGCGGAAAAGCGCTGCAGCGGCAGATGGAGGAAGGTTTCCCGTTCCTGCCCTCGGGGAGTCAGATCGTCCTTGACCGGGTCGTGCAAGACCTTGTCTTGGAAAACATCCGCCAACAGGTCGCTCCGAGATGGGCCGTATTGGTTTCCGAGGCGCGGGCGCATCCGGACAACCAGTTGGCTTCCTATCTCAGCGCTTACGGGCGCGGCCTGGAAGACGTTCTAAAAAGCAATCGTTCGTGGACGTCGTTGTGTCGCGATGCCGGCAAACTCGACTCCAACGTCGGACCCCGCGAGACCGACCTAATCAAGCGCGTTCGTGCGGTCGCCCACGTCGACGATCGGCGTCGTTGGCAGGCATACCGCGCCATTCTGGACGGGACTCGCGAGCCGGACAGCCTCATAGGGAGGCGATTGGTGGGGATGTTGTTCTACTCGTTGAACCCGAATGGTGGCGGATTCGACTCCGCTGCAGTGGGACTCGATGCGCTCCAAGGTGAAGCTGTGGCTGACGAGCTGCGCCAGGTGATCGACATTGCTTTTGACAGCGCCCGGCGGACCACCTACGAGCTGGGAAGCCTCGTACCTGAGCTTTCCCTGGTGCCTCTCGAAGTGCATGCGAGTTATTCGCGCGAAGAGATTCTTGCTGCGCTGGGGTTTGCGTCCCAACGCCGCACGCCC
>NZ_JCALCF010000071.1:0-1752 GCF_059812185.1 Mycobacterium sp. NGS67
TAACGATCGTTCGCGCGACAGTCCGCCAGGCTGAACATTTCCGCAGGATAGGCCTGTAACGCTTGCCGTGTCCGCGCCAACGTCAACTTGTCGGGGGTTGGCGATACCGTCCGGCCATGCGGATCGGCTACGCGCGGGTCTCCACCCGCGACCAGCACCCCGAGGCCCAACGCGATGCGCTCACCGCGGCGGGCTGTGACCAGATTTTCCTCGACAAGGTGTCGGGCAAGCTGGCCCGCCGGCCGGAGCTCGACAAAGCTCTGCTGTCGGCCAACCGTGTCGGCGATCAGCTGGTGGTGACCAAACTGGACCGGCTGGGCCGATCGCTGGAGCATCTCATCGAGTTGTCCAAGCGCCTGCAGGGCGCCGGCGTGGATTTGGTGGTACTCGACCAAGGCATCGACACTTCAACGGCCATTGGCCGCATGTTCTTCCAAATCCTCGGCGCTGTAGCGGAATTCGAGCACGCTTTGATGTCGGAGCGCACCATGGACGGTTTGGCGGCCGCGCGGGCCCGCGGCCGCACCGGTGGGCAAAAACCCAAACTGGGTCCCCGTCAGGTGAAGCTGGCCCAGCAGATGTACGACGAGAAAGACGAACACGGCAAGCGTCGCTACACCGTCGAGCAGATCGCCGCCGAGTTCGGAGTCACCCGACCCACCATTTATCGGCATCTGGGCAAGGCCCTTAACAACGGCTCGGCCGCATCATGACCCCCCCGCAAGAGCCGGTCAGGACACCGGACGAAGCGGATACCGCATTGACCATGGCCCAACGCGAACAGGCGATGGCCCGCTACGCGGTGCTGCGCCCACACCTGGACGACGGGATATCGCTGGCCGAAGCCGCGCGTCAGGGTGAGGTGGCGCTGCGCACCGCGCAGCGCTGGCTGGCCAGCTACCGCAAGTCAGGACTAGTGGGGCTGGTCCGTCCTGGACGCTCTGATTGCGGCCGCCGCGGGTTGCCCGATCAAATGGTCACGCTGATCGAGGGGCTGGCATTACGACGGCCTCCGATCAGTGCGGCAAATATTCACCGCCAGGTGACCCAGATTGCGCCGCAACATGACTGGCCGGTGCCGTCCTACAGCACGGTGTACGCGATCGTCGCGGGCCTCGATCCGGGCTTGCGGATGTTGGCCCACGAGGGCACCAAACGATACGAGGAGACCTTCGATTTGGTGTATCGGCGTCAAGCGAGCGGGCCGAACGAGCTATGGCAGGCCGACCACACTGAACTGGACCTATGGGTGATCACGCCGTCGGCAAAGCCGGCTCGCCCCTGGTTGACTGTCATCGAAGACGACCACTCCCGCGCTGCAGCCGGCTACATGGTCAGCTTGGAGGCACCCTCCGCGATCAACACCGCTTTGGCGCTGCGGCAAGCGATTTGGCGCAAACCCGATCCCGGTTGGCCGGTGTGCGGCATCCCTGGCGTTTTCTACACCGACCACGGCAGCGACTTCACCTCCCGGCATATGGAGACCGTAGCGGCCGAACTGAAAATCCAACTGGTGTTCTCCCTGCCCGGCAAGCCACGCGGCCGGGGCAAAATCGAGCGGCTGTTCAACAGCGTCAACCAGATGTGCCTGTCGACGTTGCCCGGCTACGCGCCACGCGGAACCCCTGATCGAGCCGGACAGGCCCGGCTCACCCTGCCCGAATTGGACACCGCGATCGGGCGGTTCCTCAGCGACGGCTATCACCACCGGGTGCACAGCGAGACCCGCCAAACACCAGCACAGCGCTGGTC
>NZ_JCALCF010000072.1:0-1310 GCF_059812185.1 Mycobacterium sp. NGS67
TGAAGTACCCCAGGTTTTGTTCCGTTCTCTATAGGAGGATGGAAATCATGCCCCGTCAGTATTCGCCGGAGTTCCGGCAGCGAGCGTTGCGGATGCTCGAGACGACTTTGCAGTCGGAAGGGATCTCTGAGTTTGAGGCGATCCGTTCGGCCGCGGCCACGCTGGGTATCGCTGAGGAGACCCTGCGCCGGTGGCGGCGTAAAGCTCAGATCGATGCCGGTGAACGGCCTGGATTGAACAGTCAAGAGCATGCCGAGATCAAACGGCTCAAGCGTGAGAACGTCGAATTACGCAGAGCCAACGAAGTTTTGAAGGCTGCGTCCGCATTTTTTGCAGCGGAACTCGACCGCCCCGTGATGAAATGATCGCCTTCATCGATAGCCACCGCGATCAGTTCGGGGTCGAGTTCATCTGCCGTACCCTGCGTGCGGTAATCACGGGATTTTTCACCTCACGCGGGTACCGGGCAGTCAGAACCCGTCCAGCGTCTGACCGCGCGATCCGCGACGAACTGCTGATCGCCGAACTCAAGACGGTCCACAAGAAGAATTACTCGTGCTACGGGGTCAACAAGATGCACCGCGCCATGAAACGCCGAGGTTGGCAGCTGGGACGGGAGCAGACCCGGCGGCTGATGAAGAAAGCCGGCCTGCGTGGTGTGCAGCGCGGCAAGCCGGTTTTCACCACGGTGTCTGACCCCACGGCCGCAACACCGCCGGACCTGGTTAACCGGCAGTTCGCTGCGATGCTGCCCAACCAGCTGTGGGTCGCCGACATCACCTATGTCCGCACGTGGCAGGGATTTTGCTACACCGCGTTCGTCAGCGATGTGGCCACTCGCGCGATCGTAGGGTGGGCGGTCGCTGACACGATGCGCACCGAAGACCTTCCTCTGCAGGCATTCAATCATGCAGTGTGGCAGTCTGATTCAGATCTATCTGAGTTGATTCATCATTCCGACCGCGGATCCCAATACTTATCGCTGGTATACACCGAGCGGTTGGGAGAGTTGGGGATCGCTCCCTCGGTAGGGTCCCGGGGCGACAGCTACGATAACGCCCTTGCCGAGGCCGTCAACGCGGCCTACAAGACCGAGCTGATCAACCGTGGCAAACCCTGGCGCAGCATCGCCGACGTCGAGTTGGCCACCGCCGCCTGGGTGGCCTGGTTTAACCAGGAGCGCCTGCATGAAGCCCTCGGCTATATCCCACCAGCCGAGTACGAGGCCGCCTTGCTAGCCGCCTCACAACCCGCGAGCCAGCCAACCCCGGCCCTCGCAACTACATAGGAACAAAACCTGGGGTACTTCA
>NZ_JCALCF010000073.1:0-1295 GCF_059812185.1 Mycobacterium sp. NGS67
AGTAGCTCCTATGTCAATTTGCCTGCGTCTGGGGGGTTGATTGCCGGGCTTGTTCGTCGGCGATGAGGTGTCGGTAGACGACGCGGGCGAGGTGGCGTTTGAGGCAGCGTAGGGCTCCTTTTTCGGTCTTCTTCTCGGCGGTTTTGGCCTCGTAGTAGGTTCGGCCGATGCCGGGATGAGCGCGTTGGGTATTGGCGATGGTGTGCAGGGCTCGGTTGAGTTGTCGGTTACCGGAGCGACTGAGCCGGACCCGTCCGCGGGTGTTGCCTGACCACACCGGGATAGGAGCCACTCCGGCGTGATTAGCGAAAGCGGCTTCGCTTTTGAACCGAGCGATCCCGGCAACCTCACCGATGATTTTGGCCGCGGTCAGCTCGGCGCACCCGTACAGACTCAACAGGCCCGGTGCCACCGCTCGGGTGCGCACGCCGATGCGGTTGGCTAACGCGGTGATCTCCGCGGTGAGCCTGATGACGTCATCGAGTTCAGCGCGGGCGATCTCGGCCCGGATATCGTCGAGGGTGAGCAGCCAGTCCTGCAGCATCTTCTGATGCTTGATGGCACCGAGCTTGCGTGGCCCCGGAGCACGTTCGGGATCGAGTTCATGCACCAGCCACCGCAGTCGGCAGATCGCCGAAGTCCGTTGTGTTACAAGGGTATCCCGACGATCTGTCAGCAACTTCAACTCACGCGACACCGCGTCATGAGTAGCAGCGGGCAGATCCGGCTCACGCAGCACTGCCCGTGCTACCGCCAGCGCGTCGATCGGGTCGGACTTGCCGCGAGTGCGGGCGGCTTTGCGTTCCCGGTCCATCAATTTGGTCGGGACCCGCACTACTGCCTGGCCCGCACCCAGCAGGTCACGCTCGAGCAGCGCCGACATATTGCGGCAATCCTCGATACCCCACTTCACCTGGTCCCCGAACTGCTCGCGGGCCCACATGATGGCCTCACCATGCCCGAGGTGAGTCGCCCTGACGGTCTTGGTGCCCACCTGGCGACCGACCTCATCGACCGCGACGAAAGTGTGTGTGAACTTGTGTACATCGCTTCCAATGACAACCATGAAGGTTGCCTCCCATCTATCAGAGGTGACAGTTGGGCCGGTCGGCGGACACTTCTCAGTCGGGGCGGTGCCACGCTCCTATCAAGTCACGCCGGCCGGTCCTTCACACCCGGTGCCGGCACTACTGCTCCAAGCCAGCCCTGAGACGACAGACGCAAAGAGAGCCAAACACCGGGTGATCTAGACCCAACCACCGCAACGCGGCAAAGTCACAATGACACTGAGACGC
>NZ_JCALCF010000074.1:0-1083 GCF_059812185.1 Mycobacterium sp. NGS67
ATTGACAAGCCCCGACGTCACCGCCTGAAAAAACGACGACGCCGAATTCAACTCGCTCGCAAGACCACCCCACGCCGACGCCACCGACGTCATCGGCGCCGATCCCGCGCCCAGCAGCATGTTCAGCGAATTGATCTCAGGTGGCAAGGTCAGGAAACTCACCGGCTCAGTCCTCTTCCTTACATTGCAGGAAAGCTTTTCGGGGGTAGTAAGTGCTGCAGAAGAACGCTCGACCGCCCGGGGCCGGGAAGCACGTCATCGGGTCGCCACCCAGTCCGCCAGCGCGGCTTGCAGCGCGCTCATCTGGCCGTTTAAGAAGCCGGAGACCTCGTTGCCGATGTTGCCGATGCCGGAGATCAAGGCCGCGGTGTTGGCGGCCAGCGTGCTGGTGTTGGCCACACCGGAGATGGCGGTCCCCAGATTCTGGAAGCCTGACAGCAACGATCCGGAGTTGTACCAGCCCGAGGTCAGCGCCCCGTTGGCGTTGGCGAAACCCGAACTCAGATCGCTGGAGTTGAAGAACCCGGAAGTACCGCTGGAACTTCCGTTGAAGAAGCCCGACGCCACCGACCCGAGGGAGTTTCCGATACCGAGCAACCCCGGCACCGTGAGGTCGATCCGGCCGAGGAGTGTCATCTGGATGGGTATCTGTACGTTCGCCCCGTACACGACGTCCAGCAGGACGATCGGGTTGATGACGATGGGTTCCACTATTGCGGAATTGACGATTCCCTCGATGGTGGCGAGACCAAGGCCCGTCACGTCAACTGGGACGTTGACCAGGATCGGGTAGACGGTGATCGGGTCGAACTGACCGGTGATCGGGATCGCCACGTTGGTACCCGCCACAAGGTCGATCGGGATCGCCGGGAAATCGATCGGGATGGTAAAACCGTCGGCCACTTGGCTGTCGCCGAGCATGAATGAACCGAGGTTTTTGCTGCCGGTGTTGAAGGAACCGGTGTTGAGGTCGCCTGCGTTGGCGAAGCCGGTGTTGATGCTGCCGCCGTTGAAGCTTCCGGTGTTCAGATCGCCTGGGTTGGCATCACCGGTGTTGAAGCTGCCGGTGTTGAAACTTCCGGC
>NZ_JCALCF010000075.1:0-1070 GCF_059812185.1 Mycobacterium sp. NGS67
TGTTCTTGACGGCCAGGTTGTGAACGCGTAGGCGCTCGATGGGGGGCTTGCCTCCGATGCCGGTGTGGGGTCGGTGGTGATTGTAGTGATGCAGCCAGTCTTGGTAGGTCGCTGAGCGCGCGGCGTTGGACCCGTAGGTCTGGGCGTAGGCCCACTCGGCGGTCAGGGTGCGATTGAAGCGTTCCACCTTGCCATTGGTCTGCGGCCGATACGGCCGGGTTCTCTTATGCGCGACGTCGTCACCCAACGCTTGGGCGAAACACTTTGAGCGGTAGCAGGATCCGTTGTCGGTCAGGACGCGTCGAACGGTAATGCCATGCTCGGCGAAGAAGGCATTGGCGTTGCGCCAGAACGCCGCGGCGGTCTCCTTGCGTTCATCGCCGAGCTCCTCGGAGTAGGCCAGGCGGCTATGGTCGTCGACCGCGTGATGCAGGTAGGCGTAGCCCATCCCGCTGCAGTTTTTGCGCCCGGCTTGCCGGCCGAGCTTGCGGTGTCCGCCGCCATCAGGGATGCGACCGAGCTTTTTGATGTCCACATGCACCAGATCGCCCGGCGCCGCGTGCTCGTAGCGGTTGGGCTTCGGGCGGCGTACCGGCAGACCAGTGGCCTGATCCAGGTGCCGCAGCAGAGGCATCTTGTAGCGCTTGAGCACTGCCTGCACCGTTGAACGCGGCACGTGCAGGTGTGCGGCGATACGATCAGCGCCCCAGCGGCGGGTGAAGCGCAGCTTGACGATCCGGCGCTCCCGACGTACCGGCAGCTGGTTGGGGCTGCGGTGAGGGCGGCTGGGCCGGTCGAACATCGCCTCAGCGCCACCGATGCGGTAGCGATCGGCCCATTTCTTCGCCGTGGCCGGCGAGCACTGGAACCGCTCGCCAGCCCGCCGGATCGGCCAACCGTCATCGACGATCAATTTGGCGAGTTTCAATCGCCCCTTCGGGGTCAGCGAAGCATTAGCGTGGGGCACGAGGACCTCCTGGTGATCGGCGTGTGTGTGGTAACCACACCGATACCGGAGGTCCTTACCTACTTCCGCGCACCACGCCGTTCACAACCTCCCTGGCCATTAC
>NZ_JCALCF010000076.1:0-1025 GCF_059812185.1 Mycobacterium sp. NGS67
GCGGTCGGGGTCGGCGGCGCCGCGGGCACCGGACCCGCCGGCACCGGCAAGGACGGACTCAACGGTCTGGGCGCCAACGGCGGCGACGGCGGCGCCGGCGGCAACGGCGCAGCAGGCACCAACGGCGACAACGGAATCGGTGCGGGCGCCGACGGCACTGCCGGCACCAGGGGCGGCAACGGTGGCTCCGGCGGTGCCGGTGGCACGGGCACCGGCGTGGGCGCCAAGGGCGGTAACGGCGGCGCTGGTGGACAGGGCGGCGTCGGCGGCAAGGGCGGCTCCGGCATCGCCGGCGCTGATGGAAAGGCGACGCTGGGCGCCGGCGAGGCCGGGCAGGCGGGCGGGAACGCCGGAGCCGGTGGCGCCGGCGGAAACGGCGGGACCGGCGGTGACGCCGGTGGCGGCACCGGTGGTGCGGTGGCCGGCAACTCCGGCAGTGGTGGCGCGGCCGGAAACGGCGGCGCGGCGGGCACCGCCGGGGCCGGTGGAGCCGGAGCAGACGGTCGCAGCGGCGTGAACGCCGGTGATTCGGGCTACGCCGGCGGCAACGGCGGCAAAGGTGGAGCCGGCGCCGACGGCGGCAAGGGCGGTGTCGGCGGACTTGCCGGTGCCGGAATCGGCGGCGGCAACGGTGCCAACGGCACCGGTGGCAACGCGAGCAACGGTGGCGCCGGCGGCGCGGCAGGCTCCGGCGGCGCCGGGGTCGACGGCGCCGTCGGTCAGGCCGGGGTGAACGCGGGCGCGGGCACCGCCGGTGGCAACGGCGGGGCCGGTGGCAAGGGCGGCGACGGCGGCGCCGGTGGCACCGGCGGGCAAGCCGGGGGCCCGGGCGCGAGCGCCGGCACGAACGGTCAGGGCGGCAACGGCGGCAAGGGCGGTAACGCCGGTGCCGCCGGCGACGGCGGCCGTGGCGCCGAGGGCACCAGCACTTACGTCGATGGCGGCGCGGGCGGTAAGGGCGGTGACGCCGGTGCCGTCGGGGCCGGCGGCAAGGCCGGCAGCGGTCCGGGAGGATCCGGCGCGGG
>NZ_JCALCF010000077.1:0-1020 GCF_059812185.1 Mycobacterium sp. NGS67
CTGTTGAAGTCACCACTGTTGAAGCTGCCCTCGTTGAAGCTTCCGGTGTTGTAGCTACCCCGGTTACCGATACCGGTGTTGAAATTGCCGGGATTGAACAACCCGGTGTTACCGATACCGGAGTTACCGATACCGGTGTTGTAGCTGCCGGTGTTGAACAACCCCGAGTTACCCACCCCGGCGTTCATAAAGCCGCGCAAATCAAAACCGGTATTACCGATACCGATATTGCCGTTCCCGGTATTACCGAACCCGATGTTGTAATCACCGGTATTGCCGAACCCGATATTGCCGGTGCCGGTATTGCCGAACGCGTCGGTCACCGCAGCCGTCGCCGCCGCCGGATTCACGGTCAACAAACCGTTCAACGTGGCCGACAGATTCGTCCCACCCAGCAAGGTACTGATGGCCGGGCTGCTCAGCAGGCTGCTCAACTTCGGACTGCTCAGCAGATTGCTTACAGCAGGACTGCTCAGCAGATTGCTCACCGCGGGACTGCTCAGCAAATTGCCCACGGTCGGGCTGCTCAGCAAATTGGTCAGACTGCCGCCGCTCAACACAGCGCTCAACGCACCGCTGCTCAATACGCTGCTCAGGCCCCCACCGGACAAGGTCGACACCAACCCCTGCACGCCCCAGCCGCCGAACTGCGCAAACGACAGCGGCAAGAACTGACGGCCGTAGGACCCCCAGCGCCCAGCTGCCGCCGCACCAGTACCAGCCTCACCCAGCCCCAGGCTGTGCAGGTTCAGGTTGGCGAGATTTCCAGTACCCAGACGCAGACTGCTCAACAACCCGCTGAGGTTGAACCCACCCAGCAGCCCGCCCAGCCGCACATTCACCGCACCCAGGACCGCCCCGGCGCCGCTCCTGTTGAAAGCGCCGGCCAACCCGGCAAGCTCCGTCGCGGCGGCCTTGACCAAACCGCCCGCACCGGCCAACGAACCCAACGGCAACTTGGTGAATGGGGTCAGCGCCGCCGCAGCCGCCGAAGCACCACCGTGGTAACCCAGCATCGCG
>NZ_JCALCF010000078.1:0-999 GCF_059812185.1 Mycobacterium sp. NGS67
GGTCGCGTCCTAAAGCCGGTGTAAAAGGGGCCGGGCGTAGGTTCTGCTTCGAGACCGCCAAGTCATCGAAGGAAAGGACCTACGCCCGTGCCTGCACGAGTATCGCCGACCGATCGTGTTCGCGCCAAGATCGACGAGTTGTTCGCCTCGGATCGTGAGTTGCCCGAGATCCTGGAGGAGGTGGCACGGCTGGGTGCGCAGTTGCTGATGCAGGCCGCGTTGGAGGCCGAGATTACCGAGTTCTTGGGCCGTGAGCGCTACCAACGCAGCGCCACCGCAGCAGACGCGCAGCCCGGTGCGCGTAACGGTTATCGGGCTGCGACGGTCAAGACCACTGCCGGTCCGATCACCCTGGAGCGGCCCAAGCTGCGCGGCACGACCGCCGCGTTCGCCTCACGGCTGTTCGGCAAGCACGTCACCAAGACCAACGCGCTGGAATCGCTGGTGATCGCTTCGTTCGTGCGCGGGCTGTCGGTGCGCGATGTCGAAGCCACCCTCGCCGATGCGCTGGGTGATCAGGCCGCGATCTCGAAATCGACTGTCTCCCAGATATGTCAAGCCATCAAGACCGAGTACGACACCTGGGCGCGGCGCCCGCTCGGCGATGTGGTGCTCGATTACCTGTTCCTGGATGCCTCCTTCTTCCGGATGCATCCCGGCTCACCAGCCGAGCCGATCCTGGCCGCGTGGGGCATCACCACCGCCGGCAAGCCCATCTTCGTGGGCCTGGCCCCCGGAGTGGTGGAGTCCACCGACGCCTGGGCGGGTTTCCTGACCGATCTCACCGAGCGGGGGCTGGGGTGTCCGCTGCTGGTCGTCTCCGACGGCGCGGCCGGCCTGATCGCGGCGATCGAGCAGATCTTCCCGACCGCGCTGCGTCAACGCTGCCTGATTCACCGAGTCCGCAACGTGCTGGCCAAGATTCCCGCCGGGATGCAGGCCGAGATCCGCGACGGCTACTGGGCCTGCTTCGACACCGCCGAGGCCACCACCGAGGCC
>NZ_JCALCF010000079.1:0-981 GCF_059812185.1 Mycobacterium sp. NGS67
TTCATCGCCGAGCATCGCGCTCGGTTCGGGGTCGTTCCGATCTGTAGGGTGCTCACCGAGCATGGCTGTCAGATCGCCCCGAGAACCTTCTACGCCTGGCGCAGCAGGCAGCCCTGCAAGCGGGCCCTGTGGGACATGGCGATCACCGAAATTCTGGCCGGCTACTACGAGCCCGACGAGAAGGGCCGCCGCAAGCCGGAGTCACTGTATGGGGCGAGGAAGATGTCGGCTCACCTGCACCGGCAGGGCATCGAGGTGGCCCGATGCACCGTGGAGCGCCTCATGCGGGCCAACGGCTGGCAGGGGGTGACACGGACCAAGAAAGTGCGCACTACCGTGGCCGATCCGTGCGCGATCCGACCACCAGACCTGGTGGACCGCCAGTTCACGGTGCCAGCCCCCAACGTGCTGGTGGTAGCCGACTTCACCTACCTACGGCTGTGCACCGGGGTGTTCGTCTACACCGCGTTTGTCATCGACGCCTTCGCCGGGCGCATCGTGGGCTGGCAGTGCAGTGCCAACAAGCGCACCGCATTCGTCGAGTCAGCGATCCGCCAAGCCGCCAACCTGAGGTCAATGGAAGGTATTCCATTGACGGGCAGCACAATTCACCACTCAGATGCGGGGTCTCAATATACATCGGTGAGGTTCGGAGAAACCCTGATGCTGGCCGGACTACGACCATCAGTCGGATCAGTGGGCGACGCCTTCGACAACGCCCTCGCAGAGACGACGATAGGGCTCTACAAGACCGAAGCGGTACGCAACGACTCACCGTTTCGCCGCGGCCCGCTGCACCGGTTAGCCGACGTGGAACTACTCACCGCCGAGTGGGTCAGCTGGTACAACACCAGCCGGCTCATGCACCGTCTGGGCCGCATACCCCCCACCGAATTCGAAGCGAACTACTACGCTCAAGACGCCGCCGCCAAAACGGAGGCACACCAGTAACCGAGTGTGTACGAAACCCGGGGTAGCTCA
>NZ_JCALCF010000008.1:0-235511 GCF_059812185.1 Mycobacterium sp. NGS67
TCCACGGCCGCGCAGACGAAAAAGCCCCCGAAAACCTGCGGTTTTGGGGGCTTTTGCGTCTGCTCGCGCAAGGGACGGGCGCAGGGGACGGGCGCAAGGGGCGGGGCGCTACTCCTGGCCGAACTTCATCATGTCCAGGTTCCAGTACCCGCGCATGTTGGCGATCAGTCCCTCGTCGTTGACGTGGTAGGTGAACACCCCGCGCACCGAACTGGTGACGCCGCCCTCGAACTTGCTGTCCAGCACCAAGATATGGGCGATCTCGTCGGGTGAGCTGGACGGAAACGTCTCCTCGCAGGTGATGGTCAGGTTGTTGGCCGCGATGTTGGTGTCGTAGAAGACACCGACAGCCTCCTTGCCCCGCACCCCGTTGCCGTCGGGGTTGGTCACGGACTTGCCGATCGGGTCCTCGATGACGACGTCGTCGGCCATCAGTGCCAGCCAGCCCTCCCGGTCGTGTGCTTGCACACAGCGCCATGACGACTGTGACGCTGCCAGCGCCGGGGATGGCGCGGTCTGAGTCATCGCGGGCCTACCGGTCGGCGTCGGTGTAGCGGATTACGCCGCGAATGTTCTTGCCCTCCAACATGTCCTGGTAGCCCTCGTTGATCTGCTCCAGGCGGTACTGGGTGGTGACCATGTCGTCCAGGTTCAGCTTGCCGGCCTTGTACATCGCCAGCAGCTGGGGGATGTCGTACTGCGGGTTGCCGCCGCCGAAGATGGTGCCCTGCAGGTTCTTCTGCATCAGGGTCAGCATCGCCAGGTTGAGCGTCACGTTGGTGTCGAGCAGGCTGCCGATGGCGGTGGCCACGCAGGTACCACCCTTGGCAGTGATGTTGAGGTAGTTGTCGATGTCGGCGCCGTGCAGCTCGCCGACCGTCACGATCACCTTGTGCGCCATCAGGCCGTAGGTCACCTCGGCGATGCCCATCAGCGCGGCGTTGATGTCGGGGTAGACGTGGGTGGCGCCGAACTTCAGTGCCTGGTCACGCTTCCACTCCACCGGGTCGATCGCGAAGATGTAGCGGGCCCCCGCGGCCACCGCACCCTGCAGCGCGGCCATGCCGACCCCGCCCACACCCACGATCGCGGCGTCCTGGCCCGGCCGGATGTCGGCGGTGCGCACCGCCGACCCGTAGCCGGTGGTGACGCCGCAACCGACCAGCGCAGCCACCTCGAACGGCACCGACGGGTCGATCTTCACCACCGAGCTGCGGTGCACGACCATGTAGGGCGAGAACGTCCCCAGCAACGTCATCGGGAAGACGTTCTGTCCGCGGGCCTGGATGCGGAAGGTGCCGTCGGAAACCGCCGCCCCGCCGAGCAGGCCGGCGCCCAGGTCGCACAGGTTGCGCATGCCGGCCTGGCAGGTCGGACACTGTCCGCAGGACGGGATGAACGAGAGCACCACGTGGTCACCCGGCGCAAGGTCCTCGACTCCGGGGCCGACTTCCGTGACGATCCCGGCGCCTTCGTGCCCGCCCAGCACCGGGAATCCGGCCATCGGGATGCCACCGGTCACCAGGTGATGGTCGGAATGGCACATCCCGGCCGCTTCCATCTGGATCTTGACTTCGTCCTTGACGGGGTCGCCGATCTCGATTTCCTCGATGGACCAGGGCTGGTTGAACTCCCAGATCAGTGCGCCTTTTGTCTTCACGATGAATTCGACCCCATTTCGCCGTTGAATTGAGAGTGCCCGGCACCTATCTTGCCTGGCACGGTGGTGACGAGTGCCACAGGGCACTTCTGACCGCCAGCATAGCCCCCATAACAAATCAAATGCTTGGTTGGGTGCCCAGCACGGAGCTCACCAGATCGGGACGGGTGTCTGACCCAGCGGGTAGTACCCGGGCAGCTTCTCACCGGCCAGGCTGCGCTCGATGCGCTTCTGCATGCCCGGGGACAACTTGCCGGCTTTCATCAGGTCCAGGTACAGGGCCTGCACATGGCCGAAGTCGAAGAAGTCGCGCTGCCATTCGATCTTGGCGTCGGCGTTGAGCCGGAACCAGCTGCCGCCGATGCCGTAGATCTCGGACTGGCCGCCGTCGGAGTCGAGGGCGACCTGTTTCCAGAAACCGACGATCTCGCCCTGCTTGTCGTCGATCAGCACCTTCTGGTACGGGTACTGCCAGTTCTCCAGGCCCTCCATCTCCAGCCCGAGTGCGATGTCGCGGATCTCGTCGATGCCGACGCACATCACGTCCTCTTTGGGCCCGATGTTCCAGCCGTAGGTGGCGTCCTCGGCGTAGAAGTCGGCCAAGCCCTTCCAGTCGCCTTCACGCTCGGCCACCCGGTTGGCTTCCAGCCACCGCTCAACCCAGTCGTCCAATAACTCTCGGGGGTGCGACGCCATTGTCAACCTTTCTCTTTGATGAATATCGCTTGGGTAGGGCACATTTCGACGGCGCGCTCGACTTCGTCGCGGGCGTCGTCGGACGGTTCGGCGTCGAGGATCTCGACCTTGCCGCGTTTGGGCACCCTGAAGTAGTCGGGCGCCTCCAGTTCGCACATGGCATGGCCCTGGCACAGATCCAGATCGACTTCGATCCTGAACGAGCCCATGCGCGTCAGGCCCGCGTGCGCTTGCGGTAGCGGACCTTGGCCGGCCGGGCCAGCTGAACCACCATCTTGGAATGGTCGTTGCGGTAGCTGTCGGCGGGCTGAGCCATCTCGAAGTCGTACTCGCGCAACAGAACCGAGAAGATCGCCTTGATCTGCATCTGGGCGAACGCGGCGCCGACGCAGCGGTGCCGGCCGGCGCCGAACGGAATCCAGGTCCACCGGTTGGCCATGTCGGCCTGCTCGGGTTTGTTGTAGCGCTCCGGCCGGAACGCATCGGGGTCCGGGAAGTCTTCGGGTATCCGATTGCTGATCGCAGGTGACGCAGCCACGAAGTCGCCCTTGTGGATAGGGAAGCCCTGTACCTCGAACTCGCCCTGGGCGACCCGCATCAGGATGATCAGCGGCGGGTGCAGCCGCAGTGTCTCCTTGACGACGTTGTCCAGCTTCGGGATCGAGCGCAGCGCATGGAAACTCACCTCTTGGCCGTCGGCGTAGAGCTCGTCGAGCTCGGCTTGCACCTCCGCGTAGGCGTCAGCGTGCCGGATCAGTTCGATCAGTGTCCACGCCGACGTCCCGGAACTGGTGTGGTGCCCGGCGAACATCAGCGAGATGAACATGCCGGTGACTTCGTCGGCGGAGAACCGCGGGTTACCCTCCTCATCCTTGATGGACACCAGCACGTCGAGCATGTCGCGGTCGCTCTTGTCCTTGGGCGGGTTGGCCAGCCGGTTGTCCATGATCTCCTGAACCAGCGCAACGAGTTTCACGCGCGACTCGTCACGCAGCCGGAAGCTCTCGATGTCCAGGTAGGGGTCGACGTAACACAACGGGTCGGTGCCACGCTCGAGGTCGTGGTAATACTGCGCGAATCGGTGGTCGAGCTGGTTGCGGAACTTCTCGCCGATCAGGCACGCCGTGGAGGTGTAGATGGTCAATTCGGCGAAGAAATCGAGCAATTCGATCTCACCCTCGTCACCCCAGTCAGCGATCATCCCGTTGACCTGGCGCTCGATGGTGGCGGCGTGGCCCTTCATCTGCTCACCGCGAAGTGCGGAATTGTGCAGCATCTCCTTGCGCCGCTCCGGGCTGGCGTCGAACACCACACCCTTGCCGAAGATCGGCGTCATGAACGGGTAGGCCTCGGCCTGGTCCAAATCCTCGTCGGCAGAACGGAAGAAGAACTCGTTGGCCTCCGCGCCGGACAGGAAGATGACGTGTTTGTCGACCAGCTGGAACCATCCGACGTCGCCGCACTCCTCGCGGATGCGCTTCATCAGGCCGATCGGATCGGTCCGGAACTCCTCGAGATGGCCGTGCTCTTCTTCACCGCCGGAAACCCGGGGCACCACTGCGGTTGAGGTCATTTCGGCATCCCTTCTTCGCCGAGCGCGAGCTTCTGGCGTTCTGTGGTGGCGGTCAACGGAGCTTCGGGCTGGAGCTCCATGTTCGCGACGAAGCCGCCGCGGGGTGTCTCGGCGACGAACGTGATGGCGCGCGCCAGATCGGAGGCGCGCAGGAAGTAGTCATGCCGGGCCTGGCCCCACTTGGCCCAATCCTCCAGCGCGGGACCGATTTTCTCGGCCGGCAGGCTCCAGCCCATCGACGTCTTCGTCGGACCGGGGTGCACGATCGAGGCCCGCACCCCGGTGCCCTCGAGCTCCATCTGGAAGTTGGTGACCATCGCGACCAGCGCCGCCTTGGCCGCGCCGTAGGCACCCATATGCGGTCGCTGGCGCAGCGCGACGTCGGAACCGACGAAGATCAGATCGCCGCGCTGGCGGTCGAGCATGCCGGGTAACACGGCGGCGGCCAATCGGTTTGCGCCGACCAGATGGATCTGCAGCTGAGACTCGAACTCGTCGGTGGTGATCTCGGCGAGTTTGCCGAAATAGGTGTCGCCGGCACCGGCTACCAGCACCTCGATGTCGCCGAGGGCATCGACCGACTGTGCGACAAAGGATTTCACCGAGTTCGGGTCGGTGACGTCCAGGTGGAATCCGACCGCCTCACCGCCGTCGGCGTTGATCTTGCCGACGATGTCGTCGAGCTTCTCGACGCGACGCGCCCCCAGAGCGACGGGAAAGCCATGCGCGGCCAATTCGATGGCGGTGGCTTCCCCGATGCCGGAGGAGGCTCCGGCCACGATGGCCGGCCGGCGTTCGGGTAGCGGAGCGAAGCGGGGCATCTGAGGTCCTTCAGTGAGTTTGAAGAGTCATCGGTAGGTGGGCGAACCCGCGGACATTGCTGGAGTGGACGCGGACAGCGTTGGCTTCGTCCACTTCGTACCCGCGGATTCGCTTGAACAGCTCGGTGAGTGCCACCCGGGCTTCCATCCGGGCCAGGTGCGCGCCCAGGCAGAAGTGGGCGCCGCTGCCGAAACTCAGTAGCTTGGAGCCGATCTCGCGACCGATCACGTAGTCGTCGGGGTTGTCGAACACCCGCTCGTCGCGGTGCGCCGAGCCGGGCAGCAACAGCAGCACATCGTTCTCCGGGACGGTGGTGCCGTAGAGCTCCAACGGTCCGGAGACCACGCGCGCCAGGATCTGGCTGGAGGTGTCGTAGCGCAGGGTTTCCTCGACCCACAACGGGATGCGGGACAGATCGGCATACACCGGGGTCAGCTGGTCGGGGCATTTGTGCCCCCAGAATGCCGCGTTGGCAAGGAGTTTGGTGGTGGTCTCGTTGCCGGCGATCACCATCAGGAACATGAAGCCGAGGACTTCTTCGTCGGTGAGCCGGTCGCCGTCGATCTCGGCTTCCAGCAGTGCCGAGGTGAGATCGTCGGTCAGCTTCTTGCGACGCTCGGCGATCATCTCCTGGTAGTAGACGATCAGGTTGATCGAGGCCTCGATCGCAGACGCCGGAACGTCGTTCACGCCGTCCTCGCGGTGCATGACGCCGTCTGCCATGGCCCGGATGCGGTCCCGGTCGGGCTCCGGTACTCCCATCAGCTCCGAGATGACGTCCATCGGCAGTTTGCCCGCGAACTCGGCGACGTAGTCGACGGTGCCGGATCCGGCCTTCTCCAGCATGACGTCGAGATGCTGCACGGCCAGTTCGGTGACGCGGGGCTCGAGCTCGCGAATCCGGCGCGGGGTGAAGCCTTTCGACACCAAGGTCCGCAGCCGCAGGTGTGCGGGGTCGTCCATCGCCAGGAACGACATCGTCTTGGACGCGTGCGGTCCGCGGGAGATGGGATCCAGCGCGACGCCGTCGCGATTGGACAGCGTGGTGCTGTTGCGGAAACCCTGGTGCACGTCGCTGTGCCGCGACAGAGCCCAGAAGCCGAGTTCTTCGTTGTGGTAGAGCGGCGCGTGGTCGCGCAACCGCTGGTAATACGGGTACGGGTCCTCGTGGAAGTCGTAATCGTAAGGATCCAGCACCAACTCGGAATCACCGACCTGGGTTGTCATGTTGCACCGCCTTTTTCGGCTCCGGCGAGAATGAGGTTCACGACGCCGGCCAGTCGGTCGGCGATCTCGTGGTAGGTGAATTCGCCGCTGCCGGCCTGCACCAGCGCGCCGAAGAACGCCATCTGCAGCGCGGCCACGGTGCCGGCTTCGGCGCCCGGCCCGATGGCCGATGCGATACGGCGGTGGATCTCCGCGCCGATCCGGTCGCGGGCGGCGCGTACCGCGGGATCGGTGCCGCCGCTGAGCAAGGCGGCCGTGCACGCGGCTCCCACCTCGGGTTCATCGGCGACCACCAGCGCCAGATGGCGCAACGCCTGATCCACCCGCGCGCGCATCGGGTCGTTGACGTCGGTGAAGTAGGGGACCTTGCGCACCAGATCCAGGTAAACCTCGGCGATCAGGTGGTTTTTCGACGAGAAGTAGGTGTAGGCGGTGGCCGGCGCCACCTTGGCCCGGGCGGCCACCATACGCACCGTCAGGTCGGCGTAGGAGTTCTCCCGCATCGTGGCCATGCCGGCGGCCAGCACCTTGCGGAACGTCTCTTCCTGACGGCGGTTCCGCGGCATTCTCCCGGCCGGGTGCTGGGCCTGGGCTGCGTCCGAAACCAGTGCATCGCTGGACACATGTCCAAACTAGAGGATGATCGCGACCCTAAGCAAGCCCCGTGGCCAAACCCGCATGTCAGGCCGACGCGTTCGCGTACTGCGAGCTGACCTGCGGGATCGGGTCTTGCACCGCCGCGGACCGTGGGGCTATGGTGCGATGCGAAGATATCGGACAGCTGTCCATTGAAGATGATTCTCGGGAGTGGCAGATGGCCCTGTTGGCCGACGGCGTTAGCGCACTGTTCATCGACGGCAAGTTATCGGAGGGCGGCGCGGGCACCTTCCCGACCGTCAACCCGGCCACCGAGGAGGTGTTGGGTCTCGCCGCCGACGCCGACGCTCAGGACATGGGTCGTGCGATCGAAGCCGCGCGCCGGGCTTTCGATGACACCGACTGGTCGCGCAACACCGAGTTGCGGGTGCGTTGCGTTCGCCAGCTGCGGGAAGCCATGCAGCAGCACATCGAAGAGCTGCGCGAGATCACGATCTCCGAAGTCGGCGCGCCGCGCATGCTGACCTCGATGGCCCAGCTCGAGGGGCCGGTTAACGACCTGGCGTTCGCCGCGGACACCGCCGAGTCCTACGAGTGGAACCAGGACCTCGGTCAGGCGGCGCCGATGGGCATCCCCACCAAGCGCACCGTCGCCCGGGAGGCGGTCGGCGTCGTCGGCGCCATCACGCCGTGGAACTTTCCGCACCAGATCAACCTCGCGAAACTAGGTCCCGCCCTGGCCGCGGGCAACACCGTCGTCCTCAAGCCCGCGCCCGATACACCGTGGTGCGCAGCGGTTTTGGGGGAGCTGATCGCCGAACACACCGATTTTCCGCCCGGCGTGGTGAACATCGTCACCTCCAGCGACCACAGTGTGGGGGCGTTGTTGGCCAAAGACCCACGGGTGGACATGATTTCGTTCACTGGTTCCACCGCCACCGGCCGCAGCGTGATGAGCGACGGTGCCGTCACCATCAAGAAGGTCTTCCTGGAGCTGGGTGGCAAGTCGGCTTTCGTAGTGCTCGACGACGCCGACCTGGGGGCGGCCGCCGGGGTTGCCGGCTTCTCGGTGTGCATGCATGCCGGGCAGGGTTGTGCGATCACCACCCGACTGGTGGTGCCCCGGGCCCGTTACGACGAGGCGGTCGCCATCGCGGCGGCAACGATGGGCGGCATCCGGGCCGGTGATCCCACCAACCCGAAAACGATTTGCGGACCGCTGATTTCGGCCCGGCAGCGGGACCGGGTGCAGGGTTACCTGGATTCGGCGGTCGCCGAGGGCGGCACGTTCGCGTGCGGTGGCGGCCGGCCCGAAGGCCGGGACGTCGGCTTCTTCATCTCACCGACCGTGATCGCGGGTCTGGGCAATGATGCCCGTGTGTCGCGCGAGGAGATCTTCGGGCCGGTGCTCACCGTGATCGCCCACGACGGCGACGACGACGCGGTGCGCATCGCCAACGACTCGCCCTACGGGTTGTCCGGCACCGTGTACGGCGCCGACCCGGACCGGGCCGCAGGCGTCGCCGCCCGGATCAGGGCAGGAACCATCAACGTCAACGGCGGTGTCTGGTACTCCGCGGACGCGCCGTTCGGCGGGTACAAGCAGTCCGGCAACGGCCGTGAGATGGGCCTGGCCGGTTTCGAGGAGTACCTGGAAACCAAACTCATTGCGACAGCAGCGAATTAGAGGAGATCTGGGTGGGACAGTTCGACAACAAGGTAGCTATCGTCACGGGGTCCGGTGGCGGCATCGGTCAGGCCTATGCCGAGGCGTTGGCTCGCGAGGGTGCGGCGGTGGTGGTGGCTGACATCAACGCCGACGCGGCCGAGGGAGTGGCCAAGCAGATCGTCGCCGACGGCGGCACCGCCATCAGCGTCCCGGTGGACGTGTCGGACCCGGCGTCGGCCAAGGCGATGGCCGACCGCACGCTGGCCGAGCTGGGTGGCATCGATTACCTGGTGAACAACGCCGCGATCTTCGGCGGCATGAAGATCGACTTCCTGCTCACGGTGGACCCCGAGTACTACCGGAAGTTCATGAGCGTCAACCTCGACGGCGCGCTGTGGTGCACCCGCGCGGTCTACAAGAAGATGGCCAAGCGCGGTGGCGGGGCCATCGTCAACCAGTCGTCGACCGCGGCGTACCTGTACGCGAACTACTACGGTCTGGCCAAGGTCGGCATCAACGGTCTGACTCAACAACTTTCGCGCGAACTGGGCGGGCAGAACATCCGGATCAACGCGATCGCGCCGGGCCCTATCGACACCGAGGCCAGCCGGACTTCCACGCCCAAGGAGATCGTCGACGACATCGTCAAGGGTCTTCCGCTGTCCCGCATAGGCACACCCGAGGACTTGGTGGGGATGTGTCTGTTCCTGCTGAGCGACCAGGCTTCCTGGATCACCGGGCAGATCTTCAACGTCGACGGCGGACAGATTTTCCGGCCATGACCGAACTGAAGCTCGGCTACATCGGCCTGGGAAACATGGGCGCGCCGATGGCCACGAAGATGACCGAATGGCCTGGCGGAGTGACGGTTTACGACATCCGGACCGAGGCGATGACGCCGCTGGCCGAGAAGGGTGCCGGCCTGGCCGACAGCGTCGCCGACGTCGCCGCCGCCGACATCGTCCACATCACCGTGCTCAATGACGCCCAGGTGCGTGAGGTGGTCGGCGAGTTGGCCGGCAAGGCCAAGCCCGGCACGGTGATCGCGATTCACTCGACCATCAGCGACAGCACCGCCGCCGAGTTGGCCGCTGAACTCAAACCCCAAGGCATCCATATCGTCGACGCGCCGGTAAGCGGCGGCGCGGCTGCTGCGGCCAAGGGTGAGCTGGCCACGATGGTGGGCGCCGAACGCGAGGTCTACGAGCGGATCAAGCCGGCGTTCAAACATTGGGCATCGGTGGTCATCCACGCCGGCGAGCCGGGTGCAGGGACGCGAATGAAGTTGGCCCGCAACATGTTGACGTTCACCTCCTATGCGGCGGCGTGCGAGGCCATGAAGCTCGCCGAGGCGGCCGGGCTGGATCTGCAGGCTCTGGGCAGGGTGGTGCGCCACACCGACGCGCTGACCGGCGGACCGGGGGCCATCATGGTGCGCGAAGACATGAACGACCTGGAGCCGGACAATTTCCTGTACCAGCCCTTCCTGCACACCCGGGGCCTCGGCGAGAAAGACCTGAGCTTGGCGCTGGCACTGGGAGACGCGGTGTCGGTGGATCTCCCGTTGGCCCGAATCGCCTACGAACGACTGGCCGCGAGCCTTGGCGTGCCGCACACATCGAAGGAGTCGTGATGGACGAGCTGCGCCGCAAGGGCCTGGACAAGATGAACGAGGTCTACGGCTGGGAGATGCCCAACATCGAGGGCGACGCGTACTTCGACCTCACCGTCGATCACCTCTTCGGCTCCATCTGGACCCGCCCGGGATTGTCGATGCGCGACAAGCGCATCATGACGCTGACGGCGGTGACCGCGGTAGGCAGCCGCGATCTGGCCGAGATCCAGATCAACGCCGCGCTGCTCAACGAGGAGCTGTCCGAGACCGAACTCAAGGAGATGGCGCTGTTCCTCACCCACTATCTCGGGTTCCCGCTGGGTTCGGCGCTCAACGGTGCGGTCGACGCCGTCGTGCGGAAGCGCAGGAAGGCGGCGGCCGAGGGTGGTGAAGAGGACAAGAAGGGCAATGTCGACAGCGCGGTGAAGATGCATCGGGGGGACAAGCGCGATTAGTGCGCAATTGATCGGCCGGTTGCCGAGCAGACACAAAAGCCCCTCATTTCGGCACGAAATGGGGGCTTTTGCGTCTGCTCGCGCAAGGGGCGGGCCTTGCGGCTAGTGTGACGTGTCGTGCGAGTCCTGGTGATCGGTTCCGGTGCCCGTGAACATGCCCTATTGCTGGCGCTGAGTAGAGATCCCGAGGTGACGGGCCTGATCGTCGCGCCCGGTAACGCGGGCACCGCCCGGCTGGCCGAGCAGCACGCCGTCGACATCACCTCCGGTGACGAGGTGATCACGCTGGCCCGCAAGGTAGCCGCCGACCTCGTGGTCATCGGTCCCGAGGTCCCTCTGGTGCTCGGTGTGGCCGACGCGGTACGCGCCGCCGGCATCACCTGCTTCGGCCCTAGCAAAGGTGCCGCCCTGATCGAGGGCTCCAAAGCATTCGCCAAAGATGTGATGGCCGCGGCCGGGGTGCGTACCGCGTCGAGTGAAATAGTCGACAATCCATCGCATTTGGACGGCGCGCTGGACCGATTCGGGCCGCCTTCCGGCGACCCGGCCTGGGTGGTCAAGGACGATTCGTTGGCGGCCGGCAAAGGTGTGGTGGTGACTTCGGACCGCGATACCGCCCGCGCGCACGCAGCCGCCTTGCTCGAGGCCGGGCATCCGGTCTTGTTGGAGTCCTTCCTGGACGGACCCGAGGTGTCGCTGTTCTGCGTGGTGGACGGTGCGACCGTGGTGCCACTGCTTCCCGCGCAGGACTTCAAGCGGGTCGGCGATGGCGACACCGGCCCCAACACCGGCGGCATGGGCGCCTATGCGCCGCTGGGCTGGCTGCCCGACACCGTCTACGGCGAAATCGTCCACCAGATCGTCGAACCCGTTGCGGCGGAGATGGTTCGGCGTGGCAGCCCGTTCAGTGGACTGCTCTATGCCGGTCTGGCGATCACGTCCAACGGTCCCGCGGTCGTCGAATTCAACTGCCGCTTCGGCGATCCGGAGACCCAGGCGGTGCTGGCACTACTGGATTCGCCGCTAGGACAGTTGCTCCACGCCGCCGGCAGCGGAAAGCTGTCCGACTTCGGTGAGCTGCGTTGGCGGGACGGTGCGGCCGTCACGGTGGTGCTGGCCGCGGAGAACTATCCCGGTCGCCCCCGGGTCGGGGACGTCGTCGTCGGCTCGGATGCGGAGGGTGTGCTGCATGCGGGAACGGCACGTCGCGACGACGGTGCGATCGTGTCGTCCGGCGGCCGGGTGCTCTCGGTGGTCGGCACCGGTGCCGACCTGTCACAAGCCCGCGCGCAGGCGTACCAGATCCTCGGTTCGATCAAGTTGCCCGGCAGCCACTTTCGGACGGACATCGGCCAGCGGGCCGCCGAAGGCGCGATCAGCGTCTGAGCGTTCTACTGCTGATATTGCGGGCAGTACACGCTGATTGCCGCGTTTACCCCCGCCGCGGCCTGCGAAGGCGTGATTCCCTCGTTGCCGTTCACGGTCGCGTTCGCGACGTCGTTGGGGCTGGCACCGTTCTGCAGGACCGTGCAGGCGTTACGGCCGGTGGCGACCGCGACCGACGGGTCGGTGACGGTGACACCGGGAATCCCGGACATGAGATTCAGGTAGGCCTGGTCGGGACTGGGCGCCGGTTGCTGCGGGGCAGGGGCTGCCGGTTGCGCGACCGGCGCCGGGGCCTTCGCAGCGGGCGCGGGCGTCGCCAGAGTCGGCGCGGGCGCCCGCGGGGCTGCCTCGGGTGCTCGCGCGGCCGGGGCGGCCGCAGGCGCGGGAGCCGGGGCGGGCGCCGCAGTCGGAATCGGTGCCGCTTGCGGTGCGATCGGTGGCGCATTCTGCACCATCGGTTGCGGCGGCGCCGACATCGCAGATCCCTCCGCCGCCGTGGTCTTGCTGCTGCCGGGGTATCCGCTGGCGCCGACGGCGGTGAGCGCGACAACCGCGGCCGCGGCCGCGAAAGTTCCCCACCGTTTGCGTCGTGGCCGTTGGTCGGCGTCGACGGAGCCGGCGCTCTTGGGCGGCCGGACCGCGAGGGGTCGGGGCATGGTCGTCGCCGAGGCTGCCGGGTGGCGCCCGGAACGGACCGCCTCTTCGAAGGCTTCGGCGAATTCCGTGCAGGTGGCGAATCGGTCGGCAGGGTCTTTGGCAAGGGCCACGGCCAGCACCGGGTCGAACACCCTGAGCATCGGGTGTGTCTCGGCCAGTGGCGGAGGCGGGGCCGACAGGTGGCGCCCGATCACGACGGCCGGGTTGGTGTGCGGGAAGAGCGGTGATCCGGTCAGCAAGTGGTAGACGGTCGCCGCCAGAGCGTATTGATCGGCGCGCCCGTCGATCTCTTCGTCCGTCAGCTGTTCGGGTGCGGCGTAGGGCAGCGTGCCGATCGTCATGTTGGTCGCGGTCAGGCCGCTGGTGTCGCCGAGCGCCCGGGCAATCCCGAAATCGCTCAACAGGATTCGTTGGTCGCCGTCTGCCGGCTCGGCGAGCAGGATGTTCGCCGGGCTGACATCGCGGTGCATCAGGTCGTGCTGCTGATGTGCGTAGTCGAGTGCGGTGGCGATAGCAGTGAGGATCGGCGCCACCTTCTCGGCGGGCATGCCCACCGGGTAGTGCTCGCGGACCAGGGTCGCCGCGTCGGTTCCGTCGACGAAGTCCATCGCCAGCCAGAGTTGACCGTTGAACTCCCCGCGGTCGTTGACCCGCACGATGTTCGGATGCCACAGTGCGGCCGCCAGGTCTGCCTCCCGGACGAAGCGCCGGCGATAGTCCTCGTCAGCCGAGACGCCGCTGCCCAGTACCTTGAGCGCTTCCAGGCGGGGCAGCCGCGGATGCTGAGCGAGATAGACCTCGCCCATCCCGCCGGATCCCAGAAACCGGACAATCGTGTATCCGGCGAACACTTCTTCGACCCTCAACCCGATGCCGGGACTTACCTGAATCAACCCAATCACCGCACCGTTCGTAACCGCCCGGCGCACCCTCCAGCACCAGGCCCACGGATCAGGGTATAGCGCTGTTCACTGTCTGGCTACCTTCTGTTAACCAAAACATACCTAATACTTAAAGTTCGGTTACCAGTCAGAAGGCGACGGCTTGCCCGTCCCGCCGTGGATCGCTCACGGCGAGATAGCCCTCGTCCAGTCGCCAGATCGCCTGGCAGCTGCCGAACGCGTTGTAGTCGTCGACGACCAGCAGCTCGTGTCCGCGCCGGCGCAACTCGTCGAGGGTGGACGGCGCGAACCCTTTCTCGCAGGCGACCTGCAGTCCCTGGATCCACCGGAACCGTGGGCCGTCGCAGGCCGCCTGCGGATTCTGTCCGTAGTCGGCGATGCGGACCATCACCTGGACATGACCTTGCGGCTGCATCGGCCCGCCCATGACCCCGAAGCTCATCACTGGCGACCCGGCTTTGGTCACGAACGCGGGAATGATGGTGTGATAGGGCCGCTTACGCGGACCGACCCGGTTGGGGTGACCCGGTGCCACAGCGAAACCGGAGCCGCGATTCTGCAGTGCGATGCCGGTGCCCGGCACCACTACTCCGGATCCGAAGCCCATGTAGTTGGACTGGATCATCGACACCATCACGCCGGAGGCGTCGGCGGCGGTCAGATATACGGTGCCGCCCCGAGGTGACCCGGCCGACGCCGGCAGGGCGCGAGCCGGATCGATCAGGGCAGCCCGCGCTTCGAGGTATTGGCGGTCCAACAGCTGGTCCGGACTCACCGTCATGTGGTCGATGTCGGCGAGATGAGCCTGCGCGTCGGCGAAGGCGAGCTTGAGCGCTTCGATCTGCAGATGCACGCTGTCGGCGGAATCGACGGCCCACGACGACAGATCGAAGTGCTCGAGAATGCCCAGCGCGATCAGCGCGACGATGCCCTGGCCGTTGGGCGGTATCTCGTGCACCGTGTACCCGCGGTAGTCCCCGTCGATCAAGCCGACCCAATCGGCGCGGTGGGCGGCCAGATCGGTGGCCAGCATCGCGCCGCCGTGCGTGGCCGAATGCGCTTCGAGCCGGTCGGCCAGCTCCCCCCGATAGAAGACTTCGCCCTCGGTCGCGGCGATTTTCTCCAGCGTGGCAGCGTGATCGCGCAACGTGACCACTTCACCCGGCCTGGGCGCTCGTCCATTCGGCATGAAAGCGGCGGTGAATCCGGGTTGGGTTGCGAACACCGGGACCTGAGCCGCCCACTGCGACGCCACCGTCGGTGACACCGGGAAACCGTTGCGGCCATAGGCGATTGCAGGTGCGAAGAGACGCTCGAATGGCAGCTTGCCGAACTCGGCGTGCAACCCGGCCCAGGCCGACACCGCACCGGGCACCGTCACGGTGTTCCAACCCATCGCTGGAACCGGTTGTCCGGCAAAGTATTCCGGTGTCCAAGCCGCCGGCGAGCGGCCCGAGGCGTTGAGGCCGTGCAGTTCTTTACCGTCCCAGACGATGGCGAAGGCGTCCGCTCCTATGCCGTTGGACACCGGTTCGACGACGGTGAGCGTGACGGCGGTTGCGATGGCCGCGTCGACGGCGTTGCCACCGTCGGCGAGCATGCGCAGTCCGGCCTGGGCGGCCAGGGGTTGCGACGTACAGACCACGTTCGCGCCCAATATCGGCATGCGTGGCCAGGCGTAGGGGAAGTCCCAACCGAACGGTGTGCTCACGCCCGGATCGTCGCACGTCCGCGAAAAGACGCAAAAGCTCCCGTTTCCGGCCGGAAACGGGAGCTTTTGCGTCTCCCCGCAAGCGGGAGGTGCCCCCAGCTCGGCACTATGCGGTGAGCAGCGGAGCCAGCCAGGTGAGTTCGGCCGGGAGCTGAGAGCTCCAGAAACCGCCGTTGTGGCCACCCGGGGAGAACCCGCCCGCCGGCGGATTGGGCAGCTGGGCGATGAACTGCTTGGTCGCGCCGTAGAAGGGATCGCTGTCGCCACAGTCGATCCGGATCGGGATCGACCCCAGCGCCGGCATCCCCCAGACCGAGTTGGCCGCGTAGTCCTCCGGCCCGTCGAACGCGCCGGGCGCCGCCGCCCCCGCCGACGTCCACAGCGCCGGGCTCACCGCGCAGATCGCCGCGGTACGGCCCGCGCCGAGGCGCCCGCCCAGCAACAAAGCGCCGTAGCCGCCCATGGACCACCCCAGAAACGCCACCCGCGAGGTGTCCAGACCCTGGCCGTCCAGCAGCGGAAGCAGCTCGCTCAACACCATCGCCCCGGCGTCCTCGCCCGAGGCCCGCTTGTGCCAATAGCCACCGCCGCCGTCGACCGCGACCACCGCGAATGGCGGCAATCCCGCGTTGACGGCCTGGGCCAGACCCTGCTCGACGCCGCCGGCCATCACGGTGGCCGCGTCGTTGCCCTTGCCGTGCAGCGCGATGACGGGACGAAGCGGCTTGGTCTGGCCGGGCGGACGCGCGATGGCCCAATTGGTGGATATCCCGCCGCGCGCGGCCGAGTTGAACGAGCCGGTCACCATCGTCGGCGCCACCTGTCCGGCGGGTGCCGGATCCAGCGGCCGTGTCGGAGCCAATGGAACGTTTGTGCCAGTTCGGGGCATAGGGGCGGCGTCGGACGTGCGTGCCGCAAACAGCACGTCGAGCGCATATGCGCCGACTGCACCGCATGCCGCGCTGGCGCCGAGGCCCAGTACGGTGCGGCGACTGATGTCAGGCATGCGGGCCATCATGCCATGTCCGTTTGGCGAAAATGGCAATGCTGTACCACTTTGACTGGCAGCATGGGTGGGCGTGACAGCAGCAGTTACTCCAAAAGGAGAACGTAGGCGGTACGCGCTGGTGAGCGCTGCCGCCGAGCTGCTCGGCGAGGGCGGGTTCGAAGCGGTGCGGCACCGGGCAGTTGCCCGCCGGGCCGGTCTGCCCTTGGCGTCTACCACGTATTACTTCTCGTCACTCGACGATTTGATCGCCCGCGCGGTCGAACACATCGGGATGATCGAGGTGGCGCAACTGCGGGCCAGGGTCAACGGCCTGTCGCGGCGGCGTCGGGGGCCTGAGACCACCGCCGAGGTGCTGGTCGATCTGCTTGTGGGGGACGTGTCCGGACCAGGACTCGCCGAGCAACTGATATCCCGATATGAACGGCACATCGCCTGTACCCGGCTGCCCGCTTTGCGGGAGAGCATGCGCCGCAGCCTGCGGCAACGGGCGGAGGCGGTCGCCGAGGCCATCGAAAGATCAGGCCGGTCGGTTCAGATCGAACTCGTGTGCACGCTGATCTGCGCGGTCGACGGCTCGGTGGTGTCTGCGCTGGTCGAGGGCCGTGACCCGAGGGCGGCGGCGTTGGCGACGGTGATCGATCTGATTGATGTGCTCGCACCGGTCGATCAACCACAGATACGGATCATCAGCGCGCCCGCGGCCACTGACGGCGTGACGATGTAGCTTCGGGTCGCCGCGGCGCCGGAGGTGACGTCGGCGCTCGGCGCACATCAGCGGTCGGGTTGCGTCCGCCCGGGCGAGGCCGGCCCCGGCGAAACGCGTACCTACGGCGAATCGGGACCGCCAGGCATGGTTTGCAGGTCGCACGGGTATCCGCCCAAAAGGACTTGGCAAACCGCCCCGGCGCAAGGACGAGCATTGAGCTGCCCGAACGGACACACCAATCCGCCGGGTCAGCGGTTTTGCGGACGCTGCGGAGCGATGCTCGTGTCCGATGCGTCAGCCCTGACCCGTCCGATGAATCCGTTCGTCCCACCCCCACCATCGTCGCGACCGAGCCCGCCCTACGGCGGGCCGTCGCAGCAGCACGCACCGTGGCACGGTCCGCCGGGGTGGTTTCCCGATCCGGGTGGAACGAAATGGCAGCGGTATTGGGACGGTCAGCGTTGGACTGCCTACGCGCCTCCTGCGGGCGATCCGATACAACAGTTCTGGCGGAGGCTGAGTAGCAACACGAAAGTTGTCCTGGGCCTGGCCGTGGCCGCGGTGATGTTGATCTTCATCGTCGTGGTCGTACAGGCGGAGCCGTGGCACAGCCAGCGGTACAAAGACTGTAGAGCAGCGGCCGAGGCGCACGGCTACAGAGGCGCGGAACGGGACGCGTTCATCGACTTCTGCGTCGACACCGGCTGAGAGCGACGTGCGGCGACCCGAGCGAACGTACGGAGTCGCGCGCGACCGTAAGCTAGCTGTCTGTGAGCATTCCGAATGTGCTGGCCGCGCGGTACGCCAGCGCCGAGATGGTGGCGATCTGGTCGCCCGAGGCCAAGGTGACTGCGGAACGGCGGCTGTGGCTGGCCGTGGTCCGGGCGCAGGCCGAACTCGGGGTGCCGGTACCGGCCGAGGCGATCGCCGACTACGAGCGGGTGCTCGACGATGTGGACCTGGCTTCGATCGCGGCACGGGAGCGGGTGCTGCGGCACGACGTCAAGGCCCGCATCGAGGAGTTCAACGCACTGGCCGGTCACGAGCACGTGCACAAGGGAATGACCAGCCGCGACCTGACCGAGAACGTGGAGCAACTGCAGATCAGGCGTTCGTTGGAAGTGGTCTTTGCGCACGGGGTCGCGGTGGTGGCGCGGTTGGCCGAGCGCGCCGTGACCTATCGCGACCTGGTGATGGCCGGGCGCAGCCACAACGTCGCCGCGCAGGCCACCACGTTGGGCAAGCGGTTCGCCTCGGCCGCGCAGGAGACGCTGATCGCGTTGACCCGGTTGCGCGAGTTGATCGACCGTTACCCGTTGCGCGGCATAAAGGGCCCGATGGGCACCTCCCAGGACATGCTCGACCTGCTCGACGGGGATGGCGCCAAGCTGTCCGAGTTGGAACGCTCGATCACCGAATTCCTAGGCTTCTCAACGGTTTTCGATAGTGTCGGGCAGGTGTATCCGCGTTCGCTGGACCACGACGTGGTCTCCGCGCTGGTGCAGTTGGGCGCCGGCCCGTCGTCGCTGGCGCACACCATCCGGCTGATGGCCGGCCACGAGTTGGTCACCGAGGGGTTCGCCGAGGGACAGGTCGGCTCGTCGGCGATGCCGCACAAGATGAACACCCGTAGCTGCGAACGGGTCAACGGCCTACAGGTGGTGTTGCGCGGCTACGCATCGATGGCCGCCGAGCTGTCCGGTGCGCAGTGGAACGAGGGTGATGTGTTCTGTTCGGTGGTGCGCCGGGTTGCGTTGCCGGACAGCTTCTTTGCGATCGACGGCCAGATCGAGACGTTCCTGACGGTGCTCGACGAGTTCGGTGCGTATCCCGCGGTGATCCAGCGCGAGCTGGACCGCTACCTACCGTTCCTGGCGACCACCAAGGTGTTGATCGCGGCGGTGCGCGCGGGCGTGGGACGCGAAGTCGCGCATCACGTGATCCGCGAGCATGCGGTCGCCACCGCGCTGGCCATGCGCGAACGGGGCGCCGAGCCCGACCTGCTGGACCGGCTGGCCGCCGACCCCCGGTTGCCGCTGGACCGGGCCGCGCTGGACGCCGCGCTGGCCGACAGGAAGGCATTCGTCGGTGCCGCCGGGGACCAAGTGGACGAGGTCGTAGCGCTGGTCGAGAAACTCGTCGAGCGCTATCCGGAGGCGGCCAAGTACACGCCCGCGGCGATCTTGTGACTGTGGCGCTCACCCAGATCGATTTCACCGATCTGGACAACTTCGCCCAGGGTTTTCCGCACGACTTGTTCGCCGTGCATCGTCGCGAGGCACCGGTGTACTGGCACGAACCGACCGACAACACCCCGGACGGCGAAGGCTTCTGGTCGGTGGCCACCTACCCCGAAACCCTTGCCGTGCTGCGGGATCCGGTGACCTACTCGTCGGTGACGGGCGGTGACCGGCCGTTCGGCGGCACGTTGCTGCAAGACCTGGCCATCGCCGGTCAGGTGCTGAACATGATGGACGACCCGCGGCACTCGCAGATCCGCCGGCTGGTCAGCTCCGGGCTGACGCCGCGGATGATCACCCGCGTCGAGGACGACCTGCGCAGCCGGGCCCGCCGGCTGCTGGACGCGGTGGTGCCCGGTGAACCGTTCGACTTCGTGGTCGAGATCGCGGCCGAACTGCCGATGCAGATGATCTGCATACTGCTCGGAGTGCCGGAGTCCGAACGCCATTGGCTGTTCGAGGCCATCGAGCCGCAGTTCGACTTCGGCGCCTCCCGCAAGGCGTCGCTGGCGCAGCTCTCCCTGGAAGAAGCCGGGACGCGGATGATCACCTACGGCCAGGAGCTGATCGCCGCCAAACGCGCCGAGCCGACCGACGACATGTTGTCTGTGGTCGCCAACGCCACCGCGCCCGGAGCCGACGACGCGATCATGTCCGACCTGGAGTTGTACCTGTTCTTCAGCCTGCTTTTCAGCGCCGGCGCGGAGACCACCCGCAATGCGGTCGCGGGCGGGTTGTTGGCGCTGGCCGAGCATCCCGCCCAATTGCAGGCGCTGCGGGCCGATTTCGGCCTGTTGCCGACGGCGATCGAGGAAATGGTCCGGTGGACTTCTCCGTCGCCTTCCAAACGGCGCACCGCCACCCGCGACGTCTGCCTCGCCGGACAATCGATCGAGGCGGGCCAGAAGGTGCAGATCTGGGAAGGATCGGCCAATCGGGACGACGATGTCTTCGACCGCGCCGGCGAATTCGACATCACCCGAAAACCCAATCCCCACTTGGGTTTCGGACAAGGTGTGCACTACTGCCTGGGGGCGAACCTGGCGCGCCTGGAGCTGCGGGTGCTCTATGAGGAGCTGCTGTCCCGGTTCGGCGCCGTCCGGCTGGCCGAGCCGGTCGAATGGACCCGCAGCAACCGGCACACCGGTATCCGGCACCTGATCGTCGAATTGCGCGACGCCTAGGCTCAGCCGGATTCCGCCTATTCGGCCGGTACCGGTTTACGATGACGCCGTAGAAGAGGCCTGGCCACAGGAGCGGCGATGAATGAAGCACAGCCAGACACCGCGCACCCCGATCTGGTCGCCTGCTTTCGATCTCAATTCGAGAATTACTGCGACACAAGAAGATTCACGTTCCTGTCCGAGTCCCGACGAGACCTGATCCCGGGGGTCACCACGTTCGGGGAGCTGGACCGGCGCGCCCGCGAAGTGGCGGTGTGGCTTGATTCCTGCCCGCAGGCCGATCGCCCGGTGCTGCTGTTGTTCGAGCAGGGCATCGAATTCTGGATCGGTTTCCTGGGTTGCGTGTACGCCGGTGTCGTCGCTGTCCCCGCGCCCCTGCCCCACGACGAGCGAAGCCTGCAGCGCGTTGCCGGGATATTGCGCGACGCCGACACCAGCCTCGCGCTGACCAGCGCCGGCCTGCGCGACATGCTCGCCGCGGGCATCGACGGTCTCGGACTCGACCGCCAGGTCTGCTGCGTAGCCGTCGACGACGGCGCGCTGGCGGACTCCGGCGAGTGGACCATGCCGGACGTCTCACCCGAGAGCGTCGCTTTCCTGCAGTACACGTCGGGCTCGACCGGTGACCCCAAAGGTGTTGCGGTCACTCATGACAACGTCCTGAACAACGTGGCCGCCCTGGCACAGGCTCTCGAGGTGACCGCTGAATCGGTTGTCGTCGGCTGGATCCCACACTTCCACGACATGGGCCTGGTGAGTGTGCTGGTGGCCTATTTCAGCGGCAGCGATGTCGTGGGCATGTCGCCGCTGGCGTTTCTGAAACAACCGATCCGGATGCTGAACGCGATCAGCGACTATCGCGGCACGCATGCCGCAGCACCGAACTTCGCCTACGATCTGATCGCGCGGCGGCTGACACCGGAGCAACTCGCCGGCCTGGATCTCTCGTCGTGGCAGGTGGCGCTCAACGGTGCCGAGCCCGTCCGCCGCCGCACCATCGAACGACTACAGGACTTGCTTGCTCCGGCCGGCTTCGCGGCCTCGGCCGCCCGTCCCGCGTATGGAATGGCCGAGGTGACGCTGCTCGCCACCGTCAGCCGCGGTGTCCAGCGTTACCTCGACGCCGATGCCGACGACCTCGAGCGGAACCGGTACACGCCCGGGGCGGGACGTTCGGTCAGCCTGGTCAGTTCCGGTCCACCCGGACCCGGCATCGAGGTACGCATCGTCGAACCGGACACGCTGGAGTGCCTGCCCGAAGATCGCGTCGGCGAAATCTGGTTGCGGGGCCGCAGCGTCGCCGGCGGTTACCACAACCGTCCCGCGGAGACGGCGGAGCGATTCCGCGCTCGCACCGCCGGGGGCGAAGGTCCGTACCTGCGCACCGGCGACCTCGGCTTGCTGCACGACGGTGAGTTGTACGTCACCGGGCGGCGCAAGGATCTGCTGATCGTCAACGGCCGCAACCTGTACCCACAGGACATCGAAGAGTTCGTGCAGACCGTGCACCCCGCGCTGGCCGGTTCGCGCGGAGTCGTCGTCTCGGTCGATGTCGACGACGCCGAGCGACTCGTAGTGATCCAGACCGTCAAGGACGGCTTACTGGCCGAGACGACCTACGACGAACTCGCCACCGCGCTCAAGCGCGCCGTCGCACGCGCCTTCGAGGTTCCGTCCCCAGGTGTGGTGTTCGTCGGACGCGCCGGAATCCACCTCACGACAAGCGGAAAGGTGCAGCGCGCCTCGATGCGCACAGCTTTCCTGAAATCCGAACTCACCGACGTTCTGCACGCCAGCCCGGTCCCCGGCTGAGGGCTCCAAGAAACTCTTTAGAACGCTTCAAGCCCTGCGCCTCAAAGTCTTTGCAACAGCAGTTCCGCAACGACTCGAGGAGCAGGCCATGATCGCGAACCACCGCCCGATATTGCGCTGGCTGACCGCCACTCTCGCCTCGTCTCTGGAGGTCGCACCCTCTACGCTTGACCCCATGGTCCCGTTGGCCGACATGGGTGTCGACTCGGTTCGCGCGGTCGGTCTGGTCGGCGAGATGGAGATGTTCTACGACATCGACGTCGATCCGACGCTGATCTTCGATTACCCGACCTTGTCCCACATCGCCGAGTACATCAGCTCGGCCCTAGTGGAGCAGTCAGAAGCCGTCGCGTAATGACCGACATCGCCGTCGTCGGATTGGACTGCCGGTTTCCGAAGGCGAGCGACCCGGCCGCGCTGTGGCGGCTGCTGATGGGCGGCGAGGACGGCATCGACGAGATCCCCGCGTCCGCGCGGTGGGACGCCGCCGCGCTGCAGCAAGACGGGACCATCAACCACCGCAGCGCAGGTCTGATCGCCGACGCCGACGCTTTCGACAACGACTTCTTCGGTATCCCGCCCCGCGAAGCCGAAGCCATGGACCCGCAGCAGCGGTTGCTGTTGCAGACCGCTTGGCGCGCAATCGAAAACGCCACCCTGGATCCGCGTGGCCAGGCCGGTTCCCACACCGGGGTGTATGTCGGCGTGATGGCCAACGAATGGGCGCACCTGCACATGCGCGACTACGGCCGGATCACCGCCCAAACCGGCACGGGCAACGGCTATTTCATGACGGCGAATCGGCTGTCCTATCAGTTCGACTTCAAAGGCCCCAGCCTTGCTGTCGACACCGCCTGCTCCTCGTCACTGGTCGCGGTGCACCTGGCGGCCCAGGCGCTGTGCAACCACGAGTGCGACCAGGCGTTGGCCGCCGGGGTCAACCTGACGCTCACCCCGGCGCTGAACGCGTTCTACACCCAGGCCGGTCTGGCCGCGCCGGACGGAAGGTGCAAGCCGTTCAGCGCATCCGCCGACGGGATCGGCCGGGGCGAAGGCGTCGCGGCGATCGTGCTGCGGCGACTGGCTGACGCGCTCGCCGAGCGGTTGCCCGTCTACGCGGTGATCAAGGGCAGCGCGGTCAACAGCGACGGCCGCAGCAACGGCATCACCGCGCCGAACCGCTGGGCGCAGCAACAGCTCGCCGCCGCGGCGTACCGCGCCGCCGGCATCGTCCCGGCGCAGATCACGTTCCTGGAAGCGCACGGCACCGGCACCCTGTTGGGCGACATGATCGAGGCGAGAGCACTTGCCCACGCCCACCGCCGCGGACGGGAAAAGCCTTGTGCGATCGGCTCGATCAAGGGCAACCTCGGCCACACCGAAGGCGCCGCGGGTATCGCCGGCCTGATCAAGGTGGTGCTCAGCCTGCACCACCGGGTGGTCCCGCCCACCCGATTCGCCGACGACGAGAACGCACAGCTGAAGCTGCGCGACGGTGGCCTGCGGTTGCTTGCCGAGCCGATGGAGCTGCCGGACGAGGTCGTCTACGCCGGGGTCTCCAGCTTCGGCATCGGCGGCACCAACAGTCACGTGGTGCTCGCCACTGCCGTCCCGGAAGGCGCCGCCCCGGCCGCCGCCGGCAGTGGTGTGCTGACGCTGTCGGCCGATTCGTTGGAAGGATTGCAGCGCAACGCTGTTCGGCTTGCGGACGACCTCGAGAACAGTACTGTGCCGCTCGCGCAGCAGTGCTGGTCGACCAACAGGATCAAGGCCATGGGCAAGGTGCGCATGGGGATGGTCGTCGACGACCGCGCTTCAGCGGTCGAGTCGCTGCGCGGTGCGGACTTCGACACCGGCACCGCGGGCGGCATGTCGGCGGGCTGGCTGTTCAGCGGTCAAGGCACCCAATATCCGGGTATGCACACGGCTTTCGCCGCAGCCGGCGCGACCTTCCGCGACGCGTTCGAGCGAGTCGAGACGACGATGCTGCCCTATCTCGGCCTGCGTCTCGGGGAGGTGATGGACGACGACCGCATCCACCGCACCGAATTCGCCCAGCCGGCGATATTCGCCGTGCAGTACGCGCAGGCGCAGGCGCTCCTCCAGGCCGGGGCCCAGCCCGCCTGGCTGCTCGGCCACAGCATCGGTGAATTCGCTGCCGCCGCCGTCGCCGAGGTCATCAGCCCCGACGACGCGTGCCGGCTGGTCGTGGCACGCGGACAACTGATGCAGCAACTGCCCGACGGTGGCGCCATGTTGGCGGTCCGCGCACCGCTCAGCGAAATTCCCGACCTGCCAGTCGATCTCGCCGCAGTGAACGGAACCGAGGAGTTCGTGCTGTCCGGGGCGCGCGGTGACATCGAGCGGGCGGCGACGATCCTGACCGGGTCGGGTGTCGAGGTGCGCCGGCTCAACGTGTCGCACGCTTTTCACTCGGGGCTGATGGAACCGATGCTCGCGCAGTTCGCGGCGGTCGCCGCGCAGTGCTCCTACCAGTCACCGGCAGTCCCGATCTTCTCCACCCGGCACGGCAGAGAGCTCGGTGACGACGAACCCATGGACGCCGACTACTGGACGGCGCACATCCGCGCCACCGTCCGGTTCGCCGATGCGGTGACCGACGCACTGGGAGCCCAACCCACACACCTCGTCGAGTTCGGATCCAAGCCGACGCTGGGTCCCATGATCACCCGGTCGCATCCTGATGCGCCGCCCACGCTGAGCCTCGCCAACGGCATCACCGAAGCCGTCGTCGCGCTCTACCGCGACGGGCTGAATCCCGAATGGAGCGCCCTGTATCCCCCGCAGGCCAGGTTCACGCACCGACTCAGCGGCTACGAATTCACCCGCAAGCGCTTCACCATCACCGAACAAGCCGGCCCACCCGGCATCGCCACGCCCAGCACCGGCAAGGAGTCCACGATGGACAACCTCATCGCCCTGTTCCGCGAGCAAGCCGCGGTGCTGGCCGCCTGCCAGGGAGCCGAACTGCCGGCCGGACAACCCGAATCGGAGGCGGCGGCCGACGTGGCGGATCTCGTGCGGGCCGAGATCGCGCGCCTCAGTGGGTTCCCCGTCCAGCAACTGCGCCCGGGCCGGTCCATCGTCGGGGACCTGGGCTTCGACTCCATCATGGTGACCAACCTGATCAGCGGCCTGCAGCGCCGACTCCCAAGCGCGGCAGTCGATCTGGCGGCGTTCGGGCCTCAGACGACAGTCGGCGACGTGATCGTCATGGCCGGCGGACAGGGGTCCGCGTCGGCGGCGGAAACGGCCGCGCCGCAGCCTGCCGTCACCCCACAGTTCCGCATCGGCGATTTCGAGGAGGTCAAAGCGCTGGCCGACCGGATCGCGCAGGTCGAAGCCGCCGGCATCGACAATCCCTACTTCGTCGTCAACGACGGCGTCACCACCGGTACATCGTTCATCAATGGCGTTGAGGTGGTCAACTTTTCGAGCTTCAACTACCTCGGCATGTCCGGTCACCCGCGGGTGGCCGAGGCCATGGCGGACGCGGTGCGGCGCTGGGGCAGCTCCTGCTCGGCGTCGCGGCTGCTGTCCGGTGAGAAGCCGATCCACCGCGAACTCGAGCAGGAGTTGGCGAATCTCCTTGGCACGCAGGATGCTTTGGCACTGGTCAACGGCCACGCCACCAACGTCACCGTGATCGGGCACCTGCTCGGCGAAAGCGACCTCGTCATCCACGACAGCCTCGCGCACGACAGCATCGTGCAGGGCTGCAAGCTATCCGGGGCCACCCGTCGACCCTTCCCGCACAACGATCCCGCCGCGCTCGACGAACTGCTCGGCAACATCCGCCACCAATATCGCCGGGTGCTGATCGTCATCGAAGGCATCTACAGCCAAGACGGCGACATCGCCGACCTGCCCGCCTTCATCGACGTCAAGAACAAGCATCAGACGCTGCTGATGATCGACGAGGCACACAGCATCGGTGTGATCGGCACGACCGGCGGCGGCATCGGCGAGCACTTCGGCGTCGACCGGGACGACGTCGAATTGTGGAGCGGCACCATGTCGAAGGCGCTGGCCGGTTGCGGTGGCTACGTCGCCGGCAGCCGGGAGCTGATCGAATTCCTCAAGTACACGACGCCGGGCTTCATCTTCAGCGGCGGCCTGCCGCCTGCCATCGCGGCGGCGGCGCTGGCCGCGATCAGGGTGATGCGCAGCGAGCCCAGCCATCTGCGGCGGCTGCACGAGCTGTCGGCGCTGTTCCTGCGCCTGGCCCGCGCCGCGGGTCTGGACACCGGCGACAGCGAGGGCACCCCGATCGTCCCGTGCATCGTCGGCAGTTCGCTGACGGCGCTGCAACTGTCGAATGCGTTGCTCAAGCGCGGCATCAACGTCAACCCCATCCTGTATCCGGCCGTGCCGGAAGACCAGGCGCGGCTGCGGTTCTTCATCACCAGCTGCCACACCGAAGAGCAGATCCGGTATGCGATCGCGGCGCTCACCGAGGAGCTGGCGATCATTCCGTGCGGAACCTGATCCCGGCCGCCCGCAGCTCCAGGGCCGCGAGTCCCCGCATCACGACGGGATCTTCGTAGCGCCACCCGCCGACCGGGTCCGCACTGACCGCGGCCAGCTTCGCCGGGGAACGATTGGCCAGCGCGCGCAGCGCCAGCAGCTGCTGACCCGCGGCGGTGCCGGCCAGCGCTGTCACGATCCACTTGCGCCGGAAGAAGCGGACGCGCAGGTACAGCCACGGCATCGTGACCGCCAGGATGGGCGGCAACGCGACCGCCAACGCCAACACCCAGGCCAGCCAGCTCGCGGTGGTGTCCAGGTTGTGCCCGGCGCCCGCGATGTCCAGCGCCGCCTCGCTGGCCGCGTTGAGCGGCTGGCTCAGCGCGTCACCCAACAACGGAACGTTGTGTGCGCTGTGCCCGGCCGACGCCAGGTTGCCCGCGACCCCTTTCGAACCGGCCTCCACTTGCCGTCCCGCCTCGGCGATCGTCGCGATGGCCTCGTGGACGGCGAAACCGACGAGCACCCAGATCACCGTCCACACCGAAACGATGATGTCGCTCATCAGTTGACCGAACAGACGGACGGGCCGGGTCGAGTAAGGCAGATAGCGGGTCATGACACCGATACCAGCACAGCCGGCAGCAGAATGGGATTGTCTTTTCCCGCGGCGGCGCCCGATAGGCTGACCCGATGCGACCCGCATTGTCCGATTACCAGCATCTGGCCAGCGGCAAGGTGCGTGAGATCTACCGCGTCGACGACGACCATCTGCTGCTGGTCGCCACCGACCGGATCTCGGCGTACGACTACATCCTGGACAGCACCATCCCGGACAAGGGCCGCATCCTGACCGCGATGAGCGTGTTCTTCTTCGGTCTGGTGACGGAACTCGACGGGGTGCCCAACCACCTGGCCGGACCGCCGGACGATCCGCGCATCCCCGACGAGGTGCTGGGCCGCGCGCTGGTGGTGCGCCGGCTGGAGATGCTCCCGGTGGAATGCGTGGCCCGCGGCTACCTGACCGGCTCAGGGTTGTTGGACTACCAGGCCACCGGGAAGGTCTGCGGCATTCCGCTGCCGCCCGGGTTGGTGGAGGCCAGCAAGTTCAGCACGCCGTTGTTCACGCCGGCGACCAAGGCCGCGCTGGGTGACCACGACGAGAACATCGACTTTGACCGGGTGATCGAGCTGGTCGGCGATGTGCGCGCCGAGGAGTTGCGCGACCGCACCCTGCAGATCTACGGGCAGGCCGCCGACCACGCGCTGAGCCGGGGAATCATCATCGCGGACACCAAATTCGAGTTCGGCACCGATCCCCAGGGCAACCTGGTGTTGGCCGACGAGATCTTCACGCCGGATTCGTCGCGCTACTGGCCGGCCGCCGACTACCGCCCGGGTGTGGTGCAAACCGCGTTCGACAAGCAGTTCGTCCGCAACTGGCTCACCAGCGCCGAATCGGGCTGGGACCGGCACGGTACCGAGCCGCCGCCACCCCTGCCCGACGACATCGTCGACGCCACTCGCGGTCGTTACATTGAGGCATACGAACGGATTTCGGGTCTGCGGTTCGGCGACTGGATCGGTCCCGGCGCATGACGCAACGGCTCTCGCCGCCGGTCGCCAAACGTTTGGACACCCGTCGCGAACATCACGGTGACGTCTTCGTCGACCCCTACGAATGGCTGCGCGACAAGGAAAGCCCCGAAGTCCTCGCCTACCTCGAGGCCGAGAACGCCTACGTCGACGCACAGACCGCCGATCTGGATCCGTTGCGGCAGAAGATCTTCGAGGAGATCAAGGCGCGCACCAAGGAAACCGACCTGTCCGTGCCGACCCGTCGCGGCGACTGGTGGTACTACGCGCGGACCTTCGAAGGCAAGCAGTACGGCGTCCACTGCCGTTGTCCGGTCACCGATCCCGACGACTGGACCCCGCCGCAGTTCGACGAACACACCGATATTCCCGGCGAGCAGGTGCTGCTCGACGAGAACGTGGAAGCCGACGGTCATGACTTCTTCGCGCTGGGTGCGGCCAGCGTCAGCCTGGACGCCGAACTGCTGGCCTACTCCGTCGATGTCGTCGGCGACGAACGGTACACGTTGCGGTTCAAGAACTTACGCACCGGTGAGGTCTATCCCGACGAAATCCCGGGCATCGGCGCCGGCGCGACCTGGGCGACCGACAATCGCACCGTCTACTACAGCACGGTCGACGAGGCGTGGCGCCCGGATACGGTGTGGCGCTACCGACTCGGCGCGGGGGAGCCGTCCGAGCGGGTCTATCACGAACCCGACGAACGGTTCTGGCTGGGGGTCGGGCGCACCCGCAGCAACGCCTATGTGCTGATCGGGGCGGGTTCGTCGGTCACCTCCGAGGTGCGCTACGCCGACGCGGCCGATTCCCACGCGGAGTTCACCGTCGTGTTGCCCCGCCGCGAGGGTGTCGAGTACTCGGTCGAGCACGCGGTGGTCGGCGGCGAACAGCGGTTCCTGATCCTGCACAACGACGGTGCGGTCAACTTCACCCTGGTCGACGCCCCGGTGGACGATCCGAGCCGGCAACGCACCCTGATCGCGCACCGCGACGACGTCCGGTTGGACGGCGTGGACGCCTTCGCCAATCAACTGGTGGTCAGTTACCGGCGCGAAGCACTGCCGCGAATTCAGTTGTGGCCGTTGCAAGCCGGCGGCGATTACGGGGAGCCCGAGGAGATCGCCTTCGATTCCGAGCTGATGTCTTCGGGGTTGGGCGCCAATCCGAACTGGGACTCACCGAAGCTGCGGGTCGGGGCCGGGTCCTTCGTGACGCCGGTGCGCATCTACGACATGGACCTGGTCACCGGGGAACGCGCCCTGCTGCGGGAACAGCCGGTGCTCGGCGGATACCGTCGCGAGGACTATGTGGAACGGCGGGACTGGGCGGTCGCCGACGACGGCGCCCGCGTCCCGATCTCCATCGTGCACAAGGCTGGTATCGAATTCCCGGCACCGGCAATGGTTTACGGCTACGGCGCGTATGAGTTGTGTGAGGATCCGCGGTTCTCCATCGCCAGACTGTCGCTGCTGGATCGCGGAATGGTGTTCGTGGTCGCCCATGTGCGCGGCGGCGGCGAGATGGGCCGGCTGTGGTACGAGCACGGCAAGCTGTTGCAGAAGAAGAACACCTTTACCGACTTCATCGCGGTCGCAACGCATCTGGTGGACTCCGGACTGACCCGCCCGCAGCAGCTGGTGGCCCTCGGCGGCAGCGCGGGTGGACTGCTGATGGGAGCGGTGGTCAACATGGCGCCGGACCTGTTCGCCGGGATACTGGCGCAGGTGCCTTTCGTCGACCCGTTGACCACGATCCTGGATCCCTCGCTGCCGCTGACCGTGACCGAGTGGGACGAGTGGGGAAATCCCCTGGACGACGGTGACGTGTACGCGTACATGAAGTCCTACTCGCCGTATGAGAACGTGGCCGAACGGCCCTATCCGGCCATCCTGGCGATGACGTCGCTGAACGACACCCGGGTGTACTACGTGGAGCCGGCCAAGTGGGTCGCGGCGCTGCGGCACAGCAACACTGACGGAAAGCCGGTGCTGTTGAAGACGCAGATGAAGGCCGGCCACGGCGGGATCAGCGGTCGCTACGAGCGATGGAAGGAAACCGCGTTCCAGTACGCCTGGCTGCTGTCGACCGCCGGTGGTTAGCCGGCTGGGCGTTTGGGCAGGAATGACGCGGGGATCAGGGTCGTGATCAACAGGACTGCCGCGATCGTCAATACCACTGTGTAACAACGCGAAAGATCCTGCAGCAGATGGCTGGCGAAATCGGCATCGAGGGTCCGCGGGGGTATGGCGTTGGGATCGACGGGAACCTGGCGCCGTACGGCCTCCTGACGGAGCCGCACGAGTTCGTTTGCCGCGGTGATGTTTTGGCTGCGGTTGAACTGGCTGGTGAGGACCATCGACATCAGCGCCGTCCCGATCGAACCGCCCACCTGAAGGTTGACGCTGATCAACGTCGACCCGCGGGCGATCTCGTGCGGAGCCAGCGCCTGCACCGAAGCCCCCGACAGCGGCATCATGGTGCAACCCGTTCCCATGCCCATGACGACCAGGGCTGCCACCATCAGCGGCAGGTAGGCGGACTGCCGGGCGACAGCGAGGGTGAAGATGCTGAGCCCCACCGCGATCAGTGAGATGCCGAACAGGACGCTCTTGCCGGGACCTTTGCGGTCCATGAAGATCCCGGCCCACGGCATGGTCAGCATCGCACCGATGCCCTGCGGGATCAGGTGCAGGCCGGATTGCATCGGCGTCAGGTGCATGACCTGCTGCAGATAGCTGGGGAGCAGCAGCATGGAGCCGAAGAAGGCGACCGCGAACAGAAAGCCGGTGATGTTTGCGTTGGTGACCACCGGATTCTTGAACAGCCGCAGGTCCACGAGCGGGTGATCGGCGCGGAACCAGGCGTGGAACAGGAACGCGACGATCAGGATCAGGCCGATGGTCACCGGTATCAACACGTGCCGGTCGGCCACGCTGCCGCGTCCGGGAATGGAGGAGACCCCGAACAGGAAGGTGGCCAGACCGGGGGAGAGCAGCAGAGCTCCGACCGCGTCAAACGTCTCCGAGGGCGCCGGATCGTCCCGCGGAAACACGTACGCGGCAAGGACGAACGCGCACAACCCGATCGGCAGATTGATCAGGAAAATCCAGGGCCAGCTGAAGGCGCCGATCAGCCAGCCTCCGACGATCGGACCGCCGATCGGGCCCAGCAACATAGGAATGCCCAGCACCGACATAAGCCGGCCCAACCGCTTCGGGCCCGCCACGCGGGTCAGGATCATGAACCCCAGCGGCATCAGCATTCCGCCGCACATGCCCTGTACCGCACGAAACACATTGAGCAGCAGAATGTTCGGCGCGATTGCGCACAACAGGGAGCCCACCATGAACGCCAGCACCGAACCCATCCACAGGCGTTTGGTGCCGAAGCGGTCGGCGGCCCAGCCGGCTATCGGGATGACGGTGGCCAGCGCCAGCGTGTAGCCGGTCATGGTCCAGCCGACCACGGCCTGCGTCGACTCGAACTCGGCGATGAAGGTGCGTTGCGCGACGCTGACGACGGTGCTGTCCAGGCCCATCATCATCGAGGCGAGAATGCAGACGCCGGCTATCCGCAGGGTCGCTGCGTCCAGCTTGTCGGGGTAGTCGACGGTCTCGACGGGTGTGGCAACTGCCTCGTCCATGGCGTTGCTGAGCATATCTAATCGATCGGGCCTGCCCCGACGCGTCGTCCGTTTCGGGCGCGATAGACGCCTGCCGGCAGCGTGTCCTTCACCGTCTCGACATCTGACCTCGGCAAACTACAAGCGTGTCTGGAAAATTGATCGTCTCGGTCTCGGGGATCGGCGAACACACCCTGGACGACGTGCAGGACTTCTGCGCGGAGATGGATGCCCGCTCCGTCCCTGTCTCGTTTCTGGTGGCACCCCGCCTTGGTGAGCAATACCGCTTGGACCGCGACCCCCACACCGTCGACTGGCTGACCGCGCGCCGCACGAACGGAGACGCCCTGGTCCTGCACGGTTACGACGAATCGGCGACCAAGAGGAGGCGCGGGGAGTTCGCCACCCTGCACGCCCACGAGGCCAACCTGCGGCTCAAGGGCGCCGACCGGGTGCTCGAGCATCTGGGGCTACGCACCCGACTGTTCGCCGCGCCGGGTTGGCTGGTCTCGCCGGGAGTCGTCAAAGCCTTGCCGGCCAACGGTTTCCGGCTCCTCGCTGATGCCTACGGGGTGACCGATCTGGTGCGGCACAGTACCGTGCGGGCGCGGGTGCTCGGGATCGGCGAAGGTTACCTGGCCGAGCCGTGGTGGTGCCGGATGGTCGTGATCTCGGCCGAGCGGACCGCCCGGCGCGGCGGGGTGGTCCGGATCGCGGTCGCGGCGCGGCACCTGCGTAAGCCCGGGCCGCGGCAGGCCATGCTGGACGCCGTCGACCTGGCCCTGATGCAGCAGTGCACGCCGATGGTCTATACCTGGCAGGCCGACAAGGCGGTTCTGGACGCCGCTTAGCGCTCGTTGAGGGCCGCCGTGCGGGTGGCACTAACCTGTACCGACATGAGCGATGCGAGTCCCGTCCCGGACGGGTTCGAAGCCGACGCGATCATCGTGGGAGCCGGACTGGCCGGGCTGGTTGCCGCCTGCGAGCTGGTCGACCGCGGGTTGCGGGTGCTCATCGTGGACCAGGAGAACAGCGCCAACGTCGGCGGGCAGGCGTTCTGGTCGTTCGGCGGCCTGTTCTTCGTCGACAGTCCCGAGCAGCGCCGGCTCGGGATCCGCGACAGTCACGAACTGGCCCTGCAGGACTGGTTGGGCACGGCCGCCTTCGATCGGCCCGAGGACTACTGGCCCGAGCAGTGGGCGCATGCCTACGTCGATTTCGCGGCGGGAGAGAAACGCAGCTGGCTGCGGGCCCGCGGGCTGAAGCTCTTCCCACTGGTCGGCTGGGCCGAGCGGGGCGGTTACGACGCTCAGGGACACGGCAATTCGGTGCCGCGCTTTCACATCACCTGGGGCACCGGGCCCGCGCTGGTCGAGATCTTCGCCCGGCAACTGCGCAACCGGCCCAATGTACGGTTCGTCCACCGCCACCAGGTCGACCGGCTGATCGTGGAGCGGGAGGCGGTGACCGGCGTGCGGGGCACCGTGCTGGAGCCCTCCGACGAGCCGCGCGGCGTGCCGTCGTCGCGGAAGGCTGTGGGCAAGTTCGAGTTTCGGGCCTCGGCGGTGATCGTCACCAGCGGCGGCATCGGCGCCAACCACGACCTGGTGCGCAAGAACTGGCCGCGGCGCATGGGCCGCGCGCCCAAGCAGCTACTCAGCGGGGTGCCGGCACACGTCGACGGCAGGATGATCGGCATCGCCCAGAAAGCCGGCGCGCGGGTGATCAATCCCGACCGGATGTGGCACTACACCGAGGGCATCACCAATTACGACCCGATCTGGCCGCGGCACGGCATCCGGATCATCCCCGGCCCGTCGTCGTTGTGGCTGGACGGCGCGGGCAACCGGTTGCCGGTCCCGCTGTATCCGGGGTTCGACACGTTGGGGACCCTGGAGCACATCGCTCAGACCGGCTATGACTACACGTGGTTCGTGTTGAACGCCAAGATCATCGAGAAGGAATTCGCGCTGTCCGGGCAGGAGCAGAATCCCGACCTGACCGGGCAGAGCGTTCGGCAGTTGCTGCGCTCCCGTGCGCGATCCGGTCCACCCGGTCCGGTGCAGGCGTTCGTCGACCGGGGAGTGGACTTCGTCAGCGCGGACTCGTTGCGCGACTTGGTCGATGCCATGAACGGGTTGCCCGACGTGCAACCGCTGGACTACGACGCCGTCGAGGCTGCCGTCACGTCCCGGGACCGCGAGGTGGCCAACAAGTTCACCAAGGACGGACAGATCACCGCCATCCGCGCGGCCCGTACCTATCTGGGCGACCGACTGGGACGGGTGGTGGCGCCGCACCGCCTGGTCGACCCCAAGGCCGGGCCGCTGATCGCGGTCAAACTGCACATCCTGACCCGAAAGACGTTGGGCGGCATCGAAACCGACCTGGATTCTCGGGTGCTGAAGTCGGACGGCACTCCCGTCACCGGTCTGTATGCGGCCGGCGAGGTCGCGGGTTTCGGCGGCGGCGGTGTGCACGGTTACCGGGCACTGGAGGGGACGTTCCTGGGCGGCTGCATCTTCTCGGGACGCGCGGCGGGTCGCGGCGCCGCCTCCGACATCACCTGAGTTGCGCGAGCAGACGCAAAAGCCCCCATTTCGTGCCGAAATGAGGGGCTTTTGCGTCTGCTCGGCACTAAAAGGTGACCGCCCTCGGCGCTAGAAGGTGACCGCGTCCTCCTCGGGGAGTACCTGAAAGTCGGTGCTGGTCATCTCGGTCAGGCGGCCGTAGTAGATGCCGCGCGCATCGGGCGCCACGATGCCCTGGTGGATCGGCACCGCCCGCGCGGGGTTCACCGCGCGCAGGTAGTCGACGGCCTCGGAGATCTTCATCCAGGGCGCCGCCGCGGGAGTGGCCAGCACGTCCACCGGCTCGTCTGGCACGAACAACGCGTCACCGGGATGCATCAGCCGGGCGGGGTGCTCGCCGTCGCCGACCAGATACGAAATGTTGTCTATCACAGGGATTTCCGGGTGGATGACGGCGTGACGCCCGCCGACCGCCCGGATGGTCAGCTGCCCCACCGACAGCTCGTCGCCGACGTGCACCGCGCGGCACGGCTCACCCAGCTGCGCGGTGGTCTGCGGGTCGGCGTACAGCGCGGCTTCCGGGTTGCCGTCCAGCAACGCCGGCAGCCGGGACACGTCGACGTGGTCGGGGTGCTGATGCGTGATGACGATGGCGGACAAGCCCGTGATGCCCTCGAATCCGTGCGCGAAGCTGCCGGGATCGAAAAGCAGCTTGGTTGGACCGAACTCGGCGAGTAGGCAGGAATGCCCGAAATGGGTCAGTTGCATGTTTACGATTGTGCCTTGATGGGGGCGGTGCAGCTGAGGATGTTTCTGGCGACGATGATGGTCGCCGGCAGCCTGGTCCTCGCCGTGGCGAAGGTGATCGTAGCGACGCCCGCGCACGCCGACCCGCAAACGTGTCCGCCGATCTGCGATCAAATCCCGGCGACGGCCTGGATTCAGCACCAGTCGGTGCCGCTCGACGCGGTGTACCGGTGGCCGGCCTTGGCGGGTGTGGCCGTGCCCATGACCGGCGGTGCGCCGACACCCCAATTCAGGTTCGAGCAGGTCTGCAACACCCCGGCCTTCCCGCGGGACAGCCGCGACTCCGCGGTCTCGTCCCGCGCGCTGGTGACTCATTCCGACGGCCAGTGGCAACTGCAGGCGCTGATCCTGCACTGGCGCGGCGACACCGCTCGGGGCGGCGCCGTCGCGGCGTCGGTGTACGGCACCGCGGTCGCCGCGCTGCGCGGCTGTCAGCTCGGCGCCCCCGCCCAGTCGCCATCGGTCACCGACGACGAGCCGACGCGCATGGCCGCGGTGATCAGCGGACCGGTCGTCATGCACACCTATCTGGTGGCGCACGTGGCCAGCAGCACGATCAGCGAGCTCACGTTGTGGACGACGGGGTCCCCGGAGGTGCCGTGGCCGGTGCTCTCCGACGCCGCGGTCCTGGACGCCATCACCGCCCCGTTGTGCGAGGCCTACCTCGGCTCCTGCCCGTGAACACTGAAATGTTCTCTGCTGCTGCGGCTTTCCGGTAGGTTCGGCGAATGGTCACCGTCGACGTGCTGTACAGCGCGGCCATCCATCCGTGGCCGGAGCTGCGGGACAAGGTACTGCGCGCCGAAGCTGAGGGGTTCGGCACGGCGTGGGTGTTCGACCACCTGTCCGGTGCGATGCTCTCGGGAACCCGGATGCTGGAGTGCTTCACGCTGGCCGGTGCGCTGGCCGCGGTCACCTCGTCGATCCGGATCGGCACCCTGGTGGTCAACGCGGCCAACCGGCCGGCCGGAGTCACGGTCGCGGCGGCCGCTTCGGCGCAGGAGATCAGCGGCGGGCGCTTCGTGTTCGGCCTCGGGGCCGGCGCCGCGCCGAGCAGTCCGTGGTCCCGGGAGCACCACCTCCTCGGCATCCCGCTGGCCGACTCGATGCCGCTGCGTCATCAGCGCCTGATCGAGGTGCTGGACCTGTGCGACGCCCAGTGGAACCCCGCCAGGGAAGCGACCTGGACCGGTTTTCCGTTGCCGACGCCCAGGCCGCCGGTATTGCTCGGGGTCAACAGCATTGCGCTGGCCGAGATCGCCGGTGCCCGGTGCGACGCGCTGAACGTAAACCTCGAGCATCCCCGCATCGCCGAGTTCTTCCAGGCGGCCCGGACCGCGCGCGCCCGATCGTCCCGATCCGCAGACCCGCTGACGCTCAACGCCTGGACCGCGCTGTCCGAAGCCGCCCTGGACCCCGCCGGCGAAGCGCACCGACGGATCACCGACCTCGGCGGCGACGGACTGATTCTGGTCGCCTGACCACACCCCGCCGATCGCCGGTAGAGTTGGCTCCGGCCTGCCGCCTGGACTGTTGTCTGCCGGGTGGACCCACTTTCGACAGGAGGAGCGCGTGGCCCGGGTGGTCGTGCACGTGATGCCCAAAGCGGAGATTCTCGACCCGCAGGGTCAGGCGATCGTCGGCGCACTGGGGCGCCTCGGACATCCGGGGATCTCAGATGTGCGGCAGGGCAAGCGGTTTGAGTTGGAGGTCGACGACTCCGTCGACGACTCCGTGCTTGCCGAGATCGCGGAATCGCTACTGGCGAACACCGTGATCGAGGACTGGACGATCAGCCGGGACCCGCGGTGACCGCCCGTATCGGCGTCATCACCTTTCCCGGCACCCTCGACGACGTAGATGCCGCCCGCGCGGCGCGACTGGCCGGAGCCGAGGCCGTCAACCTCTGGCACGCCGATGCCGACCTCAAAGCGGTGGACGCCGTGGTGGTGCCCGGCGGGTTCTCCTACGGGGACTACCTGCGCGCGGGGGCGATCGCCCGGTTCGCGCCGGTGATGGGCGAAGTGGTCGCCGCGGCCGGTCGCGGCATGCCGGTACTGGGAATCTGCAACGGTTTCCAGGTGCTGTGTGAGGCCGGGCTGCTGCCCGGTGCCCTGACCCGCAACGCCGGCCTGCACTTCATCTGCCGCGACGTGTGGCTACGCGTGTCCTCGACGTCGACGGCGTGGACGTCTCGTTTCGAGTCCGACGCGGACGTGCTGATCCCGCTGAAGTCCGGTGAGGGCCGCTACGTAGCGCCGAAAGAAACCATCGACGAGCTGGAAGGCGAGGGCCGGGTGGTGTTCCGCTACCGGGACAACCTCAACGGCTCTCTCAACGACATCGCCGGTATCAGCTCGGCCAACGGTCGCGTCGTCGGGCTGATGCCGCACCCCGAACACGCCACCGAAGCGCTGACCGGTCCTTCCGACGACGGGCTGGGCCTGTTCTACTCGGCGCTAGACGCGGTGCTGACGGCCTGAGACTCAGGCCGACAGACTCACGTAAGACCCTGCGGCCGTGCGCAATTCGTCGAAGGAGGCGCTGATCGCGTCGGTCGCGTCGTGCGGGTCGGCGAATGTCCGGTCGTCGGTGAGTACCGCGACGCCGAGCTGGTCGGCGTAACTCCAGACGGTGATGTTGACCGGTGCGCCCGGTGACAGCACGCCCGTGGAGTAGATCTCGGTGACCGGCGCGCCGCCGAAGTGGCCACGCCGACGCGGTCCGATGACGCTGGACACCGCGACGTTCATGATCTTGTTGGGCGCGTGGCGCCGGCCCAGCCACCGGAACATCGCCGGGGCGACGGCGGCCGGCAGGTAGTTCATCAGTCGCCCGTACAGCCTGAGGCCGAGTAGTTCGTGATCTTCCTTGGCCACCCGGGTGGCCAACGCCACCAACCGCACCCGTTCCATCGGGTCGGCGACGTGCACCGGCAGTGACACCGACAGACCGCTGATCTCGTTGCCGCTGACGCGGTCTGACTTGTCGGTGGCCGTCGGGACCGACGCGATGATCGGACGATCGGCGATCCCGTCGTAGTCGAGCAGCAGCGTCCGCAGACCTCCGGCGGCGGTGGCCAGGATCAGGTCGTTGATGGTGACACCCAAGTCTGCTGCGGTCGTCTTCACATCGGCCAACGGCAATGCGGCGCTGGCGAATCGCCGCTGCGGCGACACAACGTGGTTGAGGAAGGTGGGCGGAGCGTCGAACCCGGCGGCCAGATCGGGATGGCTGCCGCGCTCGCGGGCGCGGCGGCGCACCCGGGCCATCCCCAACGCGGCGTCCTTGACCAGACCCGGCAGTTCGGCGATCTGCCGCAAATGGTCACGCATCGCCTGGCGCACCAGCGTTGCGAACGTCGTTGTGCCGCTGCCTTCTTCGTCCGCGACGAGGGTCATCTCGGTCAGATCCATGGCGCGCGCCAGCAGGTTTGCCGAAGCGACGCCGTCGGCCAGCGAGTGGTGCACCTTGCCGATCACGGCGTACCGACCGTCGGCCAGCCCTTCGGCGAAGTGGAACTCCCACAGGGGTCGGCTACGGTCCAGTGGCGTGGACGCGATCTCGCCGATCACCCGATCCAGTTCGCGGCGTCCGCCCGGTGTCGGGATCTGCACCCGCCGTAGGTGGTAGTCCAGATCGACGGCGCAATTCTCTTGCCACATCGGGTGATTGAGCCGCCACGGCACCTCGACCAGCCGGTAGCGCAGGGGCTCCAGCTGGTGCAGTTTGCGCTGCAGATGCCGCCGGAAGACCTCGAATCCGAACGTTCCGTCGAAGCCCGACGCGTCGATGACGGTCACCTTCAAGGTGTGCGTGTGCAGATTGGGCGTCTCGCTGTAGAGCAGCATCGCGTCCATGCCGTTGAGCCTTCGCACGTCACAGCCTCCGATCAGCCCAGGATGGGCAGCCGGCGCTGGCCGGCCAAGCGATCCAACGCTTCCTGCATGACCGCACGGACATGGGCGTCGACCTCGGCGACATCGGGATCCTCACCGAACTCGGCGAGGATGTCGATCGGCTCGAGCACCTCGGTGACCACCTTGGCGGGCAGCGGCACGTTCGGCGGGAAGAACACGCTCAGACCGAACGGAAAACCGAAGCTGACCGGCAGGATGTCTGACCTGAACCTGTTCAGGCCCAGGCGACGGGCCAGCCAGTTGCCGCGGGTCAGGAACAGTTGGGTCTCCTGAGCGCCGATCGACACCGTCGGAACGATCGGCACCCCGGCCTCGATGGCCGTCCGGACGTAGCCGGTGCGTCCGTTGAAGTCGATGGTGTTCGCGCTGAACGTGGGCCGGTACGAGTCGTAGTCGCCGCCGGGAAAAACCAACACCAGCGCGCCGGAGTGCAGCGCTTCGGCGGCGTTCTCCCGGCTTGCCTCGATCACCCCGAGGCGGCGCAGCCAGCCGTCGATGGGTCCCATGAACAGGCCGTAGTGGCCCAGGGTGTACACCGGCCGGTCGTAGCCGAAAGCGTCGTAGTAGGCCGGGGAGAAGATGAACACGTCCGGGGTGAACATGCCACCGGAGTGGTTGGACACCACCAACGCACCGCCGGCCGGCGGGATGTTGTCGAGGTTCCGCACCTCCGCGCGATGCCAGACTTTCATCGCGGGCGCGACGGCATCGATGACCTGCTTGGTGAACGCGGGATCCCACTTGGCGATCTCGCGGTGGTCAGGGGTGTTGCTGGCGGCGCCCATGAATGTTCTCCGATTGCGTTTGATACCCGGCCTGTGATGGGAATTACCCCTTTAGACCTCTCTACGTCCGTAGAAAACATGCTACTCTCAAATTAAGAGAATGTCATTATCACCCTATGTGGCATACCGCACATATGGCGAGGTCAGGGGAGAGAATGCCCGAGAAAGTTCTGGTCACCGGAGGATTCGGACTCGTCGGTTCGCAGACCGTACGACGGCTGGCCGCGGACGGCCATCAAGTGGTCGCCACCGACATCGGTACCTCCGCCCAGCGCAAAGCCGCCAGGGCACTGCCGGCGGGCGTCCAGGCGCGCTGGGCCAACCTGACCGACCCGGACGCCGTCACGAATTTGGTCGCAGAAGTCGAACCGACGGTGATCATCCATCTGGCCGCGGTCATCCCGCCGGTCATCTACGGCAAGCCTGACCTGGCGCGCCTGGTCAACGTCGACGCCACCGTGTCGCTGCTGCGCGCCGCCGAGTCGTGCCGGCGTCCGCCCCGCTTCATCCAGGCGTCCAGCAACGCCGTGCACGGCGCCCGCAACCCGCACCGTCACCACGAACTACTCACCGCTGAGAGCCCGGTGGATCCCTCGGATCTCTACGGCGCGCACAAAGCCGAGGCCGAGCAGCACGTCCGCCACTCCGGCCTGGACTGGGTGATCCTGCGACTCGGCGGCGTCATGAGCGTCGACCCCGGTGCGATGCCGTTCACCCTCGACGCGCTGTTCTTCGAAAGTGCGCTGCCGGCCGACGGGCGGATGCACAGCGTCGATGTCCGCGATGTCGCGGCCGCATTCGCCGCCGCGACCACCGCCGCACGGGATGCCGTGGTGGGCGAGATCCTGCTGGTTGCCGGCGACGACTCGCACAAGTTGCGGCAGGGCGAGGTCGGCGCCGCGCTCGCCGCCACCCGCGGCCTGAACGATGTGCTGCCGGTCGGCCGGCCCGGCAATCCCGACAGCGACGAAGACTGGTTCGTCACCGACTGGATGGACACCACCCAGGCTCAGCAGGTGTTGGCATTTCAGCAGCACAGCTGGCCGGACATGCTGGCCGAGATGCGTGCGGCGACCGGTTGGCGTCGGCATCCGATGCGACTGGTGGCGCCGCTGGCGCGGATGCTGCTGCGGCGACGTGCGGCGTACCGGGACGCGCCGGGCTGCTACGCCGACCCGTGGGGTGCGATAGGCCGCAAACTGGGCGAGCCGCGCGCGGACAAGGTGCTGATCGGCTGACCGTCAGCCGGCGTCGAGGAGCAACGGCGCGGTCGGCAGTTCGACGGCCGGGTCCAGCCTGCGGAAGAGGTCGATCGCGGCGCTGAGGGCGCGGTCGGCGAAGGCCGCGAAGTCGTCGAAGCTGACCTGCTCGCCGAACCAGCGGGACTGCTCGGCGGTGACGCCGATGCGCTGCGGATCCGACGATGCGTGCACGATCGCGGTGATGTCGCGGTTGTGCTCGTTCCAGGCGTCCACGCCCTCCGACAGCGCAACGCGTTCTGTGGCGGGAAAGAAGCACGCAGGCGTGATTCGGATCGTGCACACATCGGCGTGCAGGGCCGGGATCTCGAGGTGGACGTGCAGGCGCCGGCTGTCGGAGAGGACGAAGAAGAACTCGCCGTCGTGCCGGCCCCGGAAGAAACGCCGGCCGCGGCTATACAGATAACGTTCGATCAGGCTGGTGCTGAAGGGCTCGGCCGAAAGCGCAGTCATGGTAGCCATGCTGAGGCCGGCGGCTATGGGAATCCTTCTGCGACGGACAGCGATTGCCAAGAATCAGTTGAGAATTCACTGAGCGGCAGCGCCCAGCTCAGGCCGCCTTGATCGACGGGATGATCTCGCGCCCAACGACATCGAGATAATCGGACCGGACGACGTGCGGGATCGTGAAGAGGAACTGATCGATTCCGCAGCGTTGGTACTGCCCGATGCGCTCGACGCACCGTTCGGGGGACCCGACGATGAGTCCCGATTCGGGAATCGAAGCGAATTCCGCGCGGATCCGCGCTTCCTGCTCGACGGATTCGGTGGGTGCCAGCAACGCCGTCACCGACACCCGAAGCGTGCCGGGGTCACGCCCGGCCGACTCGCACGCCAGGTTCAGGAAGTCCCGGCGCCGGCTCACCTGCTCAGGTGACCACCACCGCACGTTGAGCCCCTGCGCCGAACGGGCGGCGATGGTTTGGACGCGGTCGCCTTCACCACCCACCCACAGCGGGGGATGGGGTTGCTGGACCGGCGGCGGATCACACACGGCACCGTTGAGTGTGTAGAACTGACCGGTGTAGCTGGGATTCGCCTCTGTCCACACCGCCCTGAGCACCTGCAGCGACTCCTCGAGTGCCGAGACCCGGTCGCGGACCGGCGGAAACGGGATGCCGTAGGCATTGAACTCGCGCTCGAACCAGCCCGCGCCCAGGCCCAGATCCAGGCGCCCGTCGGAGATGACGTCCAACGTGGCGGCCATCTTCGCCAGCACCGAAGGGTGGCGGTAGGAGTTGCACAGCACGCTGGTGCCCAGCCGCAGTCGAGTGGTGTCGCGAGCCAGCGCGCTCAGTGCCGTCCAGCACTCCAGCAAAGGCAGCGACGTGGGCTGCGCGCCGGAGTCGACACCGGCGGGTCCGTCGGCAATGCCGGCGTCCTTGACGTAGTCGTCGGGACTGATGGTCAGGAAGTGGTCGCACAACCACACCGAATCAAAGCCGTAGCGTTCCGCTTTCTGGGAGACGGCAACCATATCGGGGTACGCGCTCACCGCCAGGCCGTTGATCGTCAGAGCCAGGATGAGACCCACGCGAGTGTCGAAGAAACCGGCTCGGCTAGACGACGACATAGAACGAATCCCGGTAAGCCTCAAGGAGTCTCAGCCACAGCTCGCTGATGGTCGGGAAGCAGGGGACCGCATGCCACAACCGGTCGATGGACACTTCGCCGGCGACGGCGATGGTGGCCGCGTGCAGCAGTTCGGTGACACCCGGACCCACCAGGGTCACGCCCAGCACATGCCGGCTGTCCACGTCGACCACCATGCGGGCCCGACCGACATATCCGTCGGCGAAAAGCTTGGCGCCCGTGACGACATCGCCGATCTCGACATCGATGACCTTCGTGCGGCGGCCGGCCTGGGCGGCCTGCTCGGCGGTCAGTCCCACCGCCGCGGCTTCAGGGTCGGTGAAGAACGCCTGCGGCACGGCGTGATGGTCCGCAGTGGTCGCGTGCGCGCCCCACGGTTCGGTGTCCAGCGGTCGTCCCGCGGCGCGCGCACCGATGGCGGCACCGGCGATGCGGGCCTGGTACTTGCCCTGATGGGTCAGCAGCGCGCGGTGGTTGACGTCGCCGGCCGCGTACAGCCACCCGTCTTCGATTCCCTTGACCCGGCAGGTGTCGTCGACATCCAGCCAACTGCCCGGCGTCAGCCCGACCGTCTCCAAGCCGATGTGATCGGTGAGCGGTTTTCGGCCGGTGGCAAAAAGTATCTCGTCGACTTCCAGGTCGGTGCCGTCGCTCAACGCCAGCGACACCGGGCAATAGGGATAGGCCCGGCGCAGTTCCTGCACCGATACGCCCATCCGCACATCCACGCCCGCGTCGGCGAGTCCGCGGCCGACCAGCTCACCGACAAACGGCTCCATCTGGGGCAACAGCTGTGATCCTCGGACCAGCAATGTGACCTGAGCGCCCAATCCCTGCCAGGCCGTTGCCATTTCGACGCCGACGCCCCCGGCGCCGACGACGGCGAGCCGGTTCGGGACGTCGCTGCTGTCGGTTGCTTCGCGGTTGGTCCACGGCCGGGCGTCGTACAGACCCGGCAGGTCGGGTAACGCCGGCCGGCTCCCGGTACAGACGACTACCGCATGCCGGACCGACAACGCCACCTCCTTGCCGCCGGGTGTGGTGACCACAACTCGTCGCGGACCATCCAGCCGTCCGTGTCCGCGGATCAGTGTGGCGCCGATGCCTTCCACCCACTCGACCTGCCCGGTGTCGTCCCAGTCGCTGACGTAGCGGTCGCGGCGGGCGAAGACACCTCCCGGATGGATGGGGCCGATGATCGCCTGGCGCGCACCGTCGAGGCGGCGGGCGTCGGAGACGGCGAGGACCGGACGCAGCAGCGCCTTGCTCGGCACACAGGCCCAGTAGGAGCACTCGCCACCCACGAGTTCGCGTTCGACCACCGTGACGCTCAAGCCCGCGGCCCGTGTCCGGTCTGCGACGTTCTGCCCGACGGGACCGGCGCCGAGCACTACGACGTCGAACTCCTGCTCCTCCGGCATGCTTCAACGGTCCTTTCGGCTCGGTTCTTCTCAACGAAGCTACTCGGCGCGGCGCATGCGCCTGGCCGATTCGGGAGGGTGGATCCGGCTCGGGCTACGCCGGCGGCGCGAGCGCCACCGAAGCCTCGGCGGTGTAGCACAGGAAGGTCAGGGTCTCCTGCAGATACAGCTGCACGGTGTCGGCGTCGTGGCTGAGGTAGCCGATCGACACGTCGGTACCCAACTGCAGGTCGAAATCGCCGCCACGCGTGGTCAACACGAAAGCGCCGTCGATGGCCGGTGCCCAGATGATGTCCCCGTCCACCAGCCGGTGCAGGTGCTCACGGATGGGATAGCCGTGCTCGGTGGTCTCACTGACCTTGGTGTAGGCGTCAGCGGAAAGCAGGACCGAATACGGTCCGTCGACCCCGGCCAATCGCAACGACGACAGCGCCTGGGTGATCACGTCGGGAAAGTCACGCGCGTCCTCCGGCAGCGTGAGCGGCGGGTTGGAGCTGGCGCCGCGGATGCCTTCGATCGATGCCGGCCCATAGCCCTCGAAGATTCCTCGATCCTCAACGAACGCAAGCTTTTTGGCGGCTGCCTTGACCGGTTCCCAGTCGGCGTCATTGGAACCGCGCTCGACGTCGTCGATTTCCTTGCGCGACAGTACGAATGGCACTCGTAGCCGTACCAGGGGCCGGCTGTCCCGGAGGTGGGCGATCACGCCGTCGGCGGGGGACTCCAGGTCGAGGAGTCGCCCGGTGCTGACCGCCGCCGTCACCGGACCGCCGGGCTCGCTGACGTCGACCACCCTGCGACCCGCGATGTGTCGTTTGAATGTCCGGGTGGCCTCCAATTCGATCTCGGCCCAGGCGACTTCGGTGACTGGCGCCAGATCGCGATAGAGGTTGTTCATCGGGAGGTTCCTTTCAGGCTGCCGATTTGCAGTGAACCGTCGTGGGGTGGCGGGCCGGGTACCGCAACGGCCGGTCTATGTTGCGGCAGTGGCGGCGGATCGTCGAGGAAGTCGACAGTGGGGGAGAAGAACAGGCCGCCGGTGACGGCGGTGGAGAACTCCAGGATGCGGTCGGTGTTACCCGGGGGATCGCCCAGAAACATGTTGCGCAGCATCGTTTCGGTGACCGCGGGCGTGCGTGAGTAGCCGATGAAATAGGTGCCGTACTCGCCTTTGCCGACCGCACCGAACGGCATGTTGTGGCGCACGATCTTCAACTCGTCGCCGTCCTCGTCGGTGATGACGTTGAGCGCGACATGCGAATCGGCCGGCTTCGTGTTGTCGTCGAGCTCGATGTCTTCGAGCTTGGTTCGCCCGATCACCCGCTCCTGTTCGGTGACCGTCAACGAGTTCCACGACGTCATGTCGTGCACGTACTTCTGCACGTGCACATAGCAGGAGCCGGCGAAGTCGGGGTCTTCGTCGCCGATTGCCGTGGCGCTCACCGCGATCGGGCCGTCGGGGTTCTCGGTGCCGTCGACGAAGCCGAGCAGATCGCGGTTGTCGAAGAACCGGAAACCGTGCACTTCGTCGACGACGGTAACCGCACCGGCCATCGCCTCGAGGATGCGACCCGCGAGTTCGAAGCACATGTCCAGGCTCTCGGCCCGAATGTGGAACAGCAGGTCTCCCGGTGTGGCGGGTGCGGTGTGCCGCGGTCCCGCCAATGCGACGAACGGATGCAGCTCGGCCGGGCGCGGACCGGAGAACAGCCGGTCCCAGGCGTCGGAACCGACCGAGGCGATCGCCGACAAACGCTTGGCGGGCTCGCGGAATCCGATCGCGCGCACCAGGCCGGAGACGTCGCCCAACGCGTCGTGCACCGTTGCTTCGCCGCCCTCGTCGATGGTCGCCACGAGAAAGATGGCGGCGGGCGTCAGCGGTGCTAGAACGGGTTGAGGCTGAACCGGAGGCACGCTGCAGACCCTAACTCCAACGGTGCTGTCCGGGACAGCGATGATGGTGACCATGTCCGCCATGTCGGCGAGCGCCGCGGGTCTCGCTCAGTTCATCGACGCCTCGCCGTCGCCCTTCCACGTCTGTGCCACGGTGGCCGCGCGGTTGCTCGACGCCGGATACCGCGAACTCGACGAGACCGACCGTTGGCCGGCGCAGCCCGGTCGCTACTTCACCGCCCGCGCGGGGTCGCTGGTCGCCTGGCACGGCTTGGATGGTGTGACTCCGTTCCGGATCGTCGGCGCGCACACCGACAGCCCCAACCTGCGGGTCAAACAACATCCCGACCGGTCGGTGGCCGGGTGGAAGGTGGTGGCGCTGCAGCCATATGGTGGCGCGTGGCTGAACTCCTGGCTGGACCGCGACCTGGGTGTCAGCGGCAGGTTGTCGTTGCGGGACGGCACGACGGTGACTCACCAACTGGTCCGGATCGACGAACCCATCCTGCGGGTGCCCCAGCTTGCCATCCACCTGGCCGACGATCGCAAGGCGTTGACGCTGGACCCGCAGCGGCACGTCAACGGGGTATGGGGGGTCGGCACCGCGGTCGAGTCCTTTCTCGCCTACGTCGCCGGGCGTGCCGAGGTTTCCGCCGCCGACGTGCTGGGCGCCGATTTGATGACGCACGACCTGACCCCCTCGGCGGTGATCGGCGCGGACGCCAGCCTGCTCAGCGCGCCGCGGCTGGACAATCAGGCCAGTTGCTACGCGGGACTGGAAGCGCTGCTGAATGCTTCGCCCGGCGAGTTCCTGCCCGTGCTGGTGCTTTTCGATCACGAGGAGGTCGGGTCGACCTCGGATCACGGCGCGCAGTCCAATCTCCTGACGACCGTGCTGGAACGAATCGTGCTCGCGGGCGGCGGATCCCGGGAGGACTACCTGCGGCTGCTGCCGGCTTCGCTGCTGGCGTCGGCCGACATGGCCCACGCGACCCACCCGAACTATCCCGAGCGGCACGAGCCGGGCCATCTCATCGAGGTCAACGGGGGGCCCGTAGTCAAAGTGCACCCGAATCTGCGCTACGCCACCGACGGACGCACCGCGGCGGCTTTCGCGATGGCGTGCCGCCAGGCCGGAGTTGCGTTGCAGCGGTACGAACATCGCGCGGATCTGCCCTGCGGGTCGACTATCGGGCCGATGGCCTCGGCGCGCACCGGCATCCCGACCGTCGACGTCGGTGCCCCGCAACTTGCCATGCATTCCGCGCGCGAGTTGATGGGCGCGCACGATGTGCCCGCCTATGCGGCTGCGCTGAGCGCGTTCCTTTCGCCCGACTCGGCCCCGGCCTAGGGTCGTGGGCTATGACGCCCACACTGGAAATGGTCACCTTCGACTCCACCGATCCCGCGGCGTTGGCCGGTTGGTGGGCCGAGCAGTTCGACGGGACGAGAGTCAGCCGGCTTGTCGGGGTGAACCTAGACTGACTGCGTGACGAGCGCGCAGCCCTCATCGATCGACACCGTCGAGCACGCCGCTACCAGCCCCGACCAGCCGCAACCCTTCCACGAGTTGGGTCTCAAGGACGACGAGTACCAGCGGATCCGGGAGATCCTGGGCCGGCGGCCCACCGACACCGAGCTGGCGATGTATTCGGTGATGTGGAGCGAGCACTGCTCGTACAAGTCCTCCAAGGTGCATTTGCGCTACTTCGGTGAGACCACCACCGACGAGATGCGCACCGGCATGCTGGCCGGCATCGGCGAGAACGCCGGAGTCGTCGACATCGGCGACGGCTGGGCGGTCACCTTCAAAGTGGAGTCGCACAATCACCCCTCCTATGTGGAGCCCTACCAGGGCGCGGCCACCGGCGTCGGTGGCATCGTGCGCGACATCATGGCGATGGGCGCGCGCCCGGTGGCGGTGATGGACCAGCTCCGGTTCGGTGCCGCCGATGCGCCCGACACCCGTCGCGTGGTGGACGGGGTGGTCCGAGGTATCGGCGGCTACGGAAACTCCTTGGGACTGCCCAACATAGGCGGCGAAACCGTCTTCGACGCGAGCTACGCCGGCAACCCGTTGGTCAATGCGTTGTGCGTCGGTGTCCTACGACAAGAGGACCTGCATCTGGCGTTCGCCTCGGGCGCCGGGAACAAGATCATCCTGTTCGGGGCGCGGACCGGTCTGGACGGCATCGGCGGGGTGTCGGTGCTGGCGTCGGACACCTTTGACGCCGAAAACTCACGTAAGAAGCTGCCGTCGGTGCAGGTCGGCGATCCGTTCATGGAGAAAGTGCTCATCGAGTGCTGCCTGGAGCTCTACGCCGGTGGTCTGGTGATCGGCATCCAAGACCTGGGCGGTGCCGGATTATCATGCGCCACTTCGGAATTGGCCTCTGCTGGAGACGGTGGCATGGCCATCGATCTGGACACCGTACCGCTGCGGGCCAAGGACATGACCCCGGCCGAGGTGCTGTGCAGCGAGTCCCAGGAGCGGATGTGTGCGGTGGTGGCACCGGAGAACGTCGAGGCGTTCATGGCGGTGTGCCGCAGATGGGAAGTGCTGGCCACCGTCATCGGCGAGGTCACCGACGGAGACCGGCTACGCATCACCTGGCACGGGGAGACGGTCGTGGACGTACCGCCGCGCACGGTCGCCCACGAAGGGCCGGTCTATCAGCGTCCGGTCGCCCGCCCGGAAGCACAGGATGCCCTCAACGCCGACACGTCCGCCGGGCTGCCCCGCCCGTCCACCGGTGCCGAGCTGCGCGCGACTTTGCTTGCGCTGCTTGGCAGTCCGCATCTGTGCAGTCGAGCATTCATCACCGAACAGTACGACCGCTACGTGCGCGGCAACACGGTGCTCGCCGAGCACGCCGACGGCGGTGTGCTGCGCATCGACGAGGCGACCGGCCGCGGTATCGCGCTGTCCACCGACGCGTCGGGACGCTACACCCAACTCGATCCCTACACCGGTGCACAGCTCGCGCTGGCCGAGGCCTACCGCAACGTGGCGGTCACCGGCGCCACCCCGGTCGCGGTGACCAATTGCCTCAACTTCGGTTCGCCCGAAGATCCCGGCGTGATGTGGCAGTTCTCCCAGGCGGTGCGTGGGTTGGCCGATGGTTGTGCAGCTCTGGGCATCCCGGTCACTGGCGGCAACGTCAGCTTCTACAACCAGACGGGATCATCGGCGATCCTGCCGACGCCGGTAGTCGGCGTCCTCGGCGTGATCGACGACGTCGGCCGGCGCATCCCGACGGGGTTGGGCGCCGAACCCGGAGAAACCCTCATTCTGCTCGGCGATACCCGCGACGAACTCGACGGATCGGTCTGGGCGCAGATCGCCGGCGACCATCTGGGTGGCCGACCGCCCACCGTGGATCTGGCGCGGGAGAAGCTCCTGGCCGAGGTGCTCAGCGCGGCATCCCGGGACGGACTGGTGACCGCCGCACACGACCTCTCCGAGGGCGGGTTGGCCCAAGCCGTCGTCGAGGCGGCGCTGGCCGGTGAAACCGGTTGTCGCATAGTGCTTCCCGAGGGAGCAGATCCGTTCGTGACATTGTTCTCCGAGTCCTCCGGACGGGTGCTGGTCGCCGTGCCCCGCACCGAGGAGAGCCGGTTCCGGTCCATGTGCGAGGCGCGGGGATTGCCCGCCGTCCGCATCGGCGTCGTCGACCAGGCCTCGGACGGCATCGAGGTGCAAGGGCTGTTCACCGTCCCCTTGGCCGAATTGCGCGAGACCTCCGAAGCGGTGCTGCCGCGCTTCTTCGGCTAACGCCGCCGGCGAAGAAATACCCGGTTTCCGGGATTACCGCGGAAAGTCGCGGGTACTTGAGCGTCGAGGTCCTCGATCTTGCGGATAGCTGAGCCAGATGCACCGCCCCACCCGGCCATTTTCGATTGCACAGAGGCAGGGACGCAGCCATGGCCACAGCAAGCCTCCACCGCGCTGACACGGGTATCTCGCTGCAGAAGATCGACCGTTATGGCCACGAACGCCGGGTCATGGCGGCGGGTTGGACTGTTCTGCTGATCGTGATTGCCGTTCTGTCGGCCTGGGCTCATTACCGCACCGAACAACCGGATTCACCGGACAGCGAAGCGGTTGTGCCGACGCCCGAGTCGCTGGCGGCATGGCGCACCAAATCCGAGCCGCTGATCAGTCACCTGGTAGCCGAGCGAAACACCATTGCCGCTGCTGCCACCCGCCACGATGTCGCGGCCACGGCTGCGGCATGCCAATCCGCCGCCGGCGCGGTCAGCGAACTACACCAACAGCTGCCGAGTCCGGAGCGGGCGCTGAACAGAACGCTGCAGCAGGCAGTCACCGACTACGAGATCGGTCTGCCCTATTGCATCTCCGCTGCCCGCACCGAAGACGCCGCAGGAATGCTGCAGGCGGCGACCCATATCCGGCACGGAGACGCTTTCCTGCGCGAAGCCCTGGCCATTCTCGACCAGCACTGCCGCGGCGGCGGTCCCCGTGGCGGACTACTGATGGTGTAGAGCAGCGGGCACAGATCAGGGATTGATGGTGTAGTCACCGACCTGGCGACCCCACACGTAGTCGAGCATCAGCGGCGAGGGAAGTTCGAAGTGGTTGTAGGGCGCCAGACTGGCCCCGACGTCCATCACCAGCAGCGGGGCGGGCCACAGCTGACGGGTGACCGGCTGCCAGCAGCCAGGTTTGCCGCCGGGGCCGCCGCGTGCATTCACCCGGGGCAGGTTCTCCGGGTAGAAGTACGGCGGCGGAGCCCCGGTGATGCCGCCCGCCGAGTTCGCACCGAGCGCGTAGCCGTTGAACCCCAGTGCCGCACGGATTTTGGGTGCGACGTGGTCGTAGTTGCGCAATGTGCAAAAGACCTCGGGGCTGTACTCGTCGAGGAGCCGTGCGGTCGGTTCCAGGTCGACGGCTCCGCGGGTCAGGAAGGGCCCCGCCCGCTCGAATACCGGTGACCCGATGTTGCCCAAGCCCGCGGCGGCCAGTAACGCCTCGTCGAGGTCACCTTGTTGCCTGTCGACGGTGCGGGCCGTGGTCGCGGCGGCTTCGAGGGCCTCCACCACGTCTGGGACGGCGTCGGCGTAGGTGTCTCCCAGGGCCGCGAGGCGCTGAATATCCAAGCGGGCCTGCGGCAGTCGCGGGTTCAGGTCATCCAGGATGGCGTTGCCATTCGACAGCGAAGCGCCGAACTCGTCGCCCAACCCGGTCAGCGCCTGCGCGGCGGCGTTCAACGTCAGATTGAGCTTGACCGGGTCGACCTTCTCCGAGATGGCGGTGAGAGTTTCGAACAAGGTGTCGAACTCGGTGGTCACCTGGGTCGCGTTGATGACCGTCGAGGGTGTGACGTGTTGCGGTGACGGCGCGGATGTCGGTGAGCTCAGCGCTATGTACTTGTTGCCGAACACGGTCGTCGCCTTGATCTCGGCAGCGACGTTGGCCGGGATCTGCGGGATGTAGCGCGGATAGATATCCAGCACCAGCTGCGCTGCCGGGACGCCGTGGTGGGTGATCTCGGAGATTTGGGACACCCGGCCGATCTGCACGCCGTTGTAGGTGACCTTGGCGCCGGGGTCCATCACCAGACCCGCCCGCGGGGCGATCATCGTCAACTTGGTCTTCGGGGTGAAGTTGCCGCGGAATTGCCAATACAGCGACCCCAGCACGATCACCAGCACAATCAGCGCGAGCACGCCGATGGTCTTGAAAGGTGGCCGCGTCCGCGGGTCCATAGTTCTGAGACCCTAGGGTATGGCTGCCCGGAATAGCGCTGATCCGGCGAAGACTCGGCAGGCCGTGCTGGCCATTGCGGAATGGTTACGCGACGAGACCCGTCCCGGGCCGGACCGGGCTGAGCTCGGGACGGCTGTGCGACTTACCGCCCGCACACTGGCTGCCCTGGCGCCCGGCGCCAGCGTCGAAGTCCGGGTGCCGCCGTTCGTCGCGGTGCAGTGCGTCGCGGGGCCCCGGCACACCCGCGGAACACCGCCGAACGTCGTGGAGACCGACCCGCGCACGTGGCTGTTGGTGGCCACGGGGCTGATGGGTTTCGACGAGGCCTCCCTCAGCGGTCTGCTGCGTCTGTCGGGCAGCCGGTCGAGTGAGATTGGCCACCTGTTACCGGTGGTGCATATGTGACTTGACCTGCGTGTTTGGCGCGACACGCCGAAAATGAACGGGAATAACACGCCCGCCGAATTCGTCGCTACCGGCGGCAAAGCCGTAGACTCCGTTACCGTCACTACCCGCGCCCCAGGGAGCCGCCAAACCGTGACCGTGCAGCCCGAAGAAGACTTCAACTCGCCCCGTGAAGAGTGCGGTGTATTCGGGGTCTGGGCCCCGGGTGAAGACGTCGCCAAGCTCACGTACTACGGCCTGTATGCGTTGCAGCATCGCGGCCAGGAAGCCGCGGGCATCGCGGTCGCCGACGGATCCCAGGTTCTGGTGTTCAAGGACCTCGGTCTGGTCAGCCAGGTATTCGACGAGCAGACGTTGGCGGCCATGCACGGCCACGTCGCGATCGGGCACTGCCGCTACTCCACGACCGGGGACACGACCTGGGAGAACGCCCAGCCGGTGTTCCGTAACACCGCGGCCGGGACCGGAGTTGCCTTGGGGCACAACGGAAATCTGGTCAACGCCGCCGAGCTGGCGGCCCGGGCCCGCGACGCGGGGCTGATGGCCAGGCGGTGCCCGGCGCCGGCGACCACCGACTCCGACATCCTGGGCGCGCTGCTGGCGCACGGCGCGGCCGACTCCAGCCTGGAACAGGCTGCGCTGGAACTGCTGCCGACCGTCCGCGGTGCGTTCTGTCTGACGTTCATGGACGAGAACACCCTGTACGCCTGTCGCGACCCGCACGGGGTGCGGCCGTTGTCGCTGGGCCGGCTCGACCGCGGCTGGGTCGTCGCCTCCGAAACCGCCGCGCTCGACATCGTCGGCGCCTCCTTCGTCCGCGACATCGAGCCCGGTGAACTGCTGGCCATCGACGCCGACGGAGTGCGGTCCACCCGGTTCGCCAACCCGTCGCCCAAGGGCTGCATCTTCGAGTACGTCTATCTGGCCCGGCCGGACAGCGTCATCGCCGGGCGGTCGATTCACGGTGCCCGGCTGGAGATCGGCCGTCGGCTGGCCCGCGAATGCCCGGTGGACGCCGACCTGGTGATAGGTGTGCCGGAGTCCGGCACACCCGCCGCGGTGGGGTACGCCCAGGAATCGGGCATCCCCTACGGCCAAGGCCTGATGAAGAACGCATATGTCGGGCGAACATTCATCCAGCCGTCTCAGACGATCCGGCAGCTCGGCATCCGGCTCAAGCTCAATCCGCTCAAAGAAGTGATCCGCGGGAAGCGGCTCATCGTCGTCGACGACTCGATCGTGCGAGGTAACACCCAACGCGCGCTGGTGCGCATGCTGCGTGAGGCCGGCGCGGTGGAGGTGCACGTGCGGATCGCCTCACCGCCGGTGAAATGGCCGTGCTTCTACGGCATCGACTTCCCGTCGCCGGCCGAGTTGATCGCCAACGCCGTCGAGGACGAAGGCGAGATGCTCGAGGCGGTGCGGCACGCGATCAACGCCGACACGCTGGGATACATCTCGCTGCGCGGGCTGATCGCGGCCACCGAGCAACCCGCCTCGCGGTTGTGCACGGCGTGTTTCGACGGCACCTACCCGATCGAGCTGCCGAGTGAGAGCGCGCTGGGTAAGAACGTGATCGAGCACATGCTCGCCACCGCCGCGCGCGGGGCCGGCCTGGGCGAGTTGTCCGGCCAGCAAGTCCCGGAAGTTCCCGTCTCGCGCTGACGATTACGACTCTCGGCGCGCAATCGGTGGTGACGCGTACCGCCGTGGCCGGCTACCGGTAGCCTTTATCGCGATGACGGATCCCGAAGGCGTCACTTACGCATCGGCCGGGGTGGACATCGAGGCCGGTGACCGCGCCGTCGACTTGTTCAAGCCGCTGGCAGTCAGGGCCACCAGACCCGAGGTACGTGGTGGGCTGGGCGGATTCGCCGGGCTGTTCGCCTTGCGTGGCGACTACCGCGAACCGGTGCTGGCGGCGTCCACCGACGGCGTCGGCACCAAGATCGCGGTCGCTCAAGCGATGGACAAGCACGACACCGTCGGGCTGGACCTGGTCGCGATGGTGGTCGACGACCTCGTCGTGTGTGGCGCCGAGCCGCTGTTCCTGCAGGACTACATCGCGGTGGGCCGCACTGTCCCGGAACGGGTCGCGGCGATCGTCAGCGGCATCGCCGAGGGCTGCGTGCGGGCGGGCTGCGCCCTGTTGGGGGGCGAGACGGCCGAGCATCCCGGCCTGATGGAACCGGACCACTACGACATCTCGGCGACCGGTGTCGGCGTGGTCGAGGCCGACGACGTGCTGGGCCCCGAGCGCGTCAAACCAGGTGACGTCATCATCGCAATGGCATCCTCGGGACTGCATTCCAACGGTTATTCGCTGGCCCGTTCCGTTCTCCTCGAGATCGACCGGATGAACCTCGCCGGTTATGTGGAGGAGTTCGGTCGCACGCTGGGCGAGGAGCTGCTGGAGCCGACCGTCATCTACGCCAAAGACTGTCTGGCACTGGCCGCCGAGACCCAGGTCCGCACGTTCTGCCATGTCACCGGCGGAGGGCTGGCCGGCAACCTGGCGCGGGTCATCCCGCACGGGCTGGTCGCCGAGGTGGACCGCGGCACATGGACCCCGGCGCCGGTGTTCGGCATGATCGCCCAGCGGGGCCGGGTAGCGCGGGCCGAGATGGAGAAGACCTTCAACATGGGGGTGGGCATGATCGCCGTCGTCGCCCCCGAGGACACCGATCGCGCCCAGGCGATACTGACCGCGCGGCACCTGGACTGTTGGGTGCTGGGCACCGTGGGCAAGGGAGGAAAAGAGGGCCCTCGGGCCAAGCTCGTCGGACAGCACCCGCGTTTCTAGGCCCAGACGTCAAGCCGACCGTGCCGTTGCGATGTGCAGGGCACGGTCGGGTGGTGAGGTCTAGCGGCGCCAGTCGTCCTGGTCGTCGTATGAATCGTCGTCCGCGTGGTCCGACTCATCGGTGCTCGTCCCTGACAGCTCGCGCTGCAGCCGCGTGAAGTCCGTCTGCGGGGAGCTGTACTTCAGTTCTCGAGCAACCTTGGTCTGCTTTGCCTTAGCCCGGCCGCGGCCCATGGGGGAACCCCCTCGCGAAATAACGGAGCGGCCTAACAAGTAGGCGGCTCCGATCTCTTAGTGTCATTGTCCTGCCGACAGCTTACCGTGCCCGGTGCCCGAACGTCGGCTCGCCCTGCCTGGGGACACCGACCGGCCCGGGGATGTCGTCGACGTCACAGTCGATCAACGGCCACCGCCGCGCAGCCGCTCCACGGCGAGCCGTCCGGCGCCCACCTCGTCGACTGGCGGCAGTGATTCGGCGTCGATCACCGCGGCGACCTCGCCGTCGGCGCCGGCCGTCAGCTCGGTGTCGCCGGGTATGCCGCGTTTGAGTAGCGCCAGCGCTATCGGGCCCAGGTCGACGTGCTCGACGACCGTTCCCAGCCGCCCGACCGTGCGCCCACCGGCAAGGACCGGGTCGCCGGTAGACGGCCGGTCCACCGAGCCGTCGAGGTGCAGCAGGACCAGCATCCGGGGCGGTTTGCCCAGATTGTGCACCCGCGCGACCGTTTCTTGTCCCCGGTAGCAGCCCTTGTCCAGATGCACTGCGCCCTCGCCGGGGCCGCCGATCCAGCGCACTTCGTGCGGGATGGTGCGCTCGTCGGTGTCCACGCCCAGCCGCGGACGCAGGGCGGCCACCCGACGAGCTTCATAAGCCCACACCCCGGCCGGGCGCACACCGAGGCGCCGCTGCCAGTCGCCCGATTCGCCGCGCGGCACCAGCAGGTCCAGTTCGACCGGCCCGTCCGCAACGCTGGGCATACGTCGCACAAAACCACCACCGGTCAGCGGCACCGAGTGCCCTTCGGCCGGTAGCGCGTCCAGTCTCAGCGCGTCGAGCACCGTTGTGTCTGCCAGCCGTGGACCGAGCAGCGACAGCACCGCCAGGTCCGCGGCCGCGGGTGTGACGTCGGACCAGAAGACCATCCTGGACAGGTAGTTCAGCAACGGCTCGCCCCGCCACGGCTCGGTGTCGAGGTAGGTGGTGCCGCCCAGCTCGGTCTGCAACCAGTGGTCCTCGACCCGGCCTTGCCCGTCCAGACTCAGATTCTGGGTGCACGCGCCTTCGGGCAGTGCGCTGACGTGCTGGCTGGAGATGTTGTGCAGCCAGGATTGCCGGTCGTTGCCGGTCAGGGCCAGCACGGCGCGATGCGAGCGGTCCACCAGGATGGCGTCGGTTTCGCCGGCCCGCTGTTCACCCAGCGGATCACCGTAATGCCAGATCGCACCGGTGTCGGGTCCGGGATCCGGGGCAGGGACTGGGTTCACACGTCAACCTTACGGCGACGGCTCTGGGCCGCCCGAACGTCACGCTGGCGTGACGCTCGACGTCGACAGTCACGCCAGCGCGACACACGCCGGGAACGACGGGGTAGCTAGGCTGACCCCTCATGGCCGCTGTGGTTGTCACGCTCGACGGCGCGATCGTCGATCCGGGAACGCCGCTGCTGCACGCCGACGACCTGGCCGCGGTCCGCGGTGACGGGGTGTTCGAGACGCTGCTGGTGCGCGACGGCAGGGCATGCCTGATCGAGTCGCACCTGCAACGGCTGACCCAGTCCGCCAAGCTGATGGACCTACCCGAACCTGATTTGCCCGGCTGGCGTCGCGCGATCGACGTCGCGACCCGACAGTGGGTCGCGACCACCGGTGCGGAAGCCGCGATGCGGCTGGTCTACAGCCGCGGCCGGGAGAGCGGTTCGGCCCCGACCGGCTACGTCGCGGTCAACCAGGTGCCGGAACGAGTGGCCGCGGTGCGCCGTGACGGCGTATCGGCGATCACCCTCGAAAGAGGGTTGCCGGCCAAGGGAATCGATGCGATGCCCTGGCTGCTGGCCGGCGCCAAGACGCTGTCTTACGCGGTGAACATGGCGGTGTTGCGCCACGCGTCCCGCCGGGGCGCGGGTGATGTCGTGTTCGTCAGCACCGACGGTTACGTCCTGGAGGGTCCGCGCTCGACGGTGGTCATCGCGACCGACGGCGAGAACGGCAAGCCCTGTCTGTTGACCCCGCCGCCGTGGTTTCCCATCCTGCGGGGAACCACCCAACAAGCGCTGTTCGAGGTCGCGCGCGGCAACGGCTACGACTGCGACTACCGTGCCCTTCGGGTTGCGGATCTGTTTGCGGCTCAGGGTGTTTGGTTGATATCGAGCATGACGCTGGCGGCCCGGGTGCACACTCTGGACGGTCGGCTGCTGCCCCCCGCGCCCTTCGCGCCCACGTTCGCCGAGTTGATCGACGACGCGATAGTCAGCGACCGGGCCGGCCGGTAGCGGCCGAAATTTAATGGCTGGCAACCGTTTCGGGGTCGGTGGTAGCTTCGTCAGTACACAGGAAAGGAGGTGGTCCGCGAAATTGATAGCTTCATGGACATGTGAGGTGGCTGCGCGCTAGCTGCATTGGCTCGGAAGAGTCAGCGATCAACGCGCGCTGGCGAATTTCCCGCAGTCACCCGGCCCTCGAGCTTCCGGTCTGTCCAACCGGAATATGGCTCGGGGGCCGCTCCATTTCCCGGGCCAGCCATTGCGGCGGGAGGCGATCAGCCGACGTAGCGAGCCAGGCGCGCCGACAGATGCGGCACCAAGGCGCCGTCGGCGTCGACGCGTTCCTCGACGTAACCCAGGTCGCCGCCCTCGACGATGCCGTACAACCGCTTGGCGCCGCCGACCAGCACCCCCGACCGGCTGCGCGCCAGGGCGTCGGTGGCCAACTCCCACGACGACTGGGTGAGTGGTCGCCCATAGAAGAGCTCGACGTATCCCGACGAGTGCGCCAATAAGAGTTCGATCGCGGTGGACTCGGTCGGATCGTCCGGGTCGCTGACGAAGCGCCAGAAGCCCGTCTCGCGCAGACCGGGCTCTCCGTAGTCGCCCGACTCGGTGAGCCGCCACGACCGGGCTTCCCAGTTCAGGTAGTCGCCCCCGTCGTGGGAGACCACGATCTGCTGGCCGAAGCGGTAGTCGCCGTGGCTCCCGCGACCCTCGCCTTCGCCGCGCCAGACCCCGACCAGCGGCAGCAACGCCAGCAATGCGTCGTTCAGGCTGGCACCCTCGCGCAGGTTGGCGGTGTCCGCGGGTAGCGGCAGGTCGTCGAACGCCGGAATATTGCGCGCGGCGGTCAGTTTGGCGCGTTCGGCCGCGGCGGCGACGGCACGATCCGCCGAACCGGCGACCTCGGAACCGCCTGCCGCGTCATCGCCCTCGGTCGGGGTCACGACTCGTCGGTGATCAACCGGTACAGCGCATACAGCGCAAACCAGGAGATGACCCCGGTCGCCACGACCAGCATGATCTCGAAGAACAGCACCACGGGGACGAGTCTATTCTCACCTGTTGCTCGGGCTGGTACATCTGGGCGCTGATGTGACCGACCCGTCAGGCGATTTTGATGTCCACCTCGTGGACGCCCGCGCCCGACGGCGCCACCGCGGCGTCTCCATTGCCCAATTTGGACAATGCCCGCAGTGTCCACGATCCCGGCGCGGCGAAGAAGCGGAAGTCACCGGTGGCCGACGCGACGACCTCCGCGGTGAACTCGTCGGAGGAGTCCAACAACCGCACGAACGCGCCGCCGACGGCTTGTCCGTCCCGGTCGACGACGCGACCGGTGATCACCGTTTCCTTCTCCAGGTCGACGCTGGCCGGCAACGTCAGTCCTTGTTTCGGTGCAGAGCACATGTCAGCTTCCCAACTCGATCGGGGCGCCCACCAGGGAGCCGTATTCCGTCCAACTGCCGTCGTAGTTCTTGACGTTCTGGTGTCCGAGCAATTCCTGCAGCACGAACCAGGTGTGCGACGATCGTTCCCCGATTCGACAGTAGGCAATCGTCTCCTTCGAGCCGTCCAGGCCGGCGTCGGCGTACAGCTTGGCCAGCTCGTCGTCGGACTTGAAGGTGCCGTCCTCGTTGGCCGCCTTGCTCCACGGCACGTTGATGGCGCTCGGGACGTGGCCGGGCCGCTGGCTCTGTTCCTGCGGCAGGTGAGCCGGGGCCAGGATCTTGCCGGAGAACTCGTCGGGGGACCGCACGTCGACGAGATTCTTGACGCCGATGGCCGAGATGACCTCGTCCCGGAACGCGCGGATGGTGTTGTCCGGCGCGGACGCGGAGTAGGAGGTGGCCGGTCGGCTGACGGCGTCGCCGGACAGGGGGCGGCCGTCGAGTTCCCACTTCTTGCGGCCACCGTCGAGCAGCTTGACGTTCTGGTGACCGTACAGCTTGAAGTACCAGTACGCGTAGGCCGCGAACCAGTTGTTGTTGCCGCCGTAGAGGATCACGGTGTCGTCGTTGGAGATGCCGCGGTCAGACAGCAGCTTGGAGAACTGCTCGGCGTCGACGAAGTCGCGTTTGACCGGGTCCTGCAGGTCGGTGCGCCAGTCCAGCTTGATCGCGCCCGGGATGTGACCGCCGTCGTAAGCGCTGGTGTCCTCGTCGACCTCGACGAAGACGATGTCTTCGGCATCCAGGTTGCTCTCCGCCCAGTCGGCAGAGACCAGGACGTCGGAGCGTGCCATGGTGGATCCTTTCGATTTCTATTGATGGATTTCGGGCACTACCTGACCGCTTGGCGCGGACGTCCACGCACTCGGGTGGTATCAGTGCTCGACACGGATTTACTCCTAGGTATGCCTGTTGCGCGTAAGGAGACATGCCGCGGTGAGAGCTCCGGGCTGCTCCGAGTGCTGCGCAGAAAGGCGCGGCTACTCAGCAGCTACAGCAACAGCAACAACCCGCGGTGCGGCACAGATCCACTGTGCGGCACTTGGAGAGCAAGAGCTCGGTGCGGGCTGACACGTCGGACAGCTTACCCAATGACACAGTGATGAAGCCAACAACGGCATTACGGCCGCCAACCGGCCGATTCACGACTGTTTGAATTCCACCAGCCGGACGGCGACGTCGTAGGTGATGCCTTCGATGATGACGTCGGAGCCGCGGGCCCCGACGGTGGTCGGTCCCACTCCGAACGGCAACTTCTGGCCGGGCAACCTGCCGCTGAACGCGCGCAGCACGGCCGTCCGCTTGTCGTCCGGGACAACCTGGTCGGCGGTGTTTGGGCCGAGGAGCACGCCGGTGGGGGTGATGACCAGCGTCGCCGAATCATCCGAGGCGATGGACAGGTCTACCGAGACGCTGACCCGGTGATCGAAAGCCGCCGATTTCGGAGTACCGCTGAACACCAGCCCGTGGCTGCCGGATATTCCAGACTCGGTGGTTCCGCCGGTGGCGTCGTTGGACTCCTGGGGCGGCGTCTCCACCATCAGGTCGGTGATGCCCAGATATCGGCCCAGATGCACCGAGTCGATGATGATGCGGCTTTCCAGTTCGCGCACCGGCAGCTTGGCGTCCGGTCTGATCAGCCAGGATGAGTCGGCGAGTCCGATCGAATGCATGGTCGCCTCGAGGGTGGCCCGGCCGACCCCCGGTTGATCGACGCCGCTGGCCTTTATCTCCAGTTCGTTGTAGTGCTGGCGCATCGCCTGCGGGATGAACGGGAAGGCCAGGATGGCCACGAACGGGTCCGATTCCAGGTCGGCGGCTCTGCGGACGGCAGCCGAGAGGCGGTATTCGGCGAAGATGCTCGCGCCGTAGTCGACACTCAACGCGCCGAGCACGACGGCGATCGTCACGGCGGCCGCACCGACCAGGATCCTGCGCACCGAGTCATTGTGACACCGCTCGTCGGCCGTGTTGCTTTGGTCACAACGCCTCGCACGGCTGCGACACCGGCCGAGCCGTCGACAGTCGGGGTGACAATCACCGAGGGTTCGATGATTCGGTGGTGTCGCATCCCGGTTCCAAAGCGCCGTCGCATCCGGCATCGGTCCCGGTAGGGGCGTCGCGCGCCCGGCGCGACAACACCGTCCGGATGGCGGGGGAAGGGAGCGACGCACAGCGCAGCGGCCGCCGTGGCAGGCCGTGCCCGGCAAGCGGCACCGGCGGGTTCCGGCGGTATGGGCCAGGTGCGAAAGACCACGTCGGAAGGCCAAAAGCCACGTTGCACGTTATCGTTAGATGTTCTGGCCGCTAACGTCATGTGTCGCGATGAATCTGGAGGCCTTGCCCACAACGCTGGAGGGGCTTGTTGGAACTACTACTGCTGACCTCGGAGCTGTATTCCGATCCTGTCCTGCCGTCGCTGTCGCTGCTCCCTCATTCCGTGCGGACGGCGCCGGCGGAGGCGTCCTCACTGTTGGAGGCGGGTAACGCCGACGCCGTGCTCGTCGACGCGCGCAACGATCTCTCGGCGGCGCGCGGGCTGTGCCGCCTGCTGAGCACCGCGGGCCGAGCGGTGCCGGTGCTGGCGGTGGTGAGCGAAGGCGGTCTGGTGGCGGTCAGCGCCGACTGGGGTCTGGACGAGATCCTGTTGCCCAGCACCGGACCGGCCGAGATCGATGCCCGGCTGCGGCTGGTAGTGGGGCGCCGCGGAGGTCTGGCCGATCAGGAGAGCATCGGCAAGGTGAGCCTGGGTGAGCTGGTGATCGACGAAGGCACCTACACGGCCCGCTTGCGGGGTCGCCCGCTCGACCTGACCTACAAAGAGTTCGAACTGCTCAAGTACCTGGCGCAGCACGCCGGCCGGGTATTCACCCGCGCGCAGTTGCTGCACGAGGTGTGGGGATACGACTTCTTCGGCGGCACCCGCACCGTCGACGTCCACGTCCGGCGGCTGCGGGCAAAACTCGGATCCGAGCACGAAGCGCTGATCGGCACGGTCCGCAACGTCGGCTACAAGGCGGTGCGACCCGCGCGCGGCCGGGTCGCGGCCACCGAGCCCGACGACGCCGACGCCGAGCCGGAGGTAAACCGCGACGGTGCCCCCGATCCCCTTCCCGACCCGCTGCGCACCCAGTGACGACGCTGGACTGGCGCCCGGTCCTGACCGCCGGCCAGCAGCAGGCTGTCCGCGATATCATCAGTGCCGCAACGGAATTCGATGCGGTGTCGCCCGTCGGTGAACAGGTGCTGCGCGAATTGGCGCACGATCGCACCGAGCACCTGTTGGCTTCCGATGCCGGCGACGCCATTGTCGGCTACCTCAACCTCAGTCCGTCCCGCGAGGACGCCGCCGCGATGGCCGAATTGGTGGTGCACCCCCGGCACCGGCGCCAGGGGATCGGTGCGGCGCTGGCGCGCGCGGCGCTGCACAAGACCGGCCGGGGCAACCAGTTCTGGGCGCATGGCACGCTCGAGTCGGCCACAGCCACCGCGTCGGCTCTGGGTCTGGTCGCCGTTCGGGAACTGTTGCAGATGCGGCGCCCGCTGCGCGATGTCCCCGAGCCGACGATCCCGGACGGGCTGCGGATCCGCACTTACGCCGGCCCGGACGACGATGCCGAACTGTTGCGGGTGAACAACGCCGCGTTCTCCTACCATCCGGAACAGGGTGGCTGGACCGAACGTGAGCTGGACGAGCGGCGCGCCGAGCCGTGGTTCGACCCGGACGGCCTGTTCCTGGCCTTCGAGGATCAGCACGACACCTTGCTGGGTTTCCACTGGACCAAGGTGCATCCGGACCCGGCCGGGTTGGGGGAGGTCTACGTGCTGGGTGTGGATCCTGCGGCGCAGGGCCGGGGCCTGGGTCAGGCGCTGACGTCGATCGGCCTGGCCTCGCTGGCGCGGCGACTGGCCGACCGGCCTGATCCCACGGCGCTGCTCTACGTCGAATCCGACAACAAAGCCGCGGTGCGCACCTATGAGAAGACGGACTTCACCGTCTACAGCGTCGACACGGCCTACGCGGCCGCCGGATAAGGTCGAGGCGCGCCTGGTCACCGCGATCGACGGGTTGCGGTGACATGGCGACCGAGGCTCGGCCGGGCCGCGGTGACGGGGAATTGACGGGATCACAGTGACGCCAGACCCAGCCGACGCAGGCTCGGGCCAGGTCGTCGCCGTGCCGTCGGCCGTCTCGGGCCGCCTGCTCGGCCAATCCGGCCGGCACGTGGGGGATCGGATCTTCCGACGGATTTCGGAGGGTGCCGGTGGGTTGATGGTCGCGCTGATCGCGGCGATCGGCATCTTCCTGCTGTGGCGGGCGGTGCCGGCGCTGGTGCGCAACCGGGAGAACTTCTTCACCTACGGCGGCCGCTGGGTCACCTCCGACGCCGCCGCGATGCGCTTCGGCATCGCCGAACAGCTGCAGGTGACGCTGTTCGTGTCGGTGTTCGCCCTGGTTGTGGCCATGCCGGTGGCGCTGGGCGTGGCGATCTATCTCACCCAGTACGCCCCGCGCAAACTGGCCGCGCCGATGTCGCACACCGTGGATCTGTTGGCCGCGGTGCCGTCCGTCATCTACGGCGTCTGGGGACTGCACGTGCTGGCGCCCGAGCTGCGTCCCCTGGCGATCTGGCTGAATACCCATCTGGGGCACTGGTTTCTGTTCGCCACCGGCAGCGCATCGGTGAGCGACGGCACCATCTTCACCGGCGGGATGGTCTTGGCAGTGATGATCCTGCCGATCGTCACCGCCGTCACCCGCGAAGTGTTCGTGCAGACACCGCAGGACCACATCGAGGCCGCTATGGCGCTCGGCGCCACCCGCTGGGAAGTGGTCAAGACGACCGTCCTTCCGTTCGGCAGATCCGGCTTCGTCAGTGGCGGAATCCTGGGCTTGGGCCGGGCGCTGGGTGAGACGGTCGCGCTGCTGATCATCTTGCGCGGCACCCGGGAGGCATTCGGGTGGTCACTGTTCGACGGCGGCTCCACGTTCGCCACCAAGATCGCCGCCAACGCACCCCAATTCGACAACAAGTACCAGGTCGGCGCGTACATGGCCGCGGGCCTGGTGCTGTTCGCGCTCACCTTCGTGGTCAACGCGCGGGCCCGCCGAGCCGCGACCCGGCCGCACGCCGGGAGAGCGCAATGACCTCGATGCTGGACCGTCCGCTGAAATGGCGGAGGATTTCCGGACTCAGCCGGCGCCGTCGCATCGCCGACACGGCGGCCACCGTGTTGGTCTGCCTGTCGATGGTGATCGCGTTGACATCGCTGCTGTGGGTGTTGTCCTCGGTGCTGCTGCGCGGATTCAAGGCGCTCACCGTGAGCAGTTGGTGGATCAACTCCGAGGAGGGCAGGACGGCCGTCGAGACCGGCGGGGGTGCCTACCACGCGATCGTGGGCACCCTGCTGCTGGGTCTGGTGTGTGCGGTGATCTCTGTTCCATTCGGTGTCCTGGTCGGGATCTACCTGGTCGAATACGGCGGCAGCAGCAGGCTGGCCCGCCTGGTCACGTTCACCGTCGACATCCTGGCCGGCCTTCCTTCGATCGTGGCGGCGTTGTTCGTCTATGCGGTGTGGGTCGCGGTCCTGGGTCTGCGCCGTTCGATATTCGCGGCGGCGTTGGCGCTGGTGTTGCTGATGCTGCCGGTGATCGCCCGGGCGACCGAAGAGATGCTGCGCAGCGTCCCGAAGGACCTGCGTGAAGCCAGCTACGCTCTGGGGGTACCGAAGTGGAGGACCATCACCCGGGTGGTGCTGCCCACCGGTCGCGCCGGCATCTTGACCGGAATCCTGCTGGCGCTCGGTCGGGTACTGGGTGAGACGTCGCCGTTGCTGGTTCTGGTCGGCTATTTCCACGCCACGAATTTCGACGTCTCCAGCGACTACATGGGGACGTTGCCCGGCATGATCTATGACCAGACGACAGCCGGGGCGGGCACCAGTTCAGTCCCGACCGACCGACTGTGGGGTGCCGCGCTGACATTGATCGTGTTGATTGCGATGATCAATATCGGGGCCAGGGTGGTCGCACGGATCTTCGGCCCGAAGAGAACCTAGGCAGGAGCTGTTTTACGTGGCCAAACGGTTGGACCTCAAAGAGGTCAACATCTACTACGGGTCGTTCCACGCGGTCGCCGACGTGTCGCTGTCGGTTCTGCCGCGCAGCGTGACCGCGTTCATCGGCCCGTCCGGCTGCGGCAAGACGACCGTGCTGCGCACGTTGAACCGGATGCATGAGGTCATCCCCGGTGCGCGGGTCCAGGGCAGCGTGCTGCTCGACGACGAGGACATCTACGGCTCGCGCATCGACCCGGTGGGGGTGCGCCGGGCGATCGGGATGGTCTTTCAGCGGCCGAATCCGTTCCCGGCCATGTCGATTCGGGACAACGTGGTGGCCGGCCTGAAGTTGCAGGGCGTGCGTAACCGCAAGCTGCTGGCCGAGACCGCCGAACACTCGCTGCGCGGCGCGAACCTGTGGGACGAGGTGAAGAACCGGTTGGACAGGCCCGGCGGCGGATTGTCCGGCGGGCAACAGCAGCGACTGTGTATCGCGCGTGCCATCGCGGTACAACCCGACGTGCTGCTGATGGACGAGCCCTGTTCGGCGCTGGATCCCATCTCGACCATGGCGATCGAGGAACTGATCAGCGAGTTGAAGCAGGACTACACCATCGTCATCGTGACCCACAACATGCAGCAGGCCGCCCGGGTGAGTGACCAGACCGCGTTCTTCAACTTGGAGGCCACCGGCAAACCGGGTCGCTTGGTCGAGATCGACGACACCGAGAAGATCTTCTCCAACCCGACCCAGAAAGCCACCGAGGACTACATCTCCGGCCGATTCGGCTGAGCGTCCTACATCGTGCCGGTGGCCTGGAAGATGACCCGGCGGGCGACCTCGACCGCGTGGTCGGCGAAACGCTCGTAGAAGCGGCCCAGCAAGGTCACGTCGACTGCGGCCGCCACCCCGTGCTTCCATTCCCGGTCCATCAGCACGCTGAACAGGTGCCGGTGCAAGTCGTCCATCGCGTCGTCTTCTTCGCGGATCCGCGCGGCCTTCTCCGGGTCTCGGGTCTGCAGCACCTCTTGCGCGCTGGTGCCCAATTCGACTGCGACTCTGCCCATTTCGGCGAAGTACCCGTTGACCTCTTCGGGCAGCGCGTGCTGCGGGTGCCGGCGGCGGGCGATCTTGGCGACGTGCAGTGCCAGCGCGCCCATCCGGTCGATGTCCGCCACGATCTGAATCGCGCTCACGATGGACCGGAGATCCCCGGCAACCGGGGCCTGCAGGGCCAACAGGACGAAGGCGCTCTCCTCGGCCTGGGTGCTCAGCGCCGAGATCTGCTCGTGGTCGGTGATCACCTGTTCGGCCAGCACGAGATCGGCTTGCAACAGGGACTGGGTGGCCCGCTCCATCGCCATCCCCGCCAGGCCACACATCTGGCCGAGCCGCTCGGAGAGTTCCGTGAGCTGCTCATGGTAAGCGGTGCGCATGGGTAAAGACTACGTTCTATAACGCCGAATTGTGGTTAAGCACCACGTGGGCGACTACTCGCAGGTGGTGTCGGCCGCATTGGTCACCGTGAGGTCTTCGGGCAGCCTGGTCGGCGTGCTGCCGGAGTTGCGGCTGATCTGCATGCTGACCGAGGATCCGCTGGGCGGCGGGGCGCTCACCGCGCTGAAGTCCGGGCCGATCACCACCTGGACCACCGAACCGATTCCGGTGACCCGTTCCACCCTGGAGTTGCCGAACGCCGCGGCGACCGTCGCGGCAGCCTGTTCGTTGCCGGGCGAGAAGAACACCGTGGTGGCCTTCAGCGTGTTCGGATAGTCGTCGGGTGTCATCACGTTGAAACCGTTGCGCTTGAGCTGGCTGGCTGCGGTGGCCGCCAAACCGGAAGTGCTGGTGCCGTTGGAGACCTGCACGGTGACCTCTTGCGGGGAGGTGGTCACCACCTGCTCGCGGTGCGTCTCGTTGGTCGGGGCCGCCTCGGGCGTCTTCTTGGTGGTCGAGGGTCCCGACGTGGTGCCCGGCGTACGCGAAGTCCCCAGCGTCTGCGCGTTGTGGTCGTTCTCCAACGGCAGGGGATCGTCGTTGATGATGGCCGTGAACAGCGCTTTCATGTCGGCTGTCCGGGGCGGCTCATTGCCGTCCTGGTCGGTGATTCCGGTGGGTACGGTGACGAACGTGACGTGGCCGGCCGCCATGTGCTGCAGGGATCGGCCCAGCTCGACCAGGTCCCTGGTCTTGACGTTGTCGACGTAGCTGTTGGCGATGAACATGTTGACGACGTTGTTGAGCTTGTTGAGGTTCATCAACGTGTCCTCGGAGATCATCGCGCGGAGCAGCGAGGACAGGAACAGCTGCTGACGCTTGATGCGGCCGTAGTCGCCGTTGCTCTCGGTGGTGACCTGGCGCGCGCGGACATAGTTCAGCGCGGTGGGCCCGTCGATGACCTGCCGACCGGCGTGGTCGAGCACGGTGCCCAACTCGTAGTCCCGCAGCGCCGTGGTGCTGCAGACCTCGACGCCGCCGAGCGCCTCGACCATCCGGCCGAACCCGACGAAGTCGATGGCGATGAACCGGTTCACGCTCAACCCGGAGAGTTTCTGGATGACCTTGACCAGACATTTGGGGCCGCCGAAGGAGAACGCCGAGTTCAGCTTGGTCTCGGTGTACACCATGCGCGGACCCGTCTTGCCGGTCTTGGGGTCGTAGATGGGGCCATACTTGCCCGTTTCCGGGTTCCAGGCTTCGCACTGGATCGGGTTGATCGCCAGGTCACGCGGGAACGACACGGCGACCACGCGTTTGCGGTCGGCGGGGATGTTGACCAGCATCACCGTGTCCGACCGGGCACCGCCGGCGTCCTCGGTGTCACCGGCCCCCACGTTGGCGTTGGCCCCCAGCCGCGAGTCCATGCCGACGATCAGGAAATTCTCGTCGCCGTACTGCGCGTTGGGGTCGACGATGTCGGCCGACTGCGGGTCCAGCGCGTTCACGGTGTTGAGCTGATTGTTCTTCGACGCACTCCACTGGTACGCGGCGCCGGTCAACACCAACGACAGCAGCGCGATGATGGCTGCCGCCGAACGTCCGGCGATCATGGCCGGGCGGCGACGGGACCGCCGTTTCGGTTCGCGCGTCTTCGGGGCGCGGTCCTCGGCGGTCTCGGATGCTCGCCGGCGTTGCGTCTTGGCCGCACCCGGCTCGGGTCCGATGGCTTCGTCGTCGGGATCGTGCGGATAGTTGGCCGCCCCGAGATCGGGCAATTCCGAAAGCAGTTGCAGCGAATACGCTGGGATCGGCAGAACCTGCGTGTCGGACAGGTCGTCGGTGAGTTCGGCGGACTCCGGTGCCGGGTCTGCTGCCGGGTGCGCTTCAGGGTCTTCCGGGTCTTCTGGGTCTGCGGATTCGTGGGGCTCCTCCGCGACGTGGTGCGGAGTGGGCCGGTCGGAAACCGTGGCGCCGAGTCTGGCGATCAGTTCGGCGACACTCAGCGGGCCGTCATGGCGAGTGCCGGACTCCTCTGGACGCTCCTCATCGTGGGCATCTTGCGCTTTGGGCGACCACCGGCTCAGATCTTCATCGACCGACGGCGCCGAAAACCGCTCCCACGGCGCGGCGCCTGGCAATGGATGCGGGTTTGCGGTAAGCCGGTCCTCAGTGCCGTCGGAACTGCGCCGAGGACCAGGAGTGGCGCCTGTGTCGCCGTCACTCATGTCTTACCTGGCCTCCGAATGTGCGCGCACGTCAGCGCAGCACTTCAGACAGCGCCGCGCAAAAAAGCAGTAAGGCTCACATCGTACTGATTTCTCGGCCGAGACGCGATTTCAGCAGGGTCTCGGTTCGGCCGCCATCAGCCGCCATCAGCCGCCCGAGTGCATGACGTCGGCGCCCTCGGGCACCCGGCAGTCCTCGGGGTCGTCCAGCCAGCCCTCCGGCAGTGACACCCGTGCCGGTGAGCCTTGCCGGCCGCGCGGACCGTTGCCGGCCGCCGGGAACGGCGCGGCGCCGTCCAGCTGTCCCAGCAGGTCGTCAAGTTCGTCCAACGTCTTCACCAGCGCCAACGACCGACGCAGATCGGATCCGGCCGGGAAGCCGTGCAGGTACCAGCCGATGTGCTTGCGAATGTCGCGCATGCCTTTGTCCTCGCCGAAGTGCGCGGCCAGCAGGGCGCCGTGGCGGCGGACGATGTCGGCCACCTCGCCGAGGTTCGGCGGGACCGGTGCCGGGCTGCCGGTGAACGCGGCCGACAGTTCGGCGAACAGCCAGGGCCGGCCGAGGCAGCCGCGGCCGATAACCACGCCGTCGCACCCGGTGGCGGCCATCATGGCCAGCGCATCGCTGGCGTCGTAGATGTCGCCGTTTCCCAGCACCGGGATGGTCCGTACCTGCTCCTTCAACCGAGCGATCTGGTCCCAGTCGGCGGTACCCGAATAACGTTGCGCGGCAGTACGCGCATGCAGGGCGACCGCGGCCGCGCCCTCGGCTTCGGCGATCCGGCCGGCGTCCAGATGGGTGTGATGCTCGTCGTCGATGCCGATGCGGAACTTGACCGTCACCGGGATGTCGGTGCCCTCGGTGGCGCGCACGGCGGCGGCCACGATCTGGCCGAACAGCCGCCGCTTGAACGGCAGGGCCGCCCCGCCGCCGCGCCGGGTCACCTTGGGCACTGGACAGCCAAAGTTCATGTCGATGTGGTCGGCCAGTCCCTCGTCGGCGATCATCCTGGCCGCGTCGTAGGTGGTGTCCGGGTCGACGGTGTAGAGCTGCAGCGAGCGTGGGGATTCGTCCGGGGCGAACGTGGTCATGTGCATGGTGACCGGGTGGCGCTCGACAAGCGCCCGCGCCGTCACCATCTCGCACACGTAGAGACCGCTGACCGTGCCGACCTTGGACAGCTCCTGCTCGCGACACAGCGTGCGAAAGGCGGTGTTCGTCACGCCGGCCATCGGGGCCAGCACCACCGGGCTGGCCAGCTCGATGGGTCCGATGCGCACCGGCCGGCTACCGCCCGCTCATGGTCAGCGTGCCGGTGGTCTGGTGCAGCTCGAAGGCCGTGGTCCGCTTACCGGTACGGGCCTCCCGATCGAGTTGGCGCTGCTTGGACACCTCGAACTTGTCGCAGGACTGCTCGAGTTCCTTGATCAGCAGCGCCAGGTCGTCCCGCATCGCCGCAGCTTCGCCGGTGAAGTCGTCGCGCTCGAAGATACGCCACTTCTTGAGTACCGGCATGACGACCTCGTCGAGGTGGATGCGCGGGTCGTAGACGCCGCCGACGGCGATGAACACCGCCTTGCGACGGAACTCCGGCACCTGGAATCCGGGCATCTGGAAGTTGCGCAGCACCTTGTGCAGCGACCTCATCGCCTGGTTGGGCGCGGCGGCGAAACCGGCCTCGCTGACGTCGCGGTAGAAGATCATGTGCAGGTTCTCGTCGGCCGAGATCTTGGCCAGCAGCTGATCCGCGACGGTCTCGTTGCACGCCTTGCCGGTGTTGCGGTGCGAGATCCGCGTCGCCAGCTCCTGGAAGGTCACGTAGATGACCGAGTCGAACAGGCTCTCGGCGAACAGATCTTCGCGCACCTGGTGGTTCTGGCCCGGGCTGAACCCCCGATTGACCACCTCCATGCGCAGTCTTTCCAGTTCGACGGGATCGACCGCGCGGGTCACCACGAGGTAGTCGCGCAGCGCGATCCCGTGCCGGTTCTCCTCCGCGGTCCAGCGGTTGACCCAGTGACCCCAGGCCCCGTCCAGGCCGAAGTTCATCGCGATCTCGCGGTGGTAGGACGGCAGATTGTCCTCAGTCATCAGGTTCTGCACCATCGCCACCTGGGCGAGGTCGGAGAGCTTACTTTCCTCGGGATGCCATTCCTGGCCGCCGAGGGCGTAGAAGTTCTTGCCGTCCGACCACGGGATGTAGTCGTGCGGGTTCCAGTTCTTGTGCATCTTCTCGTGCCGGTTGATGTACGTCTCGACCACCGGTTCGAGTTCTTGCAAAAGCTGCAGGTTGGTCAGCTCCGCTGACATGACGCCTCCAGTTATCTGTGTCGTCGGGTTGCAGTCAATATATCTGTGCCTATCAGTAGCATCAAGTTTCGCCGACGGTGTGGCGCATCACGGCGAGGTCACATTCAGCGGGTTCAGGCGAGCGTCGCGTAGCTGGCCGCCGTGCTGAGCAGCATGTCGACGCAGTAGTCGATGAACTGTTCGCGACTGGCGCCCAGCTGCCCGGTCAAGTAGGCCGTGAACAGGCCGGTGAGGGCGCCGATCAGGCTGGTGGCGACCAGTTTCTGGACGACCGGGTCGGCGATGCGGGACAGCTTGCGTTGCAGCAGATCGATGAAGGTGGGCATCCATGCCGCACCGGACTGGGTCAGCGTCGGTTCGACCGCGGGTGCCAGCAACAGCACCCGTCCGCGCACCGGATCGTCGACCATCAGGGCGACAAAGCGCTCGACGGCTTCCCGCGGTGTCTTGGCCGACGTCAGCGCGTCCATGGCGCGGGTGCAGACGTCGTCGTAGACCGCCCGGACGAATTGTTCGCGATCGGTGAAACTCTCGTAGAAGTAGCGTTCGGTGAGGTCGGCGTGACGACAGGCGGCGCGCACCGTGAGCGCCGGGCCATGCTCCCCGCCCAGCAACTCGACGCCGGCGGCGACGAATCGGTCTCGGCGCAGGGCGTGGCGGTCTTCCAGGGGGACGCCCGACCAGCGGCCCCGCCGTTGACTGCCCTGCACTTCGCTCCTAAGATCGATTCTGACAACGTGTGTGGTCAGAATTGCTGACAACCGAGGATTTCACCAGTGACCCAAGATACGTCCGCTGCCTGCCCGCATACCAGCGGCAATTCCGAGCCCAGCGAAGTGACCCCACCTGCGCCATCCGACGGCGTGGCCACCGGGTGCCCGGTGTCGTCGCCGGGTTACGAAGCGCCCCCGGTGCCGCTCGGCCCGCAGTCTCTGACGTGGAAGTACTTCGGCGACTGGCGCGGCATCCTGCAAGGTCCGTTCGCGGGCTCCATGCAGAACATGCACCCGCAGTTGGGCGCTGCCGTCCAGGATCACTCGACCTTCTTCCGGGAGCCCCTGCCGCGGGTGATGCGGTCGCTGTACCCGATCGGCGGGGTGGTGTTCGACGGTGACCGGGCCCCTCAGACGGGTGCCGAGGTGCGTGACTACCACACCGACATCAAGGGCGTCGATGAGGAGGGCCGTCGCTACCACGCCCTGAACCCCGACGTCTTCTACTGGGCGCACAGCACGTTCTTCATGGGCACCATCCTGGTGGCCGAACGGTTCGGCGGCGGGCTGACCGAAGCGCAGAAGCGACAACTCTTCGACGAACACGTCCAGTGGTATCGGATGTACGGCATGAGCATGCGGCCGGTGCCGCAGTCCTGGGAGGAATTCCAGGACTACTGGGATCACATGTGCCGTGAGGTATTAGAGGACAACTACGCGACGCGGGCCGTGCTGGACCTGACCTTGTACGACAAGCTGCCGATCGCGCCCTGGCTGCCGAAATGGTTGTGGGGCGGCCTGACCAGGCTGTCGCGGCCTCTGTTCGTCTGGCTGACGGTCGGCTTCTACCACCCGGCGGTCCGGGAGCGGCTCGGCTTCACCTGGTCACGGCGCGACGAATGGCTGCACCGGCGCTTCGGCAACCTGGTCTGGCTGGTCTTCTCGTGCGTGCCGCCCCGGTACCGCAAGCACCCGCGGGCCCGGGCCGGCCTCGACCGCGCCTCCGGCCGCATCGCCGCGGATGCGCCGCTGCCGCAGACGGCGGCACGCAACCTTCCCCCGCTGGACGAGCGGGGCGACCCGAAGCACTACTGCCCGAACGTCTGATCCCTCAGTGCGCGTGACTGTGCACGTCATCCAGTCCGGACTGGTGCACGTGCTCATGGGTGTGCTCGGTGCCGTCGTCGTGTGAGTGCGGGTGCTCGTGGGTCACATGCTCGTGGTCGTGAGCGGTGTGCTCGTGGGTATGCGTGACGTCGCCGTGCTGGTGTTCGTGCGTGTGCGGCTGGTCATGGCTGTGTTCTGACATTTCTTGCTCCTTACTTACGCGCCGAGTGTGAATCTCTCGACGCTGAATCCGCGTGTCGCGTCGCAGGATTCACAGTCGGCGGGTGAACCCCGTCCCCCACGGCGTGCAGACCGCCGTCGCCGCGGTGATGGCGCGGGACTCCGGGTCCGGCGTGCTCGGCGTTGTAGACCGCGTCGATGACGAGCTGACGCACGTGGTCGTTCTCCAGGCTGTAGAAGATCGTGGTGCCCTCGCGGCGGGTGCGGACCAGTCGCGCCATGCGCAGCTTGGCCAGGTGCTGCGACACCGACGGCGCGGGCTTGCCCACGTGCTCGGCGAGCTCGTTCACCGACCTTTCGTGATTCGCCAGCGACCACAGCACCTGTACCCGGGTGGTGTCGGCGAGCATCCGGAAGATCTCGACCACCAGCGCAGCCTGGTCATCGGGAAGCCGCAGAGGTCTATTATCTGCATGCATACGCAGATAATAGTTCCACGGGATTGCACGGTGTCAATGCCCGACGGTCAGCCGGTCGGTACGACGGTCGCGGTGCGTTGGCCGCCGTTGCGTTCCTGCCAGAACCGGTAGACGTCGACGGCATCCGGGCGGGCCTCGTAGCGCATGGGCAACCGACGGTCCCGCCAGTCCTTGGCGAACTCGTCGTAGAAGGTGGCGAGCTCGAAGTATCTACGGTCGTCGACGTAGTGCGGTTCGTACTCGTCGCGCGAGGTCAGGAACACCACCTCGTCGGGGGAGCAGTAATACAGCGAGCCCAGGCACATCGGGCACGGGTGGGCCAGCACGTAGATGGTGGTGCCGACGAGATGCTCGGTGCCCAGTTTCGTGCACGCGTCGCGGATGGCGAGTATCTCGGCGTGCGCGGTCGGGTCGTTGGTCTGAGCGACTTGGTTGGCGCTCTCGGCCAGCACTTCGCCGTCCTTGACGATCACCGTCGCGAACGGGCGGCCGCCTTCGGCGACGTTGCGGCGAGCGAGGTCGATGGTGCGTTGGGCGAAGTCGGTCACAGGTCGCAGGGTAGTCCGAGAGGACACAGCCGAAGCTGTGATATTAACTAGATTGTCTATATTTTTTGCTGTTGGGAGTTGGATGGTGCGTACCGATCGGGATCGATGGGACCTTGCTACGAGCGTCGGCGCGACAGCCACCATGGTGGCCGCGCAACGGGCCCTTTCGTCTGAACATGGATACATCGAGGATCCGTATGCCGCGCCGCTGGTGCGCGCGGTAGGTATTGACGTCTACGTCCGGTTGGTGAACGGGGAGATCCCGGTCACCGAAGAGTCCGAGTTCGAACCCGAGCGGATGGCCAAAGGCATGGCCTGCCGTACCAGGTTCTATGACCAGTTCTTCCTGGACGCCACCCGCGGCGGTATCGGCCAGGTCGTCATCCTGGCGTCCGGTCTGGACGCGCGCGCCTACCGACTTCCGTGGCCGGCGGGCACCGTCGTCTACGAAGTCGACATGCCCGAGGTGATCGAGTTCAAGACCGAAACCCTGGGCGAACTGGGCGCCGAGCCGACCGCCGAGCGCCGGACCGTCTCGGTGGACCTGCGCGACGACTGGGCGTCCGCGTTGCGCGCTGCGGGGTTCGACACCGAGGCGCCGTCGGCGTGGAGCGCGGAAGGGCTGCTGGTCTATCTGCCCGACGACGCCCAGGATGCGCTGTTCGACAACATCACCGCGTTGAGCGCCCCTGGCAGCCGGTTGGCCTTCGAGTTCGTTCCCGACACCCGGATCTTCCAGGATCCGCGCTGGCGCGAGCATCACGACCGGATGGCTGAACTCGGCTTCGAGGTCGACTTCAACGACCTCGTCTACCACGCCGAGCGCAGCCACATCCTGGACCACTTGTCCGGGGAGGGCTGGCAGACGTCGTCGCACACCACCAAGGAACTGCACGCAGCCAACGGCTTTGCCTACCCTGACGACGAACTCGCGGAAGCATTCGCCGACGTGACCTACAGCAGCGCGGTGCGCGAGGGGTAGCCGGACTACTGGCTGTTGCGGAGCAGCTCGTCCTTGAGGCGCGTGGTCAGCATGTCCTGGAAAACCGTCTGCGCCGGTGCGTACAGATCCCGGTAGGTCGAGACCAGCGCTTCTCGGTTGTACTCCGGAATCGTGCCGGTGGGCGGTGTCCAGAAGCTGTCGATGTCCATCAGGAAGAACTGGCCCGTCCCGGCGGGGGTGACCCTGCGCAGGTGGTACTGGGCGTCGAGCGCCTGGCCCACTCCCGGTCCGTACCGGACGATCAGCGACTTGCCCGGCTGCGCCTCGCGGTAGACGGCCGCGCCCTGCCACTCGGTCAGGGTCAGGCCGCCGGGAGCCAGACGCTGCGGGCCGAGCAGGCTCTCGTCGATCCAGTTCGTCCATTCGATGCGGCCGTCGACGCCCGCAGGAACCCGGATCTCCAACACGTAGCGCAGGCCGATGCGCTCGATGCCCACCAGGTTGGTGACCGAGGAGCGCGCGTCAACCACGCGCATCGCGATGTCCAGGAAGGTGTCGAAGTTGGTGTACGCGGTCGTCTCGACGACGATCGCCTGGTTCTTCAGCGATGCGGCGGTGGTGTTCTCGCGGTTGGAGTAGCGGACGAAGCGATCTTGGACGGGTTGCGGTGGCTGCCCCGGGGCGGTCATGCCCCACTGGACGTCCTGGGCCGCACGTTCGATCGGCAGGTCGGCGATGAGTCGTTGCTTGAGTTCTCGGGCTGTCGACTCGGTGAGGGCTTCGGTTGCGGGGTGACGGATCTCCAGTGTCACCAGGGCTACGGGGGCGTTGGGTTGGACCTCAGCGGGATTCACGTCCGGAAGCATAGCCGCGAGCATAACCAAGCGGGTGCGAATGAAAACGGAGCATTCGATTTCCGGGGCAGCCGTGCGGCGTTGGCACCCAACCGATGCCAAGAGGGCCCTCGAATGATGTGATGACCGGTGCCCCCACCAGGGCTCGAACCTGGGACCTGCGGATTAAAAGTCCGTAGCTCTACCGACTGAGCTATAGGGGCGTGGACACACAGGATACTGCGTAGCCGTCGACCGGTCGTTTGAGGATCCGGGACGGCCTCGTTTGAGGATTAGGCCCGGGGTGCCCTAAGCTGACTTGGCTCCCAACGTTGAATTCGTTGCGAGTGCCCCGGAGAGATTCGGTTCTGGCCCCCTTCGTCTAGCGGCCTAGGACGCCGCCCTTTCAAGGCGGTAGCGCGGGTTCGAATCCCGTAGGGGGTACTTGCGACGCATCAGTGTGGAGCAAGTAGCAGCACAGCAAGGCCCTGTGGCGCAGTTGGTTAGCGCGCCGCCCTGTCACGGCGGAGGTCGCGGGTTCGAGTCCCGTCAGGGTCGCCAGCACGGCGAGGCACACACTGCCTGCCGGCTTCCGGCCAGGTAGCTCAGTCGGTACGAGCGTCCGCCTGAAAAGCGGAAGGTCGGCGGTTCGATCCCGCCCCTGGCCACCAGTCTTGAGCTGCACGGACGCGGTGATGGCACTCTATGGATGGTTCGGTGTGTCCGGTTCCTGTCCGTTCGCCCGGTTTTTGGCGACGTCCTGAAGCCGGTCGAGATTCGTGGCTACGTGGTCGAGTTCGTCTGAATAGAGGTCGCTGTAGATGTTCGCGGTGACGGTCGGCGTCGAGTGCCCCATCGTCTTCTGGACGTAGCGGAGGTCGGCGCCGGAGGCCCGGGCCAGGCTGGCGTAGGTGTGGCGCAGGTCGTGAATCGTCAGCGGCACCAGTCCGGTTTTCTTTAGGGCTTCGTTCCAGTCGGTATGCCGGCGCCAGTTGTTTGATCTGAGGAACCCGCCATTTGGCGAGGTGATTGCATGTTCTGTGGGCGCGCGATTATCGATCCTTGGTTTGAGCGCGTCGATGACGATTTGGGGGAGTGGGACGGTTCGGGCGGCGGCGCGAGTTTTTGGCGGCCCGACGATGATCCGGCCTTCCACTTCTGGCGCGGCCTGGCGGACATAGAGCCGACGCGCAGTTAGGTCGATGTCGCCGACCCGCAGGCCGACGAGTTCGGACCAGCGCAGGCCGGTGAAGGCGAGGATGATCACCACGTCGCCGTGGTCGCCGCATGCGGCTGCCAGGGCGGCGACTTCGGTGGCGGTCAGATAGCGGTGGCGTTCTCGGGTGGGTATCCGCCCGGATGACACCCCGTCAGCCGGGTTGCTGTGGATTCGACCGTCCTCGCGCGCCATGTCGAGAATCGACCGCAGCAGCCGCAGCGTGGCGAGTTTGGCCCAGGGACCGACGGTCATGGAATCGATGAATTGCTGTATATCCTTTCGGCTGATTTCATCAACCGGGACGTGGCCGAAACGCGGACTGATGCGTAGTTCCCAATGCTGGGTGTAGCCGCTCCAGGTCTTGGGCGACACTGCGGGGCGTTTCAACGCGCTGTATTGCGTCCAGACAGCGGCGAGTTTGGCCCGGCCAAGTCGGGGGTCGAAGCGTCTGGCGCCGATCGCCGCTTCGCCATCCCGGTCGGCCTTGAATGCCCGCGCTTCTCGCAAGGTGGCGAACGTCGACGACGTCTCAGCCCATCCCGACGGGGAGTCTGAATCACGCACCAGGTAGCGCACTTGATAGCGCGGCAGACCGGCCGAATTGATCCGCTTTCGGATACCGCGCGGGACCGATCCGGCCACTTAGCGACGCACCTTACGAAGCCATGCGCGGACTTCAGCTGCGTCCCAACGTCTTACGCGATCAGATAGCGTGTAGCAGGGCGGTCCCACGTCTGCGCCGTGTTCGCGCAATGCGCCCCATCGACTCACCGTCGCAGCGGACACGCCAAGCAGCTCGGCCACCTGCTCCGCTGTTAGAAGCTCTGGAAAGGTCGCTGTCGCGGTGGCGCTGGTTTTGATGCCGAGGGTTGTCATGCCGATGTCCTCAGTTCTCTGCTGAACCAGCGCGACTTGAGCTTGTAGGCCCGTATTCTTGTGCGACAGAACGGATTAGCGAATCGGGCCAGAAGTCGGCGCGTACTCGCATCGTTGACCCGTCTTCGGCGATGACGTATCCGGTACCAGGCTCATTTGGGTTGATCCGATGCGCGGGGGCGGCGTCGGCGAGGCCGTCACCCAAGACCATGGCGACTTCGTCGCGTGAGCGCAGCCGCAGTGCGACGGTTTGGGTGAACAACCCGCGCATGGGCAGAATCTCCTTGCGAGGGTCCTGCATGAATGCGGCGACCACGATGCCTACAGCCCTACCCTTTGTCAGGATGCGTGAGAGTGAGCCCGCAACTTGCTTCCTCAGTGCCGCGTCCGTCATGTATGCGGTCAAGCCCGCGAATTCATCGATGAGCAGCACGACGAGCGGTTCGGCGGTGCTCGGTGTGTGCGAACGCGCTCGGCCGGCCATCCTGCGACCGCGGCTGTCTAGTAGCTCCTCCAAGTTGGTCAGCAGTCTCGCGGCGTTGGCCTCGGTCGTCGCAATGCCGCTGAATAGTGCAGACCCGACTGACACTTCGATCCCGTACTTGAGATCCACGGCGAACAGCCGCACGGTTCCCGCCTTGATGGCTGGGCCTAATCCGCCTGCAATGCCCCAAAAAACGGAGCCCTTGCCCGCACCCGAGCACCCAACAGTGAGGGTGTGCAGGCCGGCGACGCGCAGAGTCCATGCCGACCCATTCTCACGCCGGCCGACCTCGACGCCCGTCGGCTCGACGCTGGTTGGGAATGCAGCGGTCTCTGCCTCTGAAAGGCATTGTTTCATAACGAATTCCACGCGAACCGTGCCGGGGCCGATCAGTGTCGAGCGGGCGGAATGCGCCCCGACAGCGTCACGAATTGCGGGGACCGCGTTTTCGAGGTCGTCCACCGTCTGGCCGGTCCGTGTTCGGACTGTCATCCGTAGGCAGTCGCCGAACATGCTCACCCCGAGAAGGCGAGGATGAGTCCAAACTGTCCTCGTCCTGCTCTTGCCCTGTGCGTCCGTGCGTGTGACGTGCTCGGGAGTCGACAACCCGCAGGCCTTGGCAACCCGTGGCCAGGAGATCGATGCCCAGATCAGCCATCGGGCCCGACATGCTGGTGTTGCAACATAACGCCCAAATGTGGCGGGGGAACGCACTCTCCAAACGACGAGCGAAACGGCGACCACGCCGATCACCGCAATGAGCCACATGGCGCCGACCGCCAGCAGGTGCGTGAGGTCAAAGAAGTCGATGCCGGCGTCGGGATCTGGAATCGAATACGGATCGCTAGGTACTACGGGGTCGTACGGACTCATGCTGACACCCGGTCTCCCGCTGAGGACCCCGCCTTGCCGGTGTCCGCAGTCATACCCGAGGCCCGAAACGACCACGCGATGCGGCCGGATTCGCTCGAACGGTCTACGTACGGCAATATGTATAGTTCCTCGAAAATCACTGGTGTGAAGGGCATTCCGGCAGTGTTCGGTGGGCACACAGGCTGCTTGGGCGTTGCGAACTTGACGGTGAGAGTGCGCGCTCGCTTACTAGCTGTCGGGTCGCCGTCGAGGACTTCGACCTGCCACAACGGAGCGCCTGATTCTCGATCAGTCGCCTGGACCTTGTTGTCCTTCGTCGACCGCTCGTAATCGATCACCGCCGTCACGTCGGACACCACAAACGCTTTGCGTGGGAAAACCTGCTGGTGTGACACCTTGAGCCATTTCGGCACAGACATTTGTCGACCTTTCATGAGAACTGCTCTAGACAAGTTGAGGTTACATAGTCGTCTAGAGGAGTGCAACGGTCGACGCCCAGTTGATCGAAGACTTTGGGCTCAGCGGGCCGGGAACTCGTATTCGAGCAGGTAGGCGGAAGCAACTTTCACCGTGTCGCAGACCTCAACCGCCACGTCATTCGCGTCATATGCGGTTCGCAGCACTGTCAATACGGGAACGCCTGGTTCGAGTTCCAGTTGCCGCCGTTCTTCGGGAGTGGGCATTCGGGCTGCGACCTCCTCGGTGAAGTGACCGAGTACGTGGCCATTCTCTTCCAGTCGGGCGTAGATGCCCCCGGGCCCAGTGTCCACCTGCTCGATCCTCGTGCCTTCGGCGAAAGCAGCCGGGATGAAGGAGACCGCCGTTTCAACCGGTCGGCCATTCGCCAGGTAGCGGCGCGATCGCACGACGATGTCATCGTCCGGTGATAATCGAAGTCGTTCCGCTACAAACGAATTCGGCTTCTCGCGGCTCACCGCAATATTGTCGACTTGCGGCGAGTAACCCGATTTCTCGGCCTCGACGGTAAACGCCGCCTTGCCTGCCGCGCGATGCTGTCGCGCGAATCGATCCGACGCGAGCCGGCGGATGGGGGGCGTCGGGCGAATAAACACCCCGCGGCCATGCTGCGAGACGACCAGTCCCTCGGAACGAAGCTCCTGCACAGCTTGTCTTACCGTCATGCGTGCCACACCGAAATGCTCGATAAGTTCCGTCTCAGACGGCAGTCGTTCCCCGGGAGCTAGCCGGTTGGAACGGATCGCTTCTCGCAACATGCCCGCGATCTGCCGATATGGCGGCTTGTCATCGGCTCTGTCGATTTGTCCAAGTTGCAGCACCCGCTGGCCTTCCATCACATGTCTAGACGACTAGTCTAGGAAGCCAGTCAACCCGTGTCTCTTCTGCCGGCATCGAACAAGGAGGACCCCAGAAATGGCAACCTCGCCTAAGCACTCGGTCAGTGTCGCCGGCATCGTAGTGCGTGACGATGATCGCGTTCTCGTGATCAGGCGGGACGACAACGGCCACTGGGAAGCCCCTGGTGGTGTACTCGAACTAGGCGAATCTTTTGAGGACGGTGTTCGGCGCGAAGTCCTTGAGGAAACCGGATTGACGGTGAAGGTAGAACGTCTCACCGGCGTTTACAAGAACCTGACCCATGGGATTGTCGCTCTGGTCTACCGCTGCCATCCGGCCGATGGGGACACTCACCCCACTGCGGAAGCCCGCGAGGTTCGTTGGATGACAAGGGAGGAAGTTCAGTCAGCGATGAATCCTGCATTCGCGGTGCGTGTACTGGACGCGTTCGACGAAGAAACTCATTCGCGGGTCCATGACGGCGTCAACCTCGTGTCGGGCTGCTAGGGGTCCACTACACGCTGTCCGGATGTAATCCGAACAGTGCTTGATAGAACACTGCTCGCTTTGGGGGCGCTGGCTCGACCTCGCCCGGACGAGCCTGCACGCATCCCAGGAACGCACTAGACGACGGCGCATTCGCCGGTTTGTTCCGGACGATAAGTTTCGTGAACGCTTCGATGTACTCGAGCGCCGCTCGGATGAGGGTGAAACCGGTTGTCGCAAGGTCGGCCACCATTGACGAACCGGTAAAGGGCGAAACAGGTTCGGTCTGCCACACTCCCAGCGCGTCGTAGTGGTGCTGAGTCATCTCATTGTCGGCACCGAGGGCTAACTCGGGAATCACACTGAGATTCAGCGCCACGTTCATCGTGTTGCCGTAGCTGCGGCCAGGGTGGGTGTCGACGGCAAGAACGCCATCGTGGATGTGATTCCTCAACTGCTTGCAGAGCCACGCATACACCCGCAGGCGCGTCACGTCACCCAAAAGTGACTGGTCGTACTGCGTTCGCACTTCCTTGTCGATGAAGGTCCGCGAGTCGAGTGATCCCCGAGCCTTTTTCCGATCAACTGACGGGTCGACCATCGCTTGGTAAGCACGCCCGAAAATATCGAAAACTGCTGCAAGATAGAGTAATTCACGGTCAAAAGCTTCAGCGGTAGCCTCGGCAACATCTTCGTTCCGCTTCCCGTCCAGCGGGTTCGACAGCGCGGCCAGCAGATCGTCGAACGCGCGCGCTGCACGTCTCAGGCGGATGCGAACCGACGTGAATGCCTCTGCGGCCTCAGGTCCACCTTTAGCGGCAGCCGCAAACATTGAAGCGGCATCGAAGTATGGCAATCCGCTGACCGTGCCCCAGTCGTAAAGATTGACGATGGTCGCAGTCGACTCCGTCGTCTCCCAGCTTCCGCCACCCACCAACATGCCGCGCTCGACCGTCACAACCGGATTGCTAGTCACCCGCAAGTAGTGACCGATGAGTGGTACAGCCGCGTCGGGTGTCACGCTGACGACCACATCGTTGTCGGCGACATCTGTTCGTCCCGCAGTGGGGGCGGTGGTGACGATGGCATCGATGCCAACAGCCCCGGCGGCGGCAGCATAGGCAGCTGCACGATGTCGCTGATCGAGCGTCAACGGGGGGAGGCCGTCCGGCGCATCGTGCTCATCGAGCTGCTGGTACGCGGCGAAGAACCGAGCCTTGGACCAGGCACGGTAGCTCTCGCCACGAGCGGTGCTGACGGAGAACTCGGCCGCGTCGCAGAACTTGCCTGCGTCAGCTACGTTCGTGAAATTGACGGTGTGGCAAGGCGGTTCATCGAGCAACTCGGTCCACCCGCTCGGAGCTTCCGTTGCCGCCGGGATCAATAGGTGCACCTCGATCTCGTCGCGCGTCAGGAACCCGGTGATGTAGCCCTCCTCCGGCGGCTCCGCGATGGTCCCGACATCAATGCCCAGCCGCACCGGGCGCGTTGCCGGCCTCAATGGGTACAGAGGCTCCAACTTCGAGTCTCTCGTCGGCGGCCGAACGTAGCGCATGAAGCGCCAGTTGGGCCGGCCGGATGGGATGGTGATCGCCATATTGGGATGGTCGCACTTGGGGATGACAACTCAGATCGGTCCGTAGTGTTCGCATTCCGACGACTGCATGCATACGGCAGGTCAACCGACCGCAGCCACACCAGAGCCGCACGGCAGGGGAGGCGCGCGAGCGCATTGATCGAGGTTTGCAGCGCATTCTTGATGCATGGAACGCCCGCGATAGCGCATAGGAATACTAATAGTATCGTTGCGCTACTATCGGTAGCATAGATGGGACTCACCGACGCGTCGAAGGGGGCGGTTATGCACACGCAATGGATTGAGCAATGCACCGTTCAGCGAGTCTCGCTGCACGAAGGGCTCATACTCGACCTCGACGGTTACAACGAATTGGTGATTTCCCGACCGCTGCGACTGACCCTCCCGCCGGCAGGAGTCTGGCCGTCGGATGAAGTGTTGATCGACCCCATCAACCTTTCGCCCGAGGAGCGGCCACTGTTGGACCTTGCCGGAGCGATCTGCACGCGCGCCTGGTGCGACGACGACGGGGCCTTACATCTCTGTTTCTCCCCCGGCCACCGCATCGACGTCGACCCGGATGTAGCGGCGACCTCGTGGGAACTCTATGGCAAGTGTCACGGATACGTGGCGTGTCTGCCGCGAGGTCGCGTCCGAGCGATTCGGCACGACCTTCCTGTCGACGAGAATGACTCAGACGCAACACAACCCAAAGCCATGGCACATCAGTAGCCCGGGTGGCTGAAGACTCGCTGGATGCTTATGTCAGGGTCCTCATGGCGCGGTCGAGGAAGTCGGTAACCGCGGCGGTGAACGCGTCGTTGTTGTCGCCGGCAACCATGTGACCGGTGCCGGTGACGTCCGTCGTTTCGGCGTGCCTGACGAGCTGGCGGAATTCGCTGACGGTTTCCTGGGAGACTACGTCTGAAAGTGCCCCGCGTACCAACAGCGTTGGGGCCGTGATTCGACGTGCTCCTTCGGCGAGGAATCCGCTGATGGCGTCGAACTCCTCGCTGCCCGTCATGAGATTGCCTTGGAGGACATCGAAGTTGGAGCTGATGAAGGCCGGGTCCCAGCGCCAGATCCATCGGCCATCGCTACGTTGGCGCAGAACCTTGTGCAGGCCGTCGAGATTTTCGGGTCGCGCGCGGCGTGGGTTGTATTCGGCGATGACATCGGCGGCATCATTGAGCGTGCCGAATCCGTCGGGGTGTCCGGCCATGAATGACAGGATGCGACGGGCCCCATGAAATTCCATTCGCGGGGTGATGTCGACCAGGACAACGGCTGCCCAGAGGTCGGGTGGGGCCAGCAGATGGGTAGCGAGGATGATCAGCCCACCCAGCGACGCGCCGACGACGGCGGGGGGACTGTCGGCGCTGACGTGTCCTCGTACCGAGATCAGATCGGACACAAACCGTTCGATGTCATATTGTCCGCTCGGGTCCCAGTCGCTGTCGCCGTGACCTCGTGTGTCGTAGGCGACGACGGTGTAGCCGTGGGAATAGAGTCGACGGGCGGTGGTGGCCCACGCGTGACGGTTCTGGCCGCCGCCATGGAGCAGCAACACGACGGGGTGAGTCGCGGCGTGCCGGTAGCAATCGGCCACGAGAGTGATCCCGTCGCTGGTGCGGATGCGCTCTCGGCCAATTGTCATGTGGTCCGGTGTGGTCGGCCGTTGTGAGTCGAGGATTTCCGTTGCGGCCACCAGCTGGCCTCGCGCAGGAGCGTAGCGATCGCGGGCACCGTGAGGGTGCGAACGACGAAGGTGTCGAGTAGTAGGCCGCAGCCGACGATGAATCCGACTTGGATCATGATTCCGACAGAGCCGACCATCAGGCCGAACATACTCGCGGCGAAGATGAGCCCGGCTGAGGTGATGACTGAACCGGTGTTTGCGACCGTGCGTAGCACGCCGACGCGAATGTTGTGAGCGGATTCTTCGCGTAACCGCGAGATCAGCAGCATGTTGTAGTCGGCGCCGACGGCGACCAGGATGATGAACGCCACAAGCGGTACGGGCCAGGCGATTTCCTTACCCAGGCCGTATTGGAAGACGAGCGTCCCAATGCCCAGTGCCGCGCCATAGTTGAGTACGACCGTACCGAGGAGGTAGAGCGGGGCCAGCAAGGCACGCAGGAGAAGGACAAGGATCACTCCGACGATGACGAGCGTGGCGATCGCCAGCAGATGAAAGTCGGCCGACAGCAGGCGCTGAATATCGGAGTTGACGGCGGGGAAACCGGCCATCGATATCGTGGCGTTGGCCAGGGAGGTGTTCGGGCGTGCGGCCCCGGCAACTTCGGTGATTTTCTGAGCGAGATCCATCGCTTGGCTGCTGTAGGGGTTGTAGCTCGATTCGATCGCGAAGCGGGCGGTCTTGCCATCGGCCGACATAAAATGTTTTGCCACATCGGCGAACTGGCGATTCTCGAAGGTGTTGGCGGGCAGGTAAAAGCCGCTGGCGTTGTCCGAACCGGCGCTGGACCGCGCGGAATTTTGTAATTGGGTGGCGACCTGACTCATGCCGGACAACATTTCGATGTTGCTGTCGGCAAGGGTGTGCACGCCGGTGGCCAGGGCTTGTGCACCCGACGCGAGCTGGCTGATGCCGTTTTGGAGGCGGCGGATATTGCCGGCCATGTCGGCGGGATCGCCGAGTGCTCCGAAAGCCTTGTTCAGCGAGGTGACCGTGCTCTGCAGATCTGCTACGGTGCCCGCCGCATTGTCGCTGCCCGGCTGGTACATGTCGCCCAGGTTGGCGAGCTGGCTGAAAAAGCCGCCATCGCGCAAGGTCACCAGAATCTGCACCTGATCGCGGATCTGGGCACACTCGGGTGTGGTGGCACACCACGGGGAGGTGTTGAGCGCACCAACCAGCGGATCGATCGTGGCGATCGCGTTTTGGGCTTGTTGAGCTTCTTGACGCAGTCCCGGCCCGGTTCGGATCGCTTGATCGATGGTTGGTGTGGTAGCCGAAAGTTGCTGCAGCAGAGGGCGAAAGTGTTGAAATTGCGATCCGCTGGACTGGGCTTGGGTAAGGACCGCGGTCAGCGGTGTCAATGCCGTGCGCAGGGTGGTGTCAAGTTGCGCCAGGCCGCCGGCGAGTTGGTCGGCGCCACTGGTGAGTTTGGCCAGGTCGTCCTTATGGGCGTCTCCCTTGGCGACCGCGCCGGCCATCTTGTTGCCGATCTGGCCGTTTTGCCACGAGAGCTGTGCCTGATCGAGGCGTGCACCGGTGGGCCGAGTGACACCGGAAACCTTGGTGACGCCCGGCAATTGCGACACTCGAGACGCCATTTCATCTAGGTCGGCTAGGCCTTTACTGGTGCGCATATCTGTGGGTGATTCGACGACCATGAACTGTGTGATGACGATATCTTTGCGGAAATGCCTATCCAGCAAGCGATAGCCCTCATTGCTGGTGGTCGTCGCCGGCTGTCCTTGCCGATCGTCGTAGCTGATGTGCATAGTCAGCGCGACAGCCGCGAGGCCTAATACAAGTGCCAGGCTGGCGGCCAGCAGTGGGGCGGGTCGGCGGACCACGGCCACGGCGATCCAGTTCCAGTATCGGCGCGTGCGGTCAGCTTTGGGTTCGCCAATGCCATGTTTCGCGGCAAGCGCCAATACCGGAGGAAACAACGTTACTGTAGCTGCGACTCCGACAAAGACAGCGATCGCGCACGCCGGGCCTAATGCGCTAAATACGCTCAGCTTCGCAAAGACCAAGGATAGAAACGCAAACGCCACAGTCGCGGCGGAAGCCATGATCACCCGCCCGATGGTGGCGGTTGCGTTAATCACAGCCAGGTCAGCCGAAATCATCTGGCGGCGCTGCTCGTGATACCGGCTGATCAGAAACACGGAATAATCGGTGCCGGCACCCAACAAGATGGCAGTCATGAACGCAATCGTGAATTGCGACACCGGCATTCCTGATTCGCCCAGCGCCGAGAGCACCCCGCGCCCGACCGCCAGGCTCACACCGATCACGAGCAATGGCAGCAACGCGGTAACTAGTGACCGATAGATGACCAGCAAAATCACCGCGATCAGACCGGCTGTCACGATGGAGATGCCAATCAAATCCTGCTCAGCCGAATCGATTAGATCGCTGAATGTCGCGGGAGGTCCGGTTACACGAACGATCGTGGACGTACCGCTAAACGACTCGGCGACAATAGCGCGCACCGCCCGAACGGATTCCGCCGCTCTAGGATCGCCGAGCGTGCCAGCTACCCCGACCGGCACATACCACGCCTTGCCATCCTGGCTCATCGCCTGACCCGCAGTAACGGGGTCGGCTAACAGATCCTGAACCAGTCGCACGTGCTGGGAGTCGGCACGCAACCGCGAAACCATCGTTTTGTAGCGCTGACGCACCGGCGCAGTCAGGCCCGTCGGGTCCTCGAATGCAACAAAGACGGTGGTCTTGGACCCCTGCTCGCCGAATGCCGTGCCCATCCGGTCAACCGTCTGCAGCGATGGAGCATCAGGGGGGACCAGATTCACCGACTGCTGTTTCACAACGGTTTCCAGCTGGGGGAACAGCATCGCCAGGACGCCGGCGGTCACCACCCACGCCCCGATGACCAGCACCTTATGTCGGATGCTGAACCCCGCCAGGCGAGCTAGTCGATCACTGTATGCGCCCTCGCCCGCCGCGACCTTGCGAAGTTGCTCCCGAACTGGGCGACTCAGCGTCGCCACCCCCGAGGAAACCCACCCGTTGTCCGCCATCCCCCACCTCCGTTATCCCAAAAGAAACTAACGGTGTCGGAACAGTACCGCTAGTACCCTTTCGCTTCGTCGCCGAAACCGCGACAGGCGTGCACCCGTCGACCGCTACCGCACTACTCACCTGGATTGGCCCGAGAGCACCCCGCAGGCGACGGACCAGCATTTCGCGCCTGGCGCGACGTGCCCCTCGGCGCGCAGGTTGATTGACCGTGACGACGCACCGTCGCCGAAATTCTGAAAGGTTCATGAACGCCGCAGACGAAAAGCCAGCCGGGAAGTTAGCCTGGTGGGATCGTCGTGCACGTGGTTGTACATTTCCCGGTTCATCAAATTGTCGTCCAGGTATGAGCAGTAGCGAGGCGGGTAATGCCGAGGACGAACGCGGTCTTGGTCCGGCGGCGTTCGGTGGATGTCACTGGTAATGGTGCGGCCGCTGAGCCTGAAACCGCGAGCCGCACTCATCCACACTTGGGTCCTGGTTAGCGCAAGCAGCGCATTCATCGCAGAACGCCATCCTCGGCGTGTGCGAGTCCCTGCCGCACAAGTTGGGAGGGTTCGTGGGATGGCCTCATGAACCGACATGCCAGCCGTGCATTGGTGGCCTTTTGGACCACGGGTTGTTCGAGCCGTTGCCTGATCACGAATCCCCCTACTACGCACAAACCCCTACGAATAACTGTACTATTGGTAGCGCTATGCTACCAACAGTAGCGTTAGTTGGGTAGTGGCTGGATCAATCGCCAATGCAGATGCGATTCGGTGCGGGCCAGGTATGCGTAGGGTTTACGGTGACCATATGGAGCGCGACGGTTTTGACATGCCGGTCGACGACGATGTCGATCCGCGCCTGGTGCGCTCCCGGACCCGGCTATTAGATGCAGCCACCAAACTCCTCAGCGCCGGCGGGATTGAAGCCGTCACCATAGACGCGGTCACCAAGGCCTCTAAAGTTGCGCGCACGACCCTCTATCGCCACTTCAGCAGCTCCACTCAACTACTGGCCGCCACATTTGAACGGCTGCTGCCGCAGGTTCACCTTCCGCCGGCGACGGGATCGTTGCGCGACCAACTCATCGAACTGTTGAGCCGACAGGCCACGCTGTTCCAGGAGGCGCCGCTGCACGTCACCACACTGGCTTGGGTCGCGCTTGGCCCAACATCAAACAGCACTCAGGAGACCTACGATCGGCACGCGCTGCGGACCCGGATCATCGAGCAGTATCGCCAGCCGTTCGATCTACTTTTGCAAAGCCCCGAAGCCTGCGCCGACCTCGATGAATTCGACCCCGAGCTGATCCTGTGCCAACTCGTGGGGCCGGTCGCCTTCGCGCGCCTCACCGGGCTGCGTGCCATCGATCGTCAAGACTGTGAGCGCATCGTCGATGACTTCCTCGCCGCGCACCGCCGCAAGGTCGACGAGCCCGCATCGTAGTGATCCCGCTCCGCGGGAATGGCGCCGCCCCAGCCGCTCTGCCTGACGCGCAGTTCGGCTAATTTGCCGACCACGAGATAGGCAAAGACATATAGCCCCGGATGAGGCCCGACCGCAGGCGCTGCGCGTTCTCTAGGTCGACTTCCCAGTTGGGCACTCGGGCCAGCAGGGCGCGCAACGCTATCCGGGCCTCCATCCGCGCTAATGACGCACCGAGACAGAAGTGGATACCTCGGCCGAACGCCACTTGATGTTCGGGTTTGCGCCCGATATCGAACACGTCGGGATCAGCAAACACTCGTTCGTCACGGTTAGCCGAGCCGAACAACAGCAGCACTGAATCACCGACGGACATCGTGACGCCATGCAGCGTGACGTCGCGGGTCAGAGTTCGTGAAAGTCCTTGCACCGGTGAGTCATACCGGAGGAGCTCCTCAACTGCGGGACCAAGCAAGTTGTCATCGGCGACTAGTCGTCGGCGAATGTCGGGATCGCTCGCAAGCACTACTGCGGCGTTGCTGAGCAGGTTCGAGGTGGTCTCATGGCCTGCGATGAGCAGCAACAGGCAAAAGCCAAGGAGGTCCTCGTCAGTAAGACGCTTTCCGTCGATCTCGGCGGACACCAAGGCCGACATCAAGTCGCCGCGCGGTTCGCGTCGACGCTCGGCGAGGAAGTCGGTGAAGTAGGCATAGACGGCCGCAGCCGCGGCCAGCCCCTCGCCCATCTCACCGCGCGCCGGATTGGACTGGACCATCGTGGTTGACCACTGCCGAAACTGTGCGCGGTCCTCGCGAGGAATGCCGAGCAAATCAGCGATCACCATGGCCGGCAGGACGGCGGCAAAGTCGGCGGCAAAGTCAACCGACCCTGCGCCCCGGTCAAGGCAATCTGATAAATCCTCCGCCAGGTCCTCAATCCCACTACTTAACGCCGCGATGCGCCGCGGGGTGAACGCCTTGCTTACCAACGCGCGCAGCTGATCGTGTCGCGGGGGATCCATCAAAATCATCATGGGCAAGAACGATGCGTGGAAATCTGAGCCCGGTGGAGTTGGAAATATGCCGTCCACGGATGAGTAGGTGTGATGGTCAAGCAGCGCGCTGACGACATCTTCGTGGCGACTGAAAACCCACGTGTTGGAATCGGCTGCGCGATACAGCGGGGCTTTGTCGCGCAGCTGCCGGTAGATGGGGTAGAGATCGTCCTGAATCGTCGCATCGAACGGGTCGTAGCGAAGTTGCACCGTCGTCATCTGAGCTCCTACCGCTGTGAATCTAATTATACGGCTGTCTAATCCAGTAGTTTAGACTGTAAGTCCAACCGAGAGGAGCGTCAATGCGCGAGGTTCCGCGAAAAATTGCCGACCGCCTGCCGCCGGCGGCGGCACTTTTCGCAGACCGCGGGCTCAACGACACCAAGATCGAAGACGTCGCCGCCACCACCGGCATCGCCAAGGCCACCCTTTACTACTACTTCGCCGGCAAAGAGGAAATACTCGCCTTCCTCCTCGAAGACGTCCTACAGCAAGTCGCGCACGAGGTCGCCGCAGTCGTGGAGGCAGAAGGCTCCGCCGCTCAGCGCCTGCACGCAGTCATCAGTGCCCAGCTGCGCGTGATGGCACAGAGACCCGCCGTCTGCCGCGCTCTCATCGGGGAACTGGGCCGCGCCGCCCGCATGCCCGTCATCGCCGACATGATCAGCGCCGCATACTTCGCACCCGTCGAGACGTTACTTCGCGCTGGCGCCGGCGACGGCTCACTCGTGACCCTCGACAACCCAGCAGTTGCCGCGATCGCGCTATTCGGTGCCGTCACGACCAGCGCACTGACCTACCTAGTGCTTGACGATGCGCTCGACGAAGATCGAATTGCCAGAACAATTCACGACCTCGTTTTTGTCGGTTTACGACCGCGCTAGCCGTCCCCCGCACCGCGTGGACGGTAGTGCGCAGCTGAGCATGGCCCGCGACTCGGACTATCCGGAGCATCCAGGCGACGCGGGGTCGTCGGAGTGAGCTACAGACAGCGCGTGACGCAGCGGATGAAGTACGGCTGGCCCACCCGTATGCACCGCCAGCCGCAGCTGCTCAATGACTGTGTGCACCTGACGTCGCTCTTCAGTGTCGGAAAGTCCGAATTCATAAAGCTCCCAACGATATTTATGATCCTCCAGCCGCAGGAGTAGCTCGTTGATCACGTTGTCCAGGTCCATCTGCTCAGCGGCCAATTCCTGATGATTCCTCGGCCGCTCACCATCCGGCAGGCGCGGCGACAGTTCGATGGTCACGTGCTAAGCGTATGTAGCCGGTTGCTGCAATGCGACGGTCAGAGGTGAATTGCGTTAGATCACTTACGGCCCGCGAGTTGTTCGTCGCGCACCGCCTTCGCCCGATCCGCCGATAACGCTGCCGCGAGCTGGGATGCGAACGCTGGTCCGTCGTTCACAAGGGCGTAGCCACCCGCGAAGCCGCCTTGGCGGCAGAGAAGTCGCCTCCGACAGACGTTGCGGTGGCGTACTTTGCCAGTCTTGGAGTTTGTTCGTTGAACTGCGACGCGGGTCATTCGCGGAACGAGTGCGGTGGGGAAGCAGTGGGTGCAATCGCTATGAATGGCCTGTGAGCGAGACCACCGACGGATGATCCTTCGGGCCGTCAGGTATGCGTCCTGGGCGATCTCAACGACTGCGGTTGCTCGTTCCAACCCGTGGACCCCCCAAAAGCGACCCGGTCCGCGGCCCGGCCGCCGCCAGGCCTCCGGAACGATGTGCTGGTATTCCTTGTCGCCCAATCTATTCGGTGATGAGTGCTTCGTGAAGTAGATCGCCAAGCGTTTGGGGTCGCAAGCACGCAATCCGTTGAGGCTGTCGATAGCCGTACCGGCGCGCAAGTGGCGTGTGCGTTGTTCAGGGTCGGGATGGGCGACGACTTCCGCCCATTCCTGCGACAACCATTCGCTGAACCTACGGCCTGATCGACCGACGGTATACGGGGGAGCCATCCATAGGTGAATGTGTGGTGCGCCGCGGCGTTGAAATTCCATCTTCCAGATGTAGCGCGCTGGTTCACCCCATTCGCGCTGAAATCGTTTGCGCCACAGCATCATATGTCGCTTTACGCTGGCTCCATCGGGTGCGACCGATTCCCAGTCGCCGGGGTAGGTCAGCGTGACCATCGCGGGTACCCGTCCGCTTTCCACCATCGGCGTGTAGTCCAGCTCGGCGAAGGTGCGGCACATCGCCGCACGCGACTTGCGGGACCATTCGGTGATCGCACGGCCCGACGGGTCAGGCACATCACGACCGGCCTTTATGCGGTCTACCTCGCCCGCTACGTCCTGCATGTGCTGGCCCACGGTCCGCTCAGATGCCTTCTCCGCGCGAACGGGATTGGTCCAGCCGAGACGGACGACGCCCGGGCCGATCGTGATCCGGAATCGCCCGCACTCAGGTTCGACATCCAGCCGGTCCCGTCCATGCGCCCATGGTTCGGCCGGTTCGAACAGCGCCGCTGCCGAGGCCACCATGTTGGGCCTCGGGAACCGCAGCCCCAAGGCATCCGAGGCCGACAGTTCCGCATCAACAATGCCGTCGACGGTGTCGCGGACACTTTTGGCGCATATAACAAGCCCGTTGGTCCCAGCCGGAACACGGTCTACGCCGCTCCCGCCGTCCGACCGACCGCTACCGCTCTCGCGCCCTGCGGCCTTGCCGGCCTCGGGCACTCGCGGTCTACCGGCGTCCGCCGCTCCGTCCGTGTTCCGGCTGGCCGTTCGGGTTGTGTCCGGCCGAAGGGTGAGTCGCTCCGCAATCGAGCTCGTTGAATGCGCGCTCGACCTCGTGATGCCGGGCATCGGGTACCTGCTCCCCGGGAGCCCCCAGCGCGCATCACTGAGTGACGGGCGATGAAGGGTCCCTTGTCGGGAGTGCTGTCACCGTGTCCGGTCTGTGTCCGATCGCCGGACGAGCAGCCTGCGTCAGACGCGCTCAGCGCGGCGTATTTGACGTATGGGAGTCATTAAACCGCAGGCCAGCGGCCGTTCCATCCACCTGAGAAGCGGAAGGTCGGCGGTTCGATCCCGCCCCTGGCCACCTCACCATCACGCCCACACCAAAAGGTTGTCCGGCGGGCGGATCAGCGAACTACCCGTGAGACGACGATCGGCCCGGGTCCTCGGCCTTCGACCGCGCTGCGCGGCTTTCCAGGCGGTTGTCCTCGGCGGCGTGCCAGTGTTCGTCGGCTTCATCCTGCAATGAGCGGGCATCGTCCCGTCCCTGCCAGACCGCCCGCTGCAGCGTGTTGGCGGCACGCTCGTGTGCACGCGCGGCGGCCTCATGTCCTTCAGCTGCGGCCCGGTGCGCGTCTTTGGCGCGTTCCATCGCGGCCGCCGCGTGCCGCCGGGCCCGGTCGACCGAATCCGGCGACGCCGGCTTTCCGGCAGCCAGGTCGAGGCGCCTCTGCTGAAGTTCCTCGATCCGCCTGCCGGCCCGTGCGGCACGCTCTTGGGGATTGGGCAGATCGCCACCGCTGCGGGCACTCATTCGGATCACCTCCGCGCCGGATCGATTGGTTCACGAGTATCCCAAGACCGCGGCAGGCAAAACGTGTCTTCAGTGCCCGCTGGTCGCGGCTTCTGGCGGCGGGAGGCCGAAGATCCGCCGAAAAGAATCCTCGCCGTAGCTGGTGGGTTCCGGCTTCCCCGGAGACAGCCGGAACGTCCGCACGCCATCCGGACGTCGCTCCGCGCGCAGGAACAGGTCGCCGGGATGGTGCCGCGCGAACAGACTGTGCGCGAGGTCGTAGAGGTGAGTCACGAAAAAGACCCGGACTCCGCTCTCGACCATCGCGCGCACAATGCCCCGCGCGATCTGCGAACCCTCGAGTTCGTTGGTCGAGGCAAAGGACTCGTTGCACAACAGCAATGACGCCGACCCGATGTGTTCGACCATCGCGCTCATCCGGGCAAGCTCTTCCTCCAGCTTCCCGCGCCGCAAGGTGGCATCTTCTTCCCGCTTGAAGTGGGTGAAGACGCCGTCGCGAACGTCAGCGCTGAATTCGTCTGCGGCGACGAACATCCCCGCTTGCATCATCAGCTGCGCGACGCCCACGCTGCGCAGGAATGTCGACTTGCCGCCTTCGTTGGCGCCGGTGATGACGATCAGTGTCTTGCCGTCGGCGTCCACGTCGTTCCCGGTGACGGTCTTGGTGGTTGCGAGGCAAAGCGCGACGTCGCGCAGGCCGCGACTGTGAAACGTCGCCGTCCCGTTCGGCGTCGGCACCGGAAAGCACATCGGCACTTGGCGTTTGGCGAGGACGTCGTGCAGGTTCAGGCATCCGAGGTAGAACGCCGCCTCCATGCGCAGCCGCCCGAAGAAGACCTGGAAATGCTCGGCCGCCTGGGTGACCGCACTGGCGACGTCGTCGACTGCCTGACCCGCGAGTTTGTCCAGAGCCTGCTCCCCGGCCATGTCGTCCTTGTCGACGACGAATCCGTAGCCCTCGCCGGGCGCGCCGAACGGCTTGCCCCACCGGTTGCGCCGGGGCGGTTGATGAAGCACGTGCCGGTCGCCCCTGTTGCCGAGTCCGAGCTGGGCGCTGAGCAGGACACCACGCGGCAGATTGAGCTCGCTGAGATACTCCGCGACCCCGACCAGATAGTCGTCGGACAGCTGCTCGGCGAACATCCCGAACAACTGCCGGAAGCCGGTGGACTGGAACCGTCCGGCCGATCGGTCCGACACGTTGCGCAGTTGCCGCAGGGTGGTCATGAGGAGTTCCAGGATCCGGACGGAACGGCGCAGGATCAATGCCGAATTCCCGGAGGTCAGACCCCCGAGGAACACCTTGTGCCGCAATTGGATCCCGTCGACCTCGGACGCGATGTCATACATTTGTTGCACCACAGCGCGATTGGCAAGGACGTCGGCCAACACCCGTTGGCGGTAGACGATCACCTCCGGCTCGGTCACCGACAGCGGAACCACTTTCTGCGCGGTCTCGAGTAGATAAGGATCGCCGCCGGACATTGCATCGTAGAGCCGGCCGAGTTCCAGGTCTTCTTCGGCGAGGACGCTCAGCCGCCACGGCAACCGAGGCTTCAGATCGAGATCCGAATCGGGATGCAACAGGCGGACTTTCACCGGCCGATCCGTTGCCGCAGCACCTCGTGGGTGAGCCCGTACTTGTTCGCCAGCGCGGCCGCATACGCCAAGCCGTCCGCGGGTCGCCGGGTGAACCTGAAGGTCCGTTGGGTTGGATCGTGCGGCGCCACTTCCCCGACCATGCTGACGCACGCGGGATCCAGACTGGCCAATTCGTCGAGGAAGCTGACATAGACCGCAGTGCAACCAATTTCGATGATCCTGTTGACCACTCTGGTTGCGATGAGGAGGGCGTCGCGCAGGGCGGTCGACGAGAAACTCTCGTTCAAGATGATGAGACTGCTGGCGCTGGCCCGGGACAGGATGTCATGGATCCGAACGAGTTCGTCCTCGAGCTTGCCATGCAGGGTCGAGAGGTGCTCCTGGCGTTCGAAGTGGGTGTAGATCGTGTCGGGCAGTGTCAACCTGGCGCGTGCGGCCGGAACGGGACAACCCAGCGAGGCCAGATAGACACATTGCCCGATGGTTCGGGCGAACGTGGTCTTGCCGCCTTGATTCGGACCGGTGATCACCAGGATCCGTTCCGCTCCCTCCAGGTGAAAATCATTTCCCACCAGGATCTGTGGCGGTTTGTCGGACTTGATCGCCAGCGCGAGGTCGACGGCGCCCTCGGCCGACAAGTTCCCGGGTTCGGCGGTGACGTCGGGGTAACTGAAGACCAGTCCCGCGGCGGTGAGTCGCCGGACAAACGTCAGATAGTATGAATAGAAACGGATTTCGTGGTCGAACCGGATGATCGTCGGTTCGGTGAAGTGCTCGTTGCGGCGACAGAATGCGTCGAGCTGGGCGAAGGCGTTCGGGTAGAGCTTTGCCACGCACACCAGGATCTGTCGTTCGACATGGTTCATGTCGGCTGTGTCCTGTTGCGGAACGTGGTAATCGGTGGTCTCCTCGGCGGTGAAGCGTTCGAACACCGCGACGGCCCCTACGGTGTAATCGGTTTGGGCCGAGTACTTCTCGACATGCACCCGCCGGTCCTGAATGTGCACGGTGTATCGGACGTCGTGCAGGCTCGCCCGGGCGGCCTCGCTGTCTCCTACCAACGTGCGGAACGCCGGGCTGTCGACATATCCGGTGAGGTAGCGCACGAAGTCGCGCAGTCCGCACGACGACGGGCCGGCCCGGACAAGTTGTTGTTGCAGCAATAGCACAGCGTCGCAATAGGTTTGGACGGCAGACAGAAGCCAGCCTTGCCGCTGCAGCGGGTGACGAAGCTCTTTGGCTTGTTGATCGCGGTCGCGCATGGTTTGCATACCGGCGACGAAAGTCGAGATCGGTTGGCGGATCTCGTCTCGCTCGAGATCCCGGAATACCTGATGGCGGTGCTCGACGGCAGCCAGATCGTGCAGCGGGAGACGGAAGAAGCGGTCGACGCCTTCGCCGGCATCTCCGGCCGCGGTCACCGTGTTGATGATCTCGTCGAGGTGCAGATCGGAGAGGCAATCGGGTGCCGCTTCCGCTCCGTTCGACGCGGCCTCCGCCGGGTACAGGATGCTGGCATAGCGAGCCATCGGTCGCTCACCTGCCTCTGTCATGGACCCGCCGACCCAGAACCAGCCGTCGCATCAATTCGGCCGAGCATCGATCTGTTGATGAGGCAACCGTAGCGCGGCGACCCCCGACTAGCTTGCTACCGGCCCAACCAGATTCGAGTCGCCGGCAGCCGTCCACCCCTGTGCGCGAGACATCGTCGACATCATCGATGACGCCCCGAAAACGCGATCCCCGGAGAACACTTCTCCCGGGCAGCAGAAGGCGCACAGAGCGGGTTTCAACGTCGGATAACCGCACGCGGGGCAGACGGGGGTGATCATGCGCTGACTCCTGATAAACGTATGTTGAACGATTCGCGATTACCCCGCGTGCCGGCATTCAAACCCTTCTGGCGCAACGCTTGCCGCGAAGGCAATTGGGTGCACATCTGTGTTATAAGCCGTCGACTTCGGGAACCCGCAGTCCAGGAGGTGCTCGTCGGGAGCGCCGTTCAAGCACAGGAGTCGAAATGATCGGAACGATTGTCATGGCCCTCATCGTCGGTGCCATCATTGGTTTCGTGGCGCGTATGGTCATGCCGGGCAGGCAGAATGTCGGTCTGCTGATGACGGTTCTGCTGGGTGCTGCGGGCGGGTTGCTCGGTTCGGCCGTGGCCGGCCACTTCGGCTACGCCAACGCCAACGGCGGGATCGCCTGGATCCCGTTCTTCATCGGCGTCGGGTTGGCGGTCGTGTTCATCGCCGTCTACGAGGCGATGACGGGCCGCCGTACCCGGACCCGGCTGTTCCGCTAGTCCGGCGCAGGGCTGAAAAGCCCACTGCCGCAAAGGTTATGCGGCAGCGAAGAGGCGGATAACGAGCGTAACGCTGCGGCGAAAAGTTGAGGGGTAAGTTTCGCCGCAGCGTTACGCTCGCATCCTTCAGCGCCGATAGGCCGGCAGATTGGTCGCCAATTCGTTGAACAGGGACTGGTTGAGATTGAAGGCGACCTTCACCTCGTCTACCGCGCGACCGATCTGCCCGGCGTCGAGGCCGAGTCCGTCCAGGCGGGCGCGATAGGCGTCCTTGTACGGCTTAGCCCGCACCGGGAACTCGTAGAACGACAATCCGGCGCCGTCCAAACCGAAGGTCCGGTCCAGGATCTTGCCGATCGCCTGCCCGCCGGACAGGTCGCCGAGGTAGCGGGTGTAGTGATGGGCCACCAGCGCACCGCCCCAGGAGGCGTTCGCCAGCCGGTCGCGGTAAGCGCGGGCGGCGGGCGAGTCGACGGCGGGGACGGCGCCCGGTGACCAGTACTCCAAGTCGGCGTCGATCGCGGCGAGGCGCTCGAGCGCCGGGTCGTAGACGGCGGCAACCAGCGGGTCATCGCGGCGGGACCGGACGGCTTCTTCCAACGCTTCGTAGATCATGCGCAACCGCAGCAGGTAGTCGGCGTAGCCCTGCCGATTGACGCGGCCGGAGAGCAGTTCGGAGACGTACGGCGAATGCTCGGCGGCTTCGTGCTCGGCTATCGACCCTTCCTTCATCGCCACGGAAAAGGGGCGGACGGCCTCGGCGGTGCTCACTGTCACTGTTCGGCTCCCGATGATCTGCTACTGCTCAAAGCGTCTGACAGAATGTCAAAACGATCCTGACAATCTGTCAGGAAACATAGCACAGGGCCGATCCGATGTCCTGCGTCAGGGGTTGGCACCCAGCGCCCGCAGGACGAAGCGCTCGATCGCGGCCGTCGGCAACTCGCGGGGGGCCAGGCAGGCGTGCAGCAACGACATCGTGGCGGCCTCGTCTTCGATCACGAATTGGCCGGTGGCTACGCCGTCGGTCAGGATCTCGCGCAACACATCCTCGATCGCCACCACGTGGTCGCGGATGGCGCGCATGGTGTCGTGCGACAGCGCACCGTAGAGCTGCGAGCCGAGACCCATGTGGAATTGCTCGCCGGCGCCCAACTGATGGCGGATGTAGATCCTCAGTCGCTCGACCGGGTCGTCGAGGTCGGCCAACTCTCCGCGCAGCCCATCGATGTAGCGACTCGTCTCGTGCGAGGCGAAAGCGACGACCACCGCTTCCTTGTCCGCGAAGTGGTGATAGATCGCCGTACGGCCGATGTCGGCGGCCGCGGCGAGCTTGGCCATCGTGATCGCGTCGAAGCTCTGTTCGGCCATCAGGGTGGCGAACGCCTCGAAGACTCGTCGTTGGACCTGTTCGCGGTGCTCCTCCACCGACGAGGCGCTGATCTTGGGCACATGCGACTCTAACTCCGGCGCGCGCCGCGCCGGCCGACACCGGCCGGACGCGCCCGTAGGATGTGGGCCGGAGCCTCGACGCGAAGGGTTGATTTGCCCAGGACACCAGTTGCCCGCGGCGGTTTGTCGCTGTTTGTCGGCTGCCTGGTTGCTGCGGTCACGGCATGCTCGCAGCAGAACCCTTCCGCCCAGCCGACGGTCGCGGTATCGCGTGCCGACTCGCTGATCGTCAGCATCGAAGACGTCCGCCGCATCGCCAACTACGAAGAACTCACCGCGCATTCACACGCGGACTTGCGCCAACCGCCACCCAGCGACCTCAGCGCTCCGGGACCCTGCCGGGCCGCGGGGATCAGTGACGTCACATTCGGCAGCGGCTGGTCGGAGTTCCGAAGCGCCGGCTACCACGGGATCACCGACGACCTCAAGCCCGGCGGGCCCGCCATGATCCAAACGGTCAGCCAGGCCGTCGCGATCTATCCGGACCCCGGCATGGCGCGTGGGGTTCTGCACCAGCTGGAGATGTCGCTGCAGGCCTGTGCGGATTTACACGATCCGCACTACCAGTTCACTCTCGACCACCCGGATTCCGCCACCGTGCGGATCAACGCCAACGCGTGGAGCCACGTTTATCGCGAAAAGTCCTCAGTGCTGATGTCCGTCGGGGTGCTGGGGCTCGAGCCCGCCGAACAGATCGCCCGGGCCATCCTGCAGATAGCTACCGATCGCGTCGGTTGACCAATCCGGGCACCGGTGACGAGACAATAAGACCATGGGTCGTATCCGGAGAGTCCAGCTGTTTTCGGCGCTCGTGTGCCTGGTCGCGGGGTGTGGTGCGCCATCGCATCACGCTCGCCCGGACACCACTTTGGCGGTGCGGCCGGCCGGCACGACGGCTCCCGTCGGACCCGAAGTGCCCCCGGTGAGCCCGCAGGCCGCGGCCGCCGGGCTTGTCGATATACGCAGCGTCGTCTACGACGCGATCGTCGACCTGCGCTATGCCACCACAGACAATTTCACGCATACCCAGCTCTATCCGTCCGACGCCCGCTGCCTGGTCCACCAGTCCATGGCGCGTGGCTTGGCGGCGGCCGCCACCGCGTTGCGCCCGGCGGGTCAACTGCTGGTCTTCTGGGACTGTTACCGACCGCACGAGGTGCAGGCGAAGCTCTATCAGGTGGTGCCCAACCCGGCCTGGGTGGCCCGCCCCGGACCGTATGCAACCAGCCACGTGGCCGCACGCTCGGTCGACGTGACCTTCACCAGCACGCAGCAGCCCTGTCCGACCCCGCGGCGGGCACGGAATGCCTGCGTGGCCGACATGGGTACCGATTTCGACGACTTCACCCCGCGCGCAACGGCATTCGCGACGGAGGATGTCAACGCAGCCGCCTACGCCAACCGGGTCCGGCTGCGGGACGCGATGAAGTACGGCGGACTCGAGGTCTATTCCGGCGAGTGGTGGCACTTCGACGGTCCCGGCGCAGGCGTGCAGCGGCCGATCCTCGACGTCCCGGTCAACTGAGTCGCCGCAAGCGCCATCGCCGAACCGACGTGACCGCACGCGGGTCTGGTTGCCGGCATCGTCTGGCATTAGGTTCCACAACCATGGACGAGCGTCACGCCACCTACACCCACGGCCACCACGAATCGGTGCTGCGCGGTCACCGGCGGCGCACCGCGGCGGACTCGGCGGGTTATCTGCTGCCACACCTGGGGCCGGGGCGTTCGGTGCTCGACATCGGTTGCGGCCCCGGCACTATCACCGCCGACTTCGCCGTACGGGTCGCGCCGGGACTGGTGACGGCGGTCGAGCAGACCGAAGCAGCGTTGAGCCTGGCACGTGCCGAGGTGGAATCGCGCGGACTGCACAACGTGGCTTTCGTCACCTCCGACGTGCATGCGCTCGACCTGCCCGACGACACGTTCGACGTCGTCCACGCCCACCAGGTGCTGCAACACGTCGCCGACCCGGTGCAGGCATTGCGGGAGATGAAGCGGGTCTGCGCGCCCGGCGGCGTCGTCGCGGCCCGGGATGCCGACTACGCCGGGTTCATCTGGTACCCGCTCATCCCGGAACTCGAGCGGTGGCGGGAGCTCTACCGCGGCGCGGCACGCGCCAACGGCGGTGAACCCGACGCGGGACGCTACCTGCTGTCCTGGGCACTGCGGGCCGGCTTCACCGACATCACCCCGACCGGCAGCCTGTGGTGCTACGCAACTGACGAGTCCCGACAGTGGTGGGGCGGCATGTGGGCCGACCGCATCCTGCAATCGGACCTGACGCGTCAGCTGGTGGACTCGGCGACGGCCAGCACGGCCGAGCTGGAAGAGATCGCGGCGGCCTGGCGGGCCTGGGCCGCGTCACCGGACGGTTGGTTCGCGATCCCTAACGGCGAAATCCTTTGCCGCGCATGAGGTCTCAGCGGGAAGCGATGGCGTTACGGGCGTAGTCGGCGGCCTCATTGGCCATCCCGTTGTCCCGGTAGGTGCTGTGCGCGGCGCGGTTACGTCCGCCCGGAAAGCACACCGGATCGCCCTCAGCGCACAGTCTGATGGTCTTGGCGGCATAGAGAGGACCGATGTTGATAGGCGGCGCGCTGCGGTCGACCACACGCAAGAACCCCTCCGACGGCGGTGCGAAAAGCACCACCGCCGCGACCTTGGCGGCCACCGCGGGCGGCATCGGCCCGGACAAGCCGTCCGGCAGGGTCACGCCGTCGGGAACGGAGTCGGAGGTGGTGTACGCGGCGACCGCCGCGCCCTGCGAGTAACCGCCCAGCACGATCTTGGTGTTCGGGCAGTTCGTCGCGGTGGCCTCCACCTTCGTGCTGGCATCCGCTACGCCGTCGACGGCCCGGGCGAAGTCCAGCGACGCGGGATAATCGACCGGGTCGACGGCCACGTTCTTACCCTCGAGTCGAGCGTTGAGGGCATCGACAAAGGCTTGCCCGGTTGCGCCGACACCGGGCGCCTCGAAGGTTCCGCGGGCGAATACGACGTCGACGTCCGGGCATTCCGGATCGGCGAGCGCTCGCGCCGGACCTCCCGGTGACGCGACCAGGGCGCCGAAGGACACGACGAGGGCGGCCATCGAGGGCGCCAGTCGCCGAAAGGACAGGGCAGAAGTGCAGCGCAAGGTCGGCTCTTTTCGTAGAGCTAAAGGGTTTCCGCCGAAGACGAACCAATAGCGGGGGCACGTTGTTCCGCGCCCTTGTTTTCCAGGCGCCGAATTGAGCCTATACACCTGTTGGATCAGCGCAGCGGCGCCGTGCGGCGCAGCCGGGCAAGGTTCGAGGGCCAGTATCGACGCGTTTGCGCACGTAGCTGCGGTCACGGCCGATCGGTTCGGTGGCATTCAGGCTCGGCTCGATGTGCCCAGCTTCACATGTGTTTTCGCTATTTGAACGGTGGAGAGCCACTGTCGCGCCGAGTTGTTCGCATTGTGAACAGGGTTCAGCGTCGGGGTGACTGCCGCTGTCCATTCGAGTCGCCAAGCGGGGCTCAAAGGATGCCCGCAGTGTCTCGCCGCAACCTCGCGCGGCGGTGTTTGGGCAGGTCAGCACTATGGTATTGGCATTCTCTTTTTTTGCAAGTACGTTATTCACCGATGGATAACGCAGCCCAGACCCCGTCGGGCATACCGCTCGCGCCGGTGTATGGCCCGGGGGACCGACGCACCGAACCTCCGCCGCCGGGGGAGTTCCCGTTCACCCGTGGCAACTTCGCGTCCGGATACCGCGGCAAGTTGTGGACTTTCCGCCAGTACTCGGGTTTCGGCACCGCCGAAGAGTCCAATCGCCGCTACCGCTACCTGCTGGATCAGGGCGGTACCGGGCTCTCGGTCGCGCTCGACCTGCCGACCCAGTGCGGGTATGACTCCGACGATCCGGACTTCGGCGAGGAAGTCGGCCGGGTCGGCGTCGCGGTGGACACACTGGCCGACTTCGAGATCCTGTTCGACGGCATCCCGCTGGACAAACTGAGCACCAGCATGACGATCAATGGCACCGCGGCGATCCTGCTGGCGTTCTACGTTGCGGCCGCCGAGAAAAAGGGCATTCCGCGCGCGAAGCTGACCGGCACCATCCAGAACGACATCCTCAAGGAATACGCTTCGCGCGGCACCTGGATCTGGCCGCCGGAGCCGTCGCTGCGGCTGATCGCCGACACCATCGAGTTCTGCGCGGCCGAGGTGCCGCGGTTCAACGCCATCTCGGTGGCCGGCGCGCACTTCCGCGACGCGGGTGCCACCGCGGTGCAGGAGATGGCGTTCACGTTGGCCGACGGGGTCACCTACTGCGACACGGTGGTGGAACGCGGCCGGATGAGCATCGACGAGTTCGCGCCGCAGATCTCGTTCTTCTTCTACACGCACGGTGACTTCTTCGAAGAGGTCGCGAAATACCGTGCGGGACGGCGCCGTTGGGCCACCATCGTCCGGGAACGCTACGGGTCCACCAAGGACAAGGCATCGATGTTCCGGTTCGGCTGTGTGTGCGGTGGGGCGTCGTTGTACGGCCCGCAGGCACAGAACAACGTGGTGCGCGTGGCGTATGAGGCCATGGCGGCGGTTCTCGGTGGTGTCCAGTCGATGTTCACCGCGGCCTGGGACGAGCCCTTCGCGTTGCCTTCCGAGGACTCCACCACGCTGGCGTTGCGCACCCAGCAGATCCTCGCCTACGAGACCGGTGTCGCCCAGGTCGCCGACCCGCTGGGTGGCTCGTACTTCGTCGAGGCGCTGACCGATGCGACCGAAGAACGCATCATCGAGATCATGGCCGACCTGGAACGGCACGGCGGCATGGTCAGCGCGATCGAGGACGGCTACCTGCAGGGGCTGATCGCCGACGAGGCCTACCGCATCCACCAGGACATCGAAGCGGGCACCCGGCCGGTGGTCGGGGTCAACCGCTTCGTCTCCGAGGAACCCGAGCCCGACGTCGTCACCTACGAACTCGACGCCGAGGGCCGCGATCTGCAACTCAAGCGCCTGTCCAAGGTCAAGGCCGAAAGGGACAGTGCCACTGTGCAATCCACCCTGGCCGCGTTGGCACGGGGTGCCGAGGGAACGGAAAACCTGATGCACCGGCTGATCGACTGCGCCAACGCCTACTGCACGGTCGGGGAGATGGTCACCACGCTCAAGGCGGTCTGGGGCGAATTCCAGCAGCCGGTGGTGTTCTAGATGGCCGCGCGGATCCTGGTCGCCAAGCCGGGCCTGGACGGGCATGACCGCGGCGCCAAGATCGTCGCCCGTACGTTGCGGGATGCCGGCTTCGAGGTCATCTACACCGGTATCCGGCAGCGCATCGAAGACATCGCGTCGATCGCGGTGCAGGAAGACGTCGCCGTGGTCGGTCTGAGCATCCTGTCCGGTGCGCACCTGACGCTCACCGCGCGGACCATCGAGGCGTTGCGCGCCGCCGACGCTGCCGACATCGCCGTCGTCGTCGGCGGCACCATCCCGCACGCCGACGTGCCCAAGTTGTTGTCCGCCGGCGCCGCGGCGGTGTTCCCCACCGGGACGTCGCTGGAGACGCTGGTGCGTGACATCCGCGCGTTGACGGGCACGCCTGAACCGGTTTTGGAGGAACCGTGCGCATCGGAGTGATGATCGGCGCCGAGCGTGGCGACATGGCCCGCAAGGTGACAAAGCTGGCCTCCGACATCGAGTGGGCGGAGTCCGCGGGCCTGGACACCGCGTGGATGCCGCAGGTGCCGGATGACTTCGACTGCCTGACCATGGTGTCGCTGATGGCTGCGCACAGTTCGCGTATCGAGCTGGGTACCGCCGTGGTGCCATTGCAGGCGCAGCATCCGATTGCACTTGCCCGACAAGCGCTCTCGATTCATGCGGTGACCGGCGGCAGGTTGGCGCTGGGCGTCGGGCCGTCGCACCACTGGATCATCCGGGACATGCTCGGCCTGCCCTACGAGAAGCCGGCCGCCTACACCCGTGACTACCTACAGGTGCTCAACACCGCGATCGCGGGGCCGGGACCCGTTGACGTGGAGAACGATTCGTTCACCGTGCACAATCCGACGGTGCTGGCCGCGGATCCGCCGATGCCGGTGCTGGTCGCCGCGCTGGGACCGGTGATGCTGCAGATCGCCGGTGAACTCGCCGACGGCACCGTGTTGTGGATGGCCGACGAGCGCGCGATCGGTGACCACATCGCGCCGAAGATCACCAAGGCGGCCGCGGATGCCGGTCGCCCGGCACCGCGGATCATCGCTGGTATCCCGGTGTGTCTTTGTGCGCCAAGCGAAGTCGACGCGGCCAAGGAGCGGGCCAACCGCATCCTGGGTGAGGCCGAGGTGTCGCCGAACTATCAGCGGCTGCTGGAGCGGGGCGACGCCCGGGATGTCGGTGACCTGTGCGCCGCGGGCGACCCGGAACAGATTCTGGCCCGGATGCGCCGCTTCGCCGACGCCGGCGTGACGGATCTGTCGGTTCGGCTGTTGCCGATCGGGGACAACCGCGACGAGCTCGTCGCCTCCAAGCGTCGCACCCGGGAGATGATCGCGGAGTTGGCAAAGGAACTGCGGTGACTGCCGGCGCGCCGCTGGCCGGAATTCGCATCCTCGAGGTCGGCACCATGCTGGCCGGACCGTACGCCACCATGCTGCTGGCCGACCTGGGTGCCGAGGTCACCAAGATCGAACCGCGCGGCGGCGAGATCTCCCGCGGGGTAGGCGACAGTTACTTCGCCAGCCTGAACCGCAACAAGTCCAGCATCTGTCTGGACCTGAATTCCGAAGCGGGACAACAACAGCTGGGTGAGCTCGTCGCGCAGTCGCATGCGCTGCTGGTGAACCTGAAGCCGTCGGCGATCCGGCGCCTGGGTCTCACGTATGAGGCGCTGCGTGCTCACAACGAGAAGATCGTGTGCGTGGCGATCACCGGTTTCGGGCTCAACGGCGGCGACGACCCGGCGTTCGACTACGTCGTGCAGGCCGGTGTCGGCATCGCCGCGCTGACCGGGGACCCCGAAGGCCCGCCGACGCTGCCCGGCTACTCCTCGGCCGACAACTCCACTGGAATGACCGCCGCTATCGGGTTACTCGCCAAGATCATCTCCGGCAGCGGCGGGCAGGTCGATGTGTCGCTGCGCGACGTGATGTTCTCTCAGCTGAACTATCACGCCGCCGCCTATCTCAACGACGGCACCGAACCCCGCCGCCGTCCGTACGGCGCGCACTCGTATTACGTTCCTGCGCAGCTCTTTCCGACCGCAGACGGTTTTCTTGCGCTGTTCATCACGCACGACGGATTCTGGAAATCGTTCGCCAACGAGGCCGGTATCGGGGGTTTCGAGACGATGGCCGAGCGGGTGTCGCGGCGCGACGAGGTGCTGGCCGTTGTGACCGCGATGCTGGCCACCGACACCGCCGTCAGTTGGGAAGAGCGGTTGCGTCCGCTCGGAGTGCCTGCCGCCGCCGTCCGGACGTTGCCCGAGGCGTTGGAGGCGACTCCGGAAGTGATCGTCTCCGCCGGCGATATGCGCTTGGTGGGCAGCCCGATTCACGTTTCGGGTTACCAGCCCGAGTACCGGCCGGCGCCGCGGTTGAGCTGAGTGACGCACACTCGGTGATTCAGTCCTCGGGATGGTGGTCGGTGATCACCTCGAGTAGCCGCGGTATCGGCGGCGGATCCAGCTGCAGCGCACCGGACATGGTCAGTTTGGCGCGGCTCATGCCTCGGAGGATGGCCTGCAGATCGTCTCCCTCGATTTCGTAGAGGGCGACGTAAGGTCCGTTGCCGTCGACCGGCCGCAGCCGGCGCGCTCCGGTGATGCCGGGCAGCGCCACGAGTTCGCCCAGGTGGACTTCGTCATACCAGGTGTTGTACTCCTGCTCGCGATCCGGCGAACTGGGGTAGGTCTCGACGTAGATGATCCCTCTTGCCATCGGGCGTCCCCCGTAGTTGCTATTCGTATTGCACGGTGATCGGTGCCGCGTCCGGTACGGCCTGGCACGTCAGAATGTAGCCGTCGTCGACCTCGTCGTCGTCGAGGGCGTCGTTGACCCGCATGGTCGCGGTGCCGACGGTGAGTCGGGCCATGCAGGTGCCGCAGTTGCCCGCCTCACAGTTGAACGGCGGATCCAGACCCGCCCGGCGCGCGCTTTCCAGCAACGTCTCGCCGGGGACCAGCGGCACCGACGCTTTCTTGCGCTCGAGGTGAATCGTCACCATGCCGGCCTCGGTCATGCACACCTTCCCCGTACTTTGCGTTCTTCACTATAGAGAATACTATTCTCACTACACGATAGGATCTTCTCAAGAAGGTAGGACGAGTGACCGAGTCGGCCGTGCTCGCGTTCGAGGAGCGGCGACTCAGCCTGCCCGAACTCGACGCGCAGACCGACGCACTGGCCGCCGCCCTGCGCAAACGTGGTGTGCGCGCGGGCGGGCGAGTGGCGGTGATGGCGTCCAACCGACCTGAGTTCGTCGTCGCCGTCCAGGCGATCTGGCGACTGGGGGCGGCGGCGGTACTGGTCAGCCCGGCCTGGAAACGCGACGAGGTCGAGCATGCTCTCGCCCTGACCGAGCCGGCCCACGCCGTCGGCGACCATCCGGTGCTGGCCGGCCTGATGCCGATGCTGCACCTGGACGAACCCCTCCGTCCCGGCGACACCGTCAGCCCGGCAGCGCCGGCCGGCGACGCGGTACTGGTGTTCAGCTCCGGCACCACGGGACTGCCGAAAGCCGTGCGCCACACCCACGCCTCGCTGGACGCCGCCGTGCGGCACTGGCGGGCGGCGCTGGGGTTGACCGACCGCGACCGCATCCAGGTCGCCACCCCGCCGTCGCACATCCTGGGCCTGCTGAACATCCTCACCGCGCTGCGGACCGGAGCCTGGTTGCGGCTGCACCGCCGATTCGACGTCGAACAGATGCTGCGGCACATCGAAACCGACCGCATCACAGTCGAAATGGCCGTCGCGCCCATCGCGCTGGCCATCGCCTCGCGCCCCGACCTCGAGTCCTACGACCTGTCTTCGTTGCGCTACATCATGTGGGGTGCAACGCCGGTCACCGCCAGCATCGCCGACACGGTGACCCGGCGCACCGGCGTGGGTTGGATGCCCGCGTATGGGACCACCGAGTTGCCCGTCATCGCATGCAATCCCGTCGACGGTGCCCGACTCGACTCCGTCGGACGCGCGGTGTCCGGGGTGCGGATCCGGGTGGTGTCGTTGGAGACGGGAAAGCCGGTCGCACCGGGTGAGGTAGGGGAGATCCAGGCGCGCTCGGACTCGATCATGGCGGGTTATCTGCCCGCCGCGGCGACCGCAGAGGTGTTCGACGACGGTTGGTATCGGACCGGGGACGTCGGCTCGGTGGACGACGGTTGGCTGCGGATCACCGACCGCCTCAAAGAGATGATCAAGGTGCGCGGATTCCAGGTCGCGCCCGCCGAGATCGAGACCGTGCTGCACGGGCATCCGGCCGTGCGGGACTGCGCGGTCTTCGGGGTGCCCGACGGCGCCAACGGTGAGGCCGTGATCGCGGCCGTGGCCACCCATACTCCGTTGGATGCTGCCGAACTCACCGCCCGGGTGGACGCGAAACTCGCGTCGTACAAACGGCTCAGCCGGGTGGTGTTCGTCCCCGACATTCCTCGTCTGCCCTCGGGCAAGGTGTTACGCAGAGCGCTCAAGGAGAGCTATGGATGTACGTCTGACGGCTGAACAGCAGCAATTACGTGACGCCGCCGCCAAAATGGCCGACGACCTCGGTCCGGGCGCGGTCCAGGACCTCGCTGACCAAGGCCGAATTGCTCGGCTGGACAAGCAGATCGGACTCACCGGGTGGCGGTCGCTGCGCTCGGACGGGGCATCCGGCGTCGAAGTGGCCATCGTCGCAGAGGAATTCGGACGGCGACTGGTCGACGCACCCTTTCTGGGTCCGGTGCTGGCCGACGACCTGGCGCGGCACCTCGACGTCGACGCATCGGCGACGACGGTCGCCGTCGACGATCGCGCGATCGACGCGCGCGGTTGTGACCGGGCATTGCTGTTGTCGGGCAACATGGTTCTCTCGGTCCCCGTCGGCGGCGGCGACGACGGCGCAGACTTGACCCGGGCCTACGCGTCCCTGCAGAAAGCGGCGACGCCGCTGGGCGAAGTACCCGCCGAGGCCGCCGACCGGTGGCGGGCGCTGGCGCTGGTGGTCACCGCGGCCGACCTGGTCGGAGACGCGCGGGGCGCGCACGCCGTCGCCTGCGACTACGCGAAAATCCGTGAGCAGTACGGCAAACCGATCGGGTCGTACCAAGCCGTCGCCCACCTGCTGGCCGAAAGTCTCGCGCTGATCGAAGGCTCGGTGAGCGTGTTGCGCCATGCCGCATGGGCCGTCGACGAACTCGAACCCGACGAAGCGATCCGGGCGGCGCAGGTGGCCAAGGTCTACTGCGCCCGCGCCACCCGGACGGTCTGCGAGACCGCGGTGCAGGTGCACGGTGGGATCGGCAACACCTGGGAATGCCTGGTGCACGTGTATCTGCGCCGGGCGCTGACATCGACCGAGCTGTGGCCGGTCAGCCTGAAGGAGGTCGGCCGTGGACTTTCGTGACTCACCGGAGGAAGCCGAGTTCCGGGACCGGCTGCGGTCCTGGCTTTCGTTGCACGCCAAACAGTTCGGCGGATCAGGCGACGAGTACTGGGCTCGCCAGGCGGACTGGCACCGCGCACTCTACGAAGAAGGGTTCTTCGGGCTGTCGTGGCCGCGTGAGTACGGCGGGCGGGAACTGCCGGCGGTCTACGACGTCATCGTCGACGAAGAACTGGCGCGCGCCGGCGCCCCGCCCCGACCCAGTGTCGGCTACCTGGTGATCGGGATCGGCCGGCACGGCAGCGACGAACTGCGGCAACGCTTTGTGCCCGGCATCATCAACGGCACCGAGCGCTGGTGTCAGGGCTTCAGCGAGCCGGGCGCGGGTTCGGATCTGGCGTCGTTGACCACCACCGCCATCCGTGAGGGTGACGAGTACGTGATCAACGGGCACAAGATCTGGACCAGCTACTCCGACGTCGCGGACTGGTGTCTGCTGCTGGCCCGCACCGACCCCGACGCCAAACGTCACCGCGGTCTGTCGGCGTTCATCGTCTCGATGAAACAGCCTGGCGTGCAACAACGTCCGCTGCGGATGATCAATGGCGTCACCAACGAATTCGGCCAGGTCGCCTTCGACGGCGCCCGCGTCCCGGCGGACCGGATGGTCGGCGCACCGGGTGACGGCTGGGCGGTCGCGATGACCGTCGTCGGGCACGAGCGTGAACCGTCCACCCTCGGTTACGCGGCGCGCTACAACAAGCTGGTCGCGCAACTGGTGGCGCAGACCGAAGGCCCGGTCGACGACGACGTGGCCTGGGCGGCCGTCCAGGCGCAGATGCTGACCCACCATGTCCGCAGGCGGCTCTCCGAACAGCTGGACGGAGTTTCCCACGGTCCCGAAGGGTCGCTGGACAAGCTGCTGATGACCTGGGTGGAACAGTCCGTCGGGCATGCGGCGTTGTCCGTCGCCGGCACCCGGGACCCGGACCTGCTCAGCGCGTACCTGTACAGCCGCGCGCAGAGCGTGATGGGCGGGACCTCGCAAATCCAGAAGAACATCATTGCCTCGAGAATCTTGGGACTGGGAGTCTGACATGTACGACATGCCAAGCGAAATCGACGTGCGCGCCGACGGGCCGCTGCGGATCATCACCTTGAACCGGCCGGACGATCTGAACGCGGTCAACGACAATCTGCACGTCGGGCTGGCGCGGTTGTGGCAGCGCCTGACCGACGACCCCTCCGCCCGTGCCGCGGTGCTGACCGGGGCGGGTAAGGCCTTCTCGGCCGGCGGCGATTTCGCATATCTCGCCGAGTTGGCCGAAGACGCCGACCTGCGTGCCAAGACCATCCGGGACGGACGCGAGATCGTGCTGGGCATGGCGCGTTGCCGAATCCCGGTGGTAGCGGCCGTGAACGGGCCCGCCGTCGGGTTGGGGTGCAGCCTGGTGGCACTGAGCGACATCGTCTACATCGCCAAGGACGCGTTCCTGGCCGACCCGCACGTACAGGTCGGCCTGGTGGCCGCCGACGGGGGACCGCTGACCTGGCCGCTGCATATCAGCCTGCTACTGGCCAAGGAATATGCGTTGACCGGCACCAGGATTCGGGCCGAGCGGGCCGTCGAACTCGGCCTGGCCAACCATGTCTCCGACGACCCGGTCGCCGACGCGATCACCGCCGCGAAGAAGATCCTCGAGCTGCCGCAGCAGGCGGTGGAAAGTACCAAGCGGGTGCTCAACATCCACCTCGAGCGCGCCGTGCTGGCCAGCATCGACTACGCGTTGTCGGCCGAGCATCAGTCGTTCGTCACCGAGGACTTCCGGTCGATCGTGAGCAAGCTCAACGCCGGCAAGAACTGAGCGGCGGCTTGCGCGTGAAGCGTGGGCGTTGCGGGTGACGCCTGGGCGTTGCGCGTGAAGTGTGGGCTTTGCGGGTGAAGCCTGGGCGGGATCTCGCCGATTTTCCCACCCTGGGCTCACACCGAAAGCCCTCGTTTCACAATCAACGCCAAGGTTTCACACCGAACACCGAGGGCGTGGAGCACGCCAGAACGCCGTGGGTGTCAGCCCAGAGACACCAGGTCCTCTACCGAATCCCGGGGCAGCGCACCGTCGCTGACGGCGGTGACCTCCATTTTGGTCAGGTCGATCGCACCGCCGTGATTGTCCAGGAAGGCGGTGTCCGCGGCGTCGCGGCCGGTGGCGATTCGCAGCATCGCCTGGCGCGGCGCGAGGCACGTGGCATCGACCACCTGCCACTGTCCGTCTATCAACGCTTCAGCCACGGCGTGGAAGTCCATCGGGTCGCAGCCCGGCGCATACACCGATACCAGCCGGGCCGGGACGTTGACCGCACGCAACAGCGCGATGACCAGATGAGCGTAGTCACGGCACACCCCGGCGCCGGCCAAAAGTGTGTCGGTCGCGCCGTCGATCGGATCACTCGATCCCGGAACGTATTTCAGCCTCGTCCCGACCCAGGAGGACACCTTCTCCAGCAGCGTCGCCGAGTTGGTGTACTGGCCGAACTCGGTGGCCGCGAAACCGAAGAACTTGTCGGCCTCGGCGTAGCGGCTCGGCCGTAGATAGGTCGAGACCTCGATGTCCCTGACCGGCGGCGGCTCTGCCCGCCCGGTGACGGTGGCTTCGTACTCGAGCTGAAGATCCCCGGTCCCCACCTCGACCGAGTGAATCCGGGTGCCGTACTCGCCGGTGATCTCCCGCAACGAGATCGGGTCGCCGTCCAGGGTCGCGGTCAACGATTCGCGGATCTCAAGGCCCGGCAGTCGTGCGACGGCGACCTGGAACTCCAACGCCGTGGGGTCGGTGACAGTGACTTGCAGACTCGCCCTTACGTCACGCTTCATCGACGCGCCCCCCTTGTTCCGATTTCGTCGCAGCTTCATGGCAAGCAGCCAATCATGCGTGGTCTGTACCCGCACCTCGGAGCACTTCAACCGCCGGGCGGCCGTCAACTGTCGTGCTGTCGCAGGAAATCGCGCATCACCGCATCGAAGCGGTCCGGCTCCTCGATGAAGGGCAGGTGCGCGCTGTGCTCGAAGAACTCGAAGCGCGATCCTGGAATGAGTCGGTGCATCTCACGCATGTGCTCCGGTGAACACTCGTCGAACCTGCCGGACAGGAGCAGGGTCGGCAACGTGATCTCGGTGAGCCGGTCGACGACGTCCCAGTCCCGGATGGTCCCGACGATGCGAAAGTCACTGGGTCCGAACATCGTTTCGAAGATCTCGGTTCCCATGTTCTGGAAAGCCTCGAACAGATCCTTCGGCCACGGCAGCTTGCGGCACAGGAATGTCTGGGTCCACGTCGTCACCGCGGCACGGTACTCGGCGGAATCCGTGGTGCCGGCGGCCTCGTGACGGTCGATCGCGTCCTGGGTGGCCTGATCCAATTCCGCCTTCAGGCGAATCACGTTGTCGGCGAACACCGGTATGGACGCGGCACTGTTGGAAATGGTGAAGCTGACCGCCGTGCACGGCACATCCAGCACGTACTGCTGCGCCAGCATCGCACCCCACGAGTTCCCGAAGAGATGGAAGCCGTCGAGTTCCAGAGCTGTGATGACGGCGTCCATTTCGGCTACCGACCGCTGCATGGTCCATAGTCCGGGGTTAGACGGGTGCTCGGAATTACCGCACCCGAGCTGATCCCAGAAGACGACTTCACGCTCGTCCGCCAGGCGCTCCAGCGAACTCAGGTAGTAATGCGGCAGTCCCGGGCCGCCGTGTACTACCAGCAGCGGCCGGCGCGTCCCGCTGCCCACCCGCTTGAACCAGACCCGGCCGCCCGGGACCTCTATCGTTTTCACGCTGCCACAATTGTCTCTTGCGCGAGCGGACGCAAAGCCGCCTTGCAACTACGGCTCTCCGGCTGAGAGAATGTGGTTCTCGTGCCAGTGCCGTGTGACCCGAAGTGGAGAAAGTTGTGCCTGCAGGCGTGATCTTCGAAGTGCCTACCGGGTAAGCGCCGCCGTGGACGTCACCGAGTTGATCACCAAGGCGCGCAGCGGTTCTCCGCGAGCCGCCGGCCGCCTGCTGAGCCTCGTCGAAAGTGAGCGGCGTGACGAGGTGCTGGCCGGCATCGGCCCGGTGGAACCGGTCCGGGTTGTCGGTATCACCGGTCCGCCGGGCGCAGGGAAGTCCACGACGATCGGTGCCCTGGTCGGCGCCTACCGGGAGCGCGGCAGCCGGGTGGCCGTGCTGGCCGTAGACCCGTCCTCGCCGTTCAGCGGCGGCGCACTGCTGGGTGATCGCATCCGAATGACGGCCCACATCAACGATTCCGACGTGCTGATTCGCTCGGTGGCCAGCCGGGGTCATCTCGGCGGGCTGGCCGCGGCGGTCCCGGCCGCCATCCGGTTGGTGGGCGCCATCGGCTACGACGTGGTGCTGCTGGAGACCGTCGGCGTCGGCCAGTCCGAGATTGAGATCGCCGCCGTCGCCGACCCGACCATCGTCATCCTCAACCCGGGAGCCGGTGACGCGGTGCAGGCCGCCAAGGCCGGTCTGCTGGAAGTCGCCGACATCGTGGTGGTGAACAAGGCCGACCGCGACGGCGCCGAGCAGACTGTGCGGGACCTGCGGGCCGAGACCAAGGCGCCGATCGTCAGCCTCGTCGCCGCCCGCGGCGACGGTCTCACCGACCTGGTGACCGCGATCGACGCACACCACCGGGCCGACAACCGCGCCCGCCGGTTGGCCCGGGCCCGCGCGCAGATCCTGTCGCTGGCGCAGACCCGGCTGCGGTCACGCACCGACTTGGATCGACTCGCGGAGTCCGTCGTCGACGGTCACGACGACCCCTACCGGGCGGCCGAGCGGCTGCTCGCACCGCCGCCGGACTGAGCCGCTTTCAAGCTTTGACGGATTCGCCCGTGGCCGCCGCGTAGCCGGCGCGGTAGCCGAAAACCATTGCCGGACCGATGGTTCCGCCCGCGCCGCCGTAGGCGCGTCCGGTCGCGCCGGCCATGGCGTTGCCCGCGGCGAACAGCCCGGCGATCGGTTGACCGTTGACGTGCAGCACCCGGCCGTCGGGGTCGGTGCGCGGGCCGCCCTTGGTGCCCATCGACCCGATACTGATCGGCACCGCGTAGAAGGGCGCGGTGTCGATGGGTCCCAACGTCTTTCCGGCCAGCGTCGTGGCGCGCTCGTCACCCCAGTAGCCGTCGTAGGCACTGGAACCGCGGCCGAAGTCGGGGTCCGCGCCCGCGGTCACATTGCGGTTCCACTGCTCGACGGTGGCCGCCAATCCAGCGGCGTCAATGCCGGTCTTGGCGCTCAGTTCGACGAGATCGGCCGACTCGCAGAACCAGTCCGGAACCGCTTCGCCCGGCGCGACACCGAGAAAACCATACTCGCGCAGGTGAATCGAGTCGAAGACCATCCAGGCCCGGTCATTGACATAGCCCTTACCCGGGTGCAGGTACTGGAACGCGCCGGCCATCGAGTTGTACTCACCGGCCTCGTTGACGAACCGCCGCCCCGCCCGGTTGACGATGATGCTGCGGGGGCGGGTCCGTTCCAGTCGCACGCTGCGGCTGCGTTGCCTGCCATCAATGGTGTCGTCGGGGATCTGCACGATCGGCACCCACCACGCCTCACCCATGTTCGCCAGGTCCGCGCCCAGTGTCATCGCCATCCGCAACCCGTCCCCGGTGTTGTTCGGCGGCGACACGGCGCCGTGCATCGGCCCACGCAGGAAAGCCTGCGCCAGCAACGGATCCCATTCGAAACCGCCGGTGCCCAGGATGATCCCGCGGCGGGCGCGAACGTCCATGGTCTGTTCTGGTCCGGAAACCCGCACGCCGACAACACCGTCGGCGTCGGTGATGAGTTCGGTGGCCCGCGCGCTGGTGCACGGTTCGACCCCCATCTCCAGCAGGCCCTTGAGCAGCCCGGCGATCAGCGCGGTCCCGGCCACACAGACCTCGCCCTGCGCGTCGACGTCGGCGTGCAGACGCGCCCGGGTTTCGGCGTCGAAACCCACATTCGACCAGTCGGCCGGGAAGGCGGTGATCCGGGTCGCCCAGTCCCCCAGCTGGCTGAGATCGAAGGGCGCCGCACCCAGCGAACGACCCCCGGTCGGCTGGCCGCCGGGCAGCTCGGGCTGGTAATCGGGAAATCCCGCCGCGACCTCGAAACGCAGAGCGCTGTGGGACTCGACGAAGTCCAGCATCGACGGACCGGTCCGCACGAACGTCTCCACCAGTTCGTCGTCCATCGAACCGAACGACTGAGCGTGCAGGTACTGCAATGCGTCCGCAATCGTCAATTCCCGGTCGGGACAACGGTTGTGCGCCGGGATCCACGCGATGCCACCGGACACCGCGGTGGTACCGCCGACGGTCGCCGCCTTCTCGAACACCTGCACCGAGGCGCCGGTGGCCGCCGCGGTCAACGCGGCCGTCAAGCCGGCGGCGCCGCTGCCGAGCACCACGACGTCGTACTCGTCGTCCCAATTGTGTTCTGGCATAACGCGTGTCCCTTCAGCTCAACAGCGTGGACAACTTCTGCGCGGCCCGGATCACCGCGTCCTTGCCACGCATCACCACTTCTTCGCGGTGCGAGATGAGGTTGATGCAGGTGGGCGGCGACGGCGCCGGCCGGTGCACTGCCACCGCGAGGCCGTAGGTGTTCGGTTCGATCTCCCCGTGAGTGGTCACCCAGCCGCGCCGACGTGCGCCGGTCACCAGCTCCCGTTCTCCCGGCCGGGGCGGCATGCTCGCGAGCAGCGCGATCCCCGCCGCGCCGCGGTCCAGCGGATACCGGCTGCCCTCGTGGAACGCCAGCTGATAGGGCACCTGGGTCGGCACGATCACCGCCAGCGCGACCTGCTCCTCGGCCTCGGCCACCAACAACGACACGGTGGTGCCCAGCTCGTCGGCCAACCCCCGCAGCGTCGGCAGGCACAGCTGACGCACGTTGTGGTCGAAAGATGCGCCGAGGGTGGCCAGACCCGCCGCGGGCCGATAGCGGCCGTCCTCCCCCTTGGTCACCAGCCGGAACTGCGCCAACGTGGCCAACAGCCGGTAGGCGATGGTCCGGTGCACACCGACCTGGTCGGCGACCTCCTGCATGGTCAGCCCGGTTGGCGACGCCGCGACCAACTGCAGCGCGGTGAGGCCCCTGGCCAGCGTCTGCGAACCCGTCACGGTCTTGACAGACCTTCGCAGGAAAGCCAAGCTCTATAAATAACGCACATTAGCGTGCTATATTAGCACATAGAATTCTGCGGAAGGAACCGTGGCCGAGTTCGAAAGCGTGTGGAGCGACCTGCAGGGCGTGCCCTTCGAGCAGGGGTACCTCGACGCCGAAGGGGTACGCACCCGCTATCTGCGGGCGGGCGACCCGAGCCAACCCGTGCTGATCCTGCTGCACGGCTCCGGTGGTCACGCCGAAGCCTATGTCCGGAATCTGGCCGCGCATGCCGAGCACTTCTGGACCTGGTCGATCGACATGCTGGGGCACGGATACACCGACAAACCGGGTCACCCGCTCGAAATCCCGCACTACGTCGAACATTTGATGACCGTGGTACGCACGATCGGTGCCGACCGGATCAGGCTCAGCGGCGAGTCGTTGGGCGGTTGGGTGGCCGCGCGCGCCGCGATCGACCACCCCGACGTCATCGAACGCCTGGTACTCAACACCGCGGGCGGTTCCCAGGCCGACCCGATGGTGATGAAGCGCATCATCACCCTGTCGATGGCCGCCGCCGAGGATCCCACCTGGGAGACCGTGCAGGCGCGGATCAAATGGTTGATGGCCGACAAGACCAGGGGTTACGACGACCTGGTCGCCAGCCGGCAACGCATCTACCGGCAACCGGGATTCGTGGCTGCCATGCGCGACATCATGGCGCTGCAGGATCCGGAGATCCGGGCTCGAAACCTGTTGGGGCCGAACGAATACGGCGCCATCACCGCGCCCACGTTGGTGCTGTGGACCAGCGACGACCCCACCGCCGACGTGCCCGAAGGCCGGCGCATCGCCTCGATGATCCCCGGTGCGCGCTTCGAGGTGATGCCAGGGTGCGGTCACTGGCCGCAGTACGAAGACGCCAAGACCTTCAACCAACTGCACATCGACTTCCTGCTGGGCCGCTGATGGATGGCACCGGACCGGCTCAGGACGGCGCCGAGAACTTCGACGTGCTGGTCGTGGGCGCCGGTCCGGTCGGTCTGACCCTGGCCAATATCCTTGGCTTGCAAGGTGTTCGCACACTGATCGTCGAGGAACGCGCGACCCTGATCGACTATCCCCGCGGCGTGGGGCTGGACGACGAAGCGCTGCGCACCTTCCAGTCGATCGGCCTGGTGGACCAGGTGCTTCCGCACACCGTGCCGAACCAGATCCTGCGGTTCTACGACCGCAAACGCCGGGTGCTCGCCGAAATGGCGCCACCGGACGCGCGATTCGGCTGGCCCAAGCGCAACGGCTTCGTGCAACCACTGGTCGACGCCGAATTGCTGGGCGGTCTGGCACGATTCGAACATGTGCAGGTGCGCTGGGGACACCCGATGATCTCTTGCGCGCAGACCGACGATTCGGTGACCGCCGAACTCGGCGGCGGGTCGATTGTGCAGGCACGCTATGTCGTCGGCTGCGACGGCGGGCGCAGCGCCACGCGCGGCATGATGGGTGTGTCCTTCGACGGCACCACGTCACCCACCCGTTGGCTGGTCGTCGACATCGCCAACGACCCGTTGGGCCACCCCAACAGCGAGGTCGGGGCCGACCCGGAACGTCCGTACGCGTCGATCTCGATCGCGCACGGAATCCGCCGGTTCGAGTTCCTGATCCACGCCCACGAAACCGACGAACAGGCGGAGGATCCGGCATTCCTGACCCGGATGCTGGCCCGCATGGTGCCCCACCCCGATCGGGTCGACGTGATCCGTCGCCGGGTCTACACCCACCACTCGCGCATCGCCGGCGCCTTCCGCAGCGGTCGCATGCTGCTGGCCGGGGACGCCGCGCACCTGATGCCGGTGTGGCAGGGACAGGGCTACAACAGCGGCATCCGGGACGCCGCCAACCTGGGCTGGAAACTCGCCGCCGTGGTCAACGGCCAAGCCGGCGAAGCGCTGTTGGACAGTTACGACGTGGAACGACGCAAGCACGCGCGGGCGATGATCGATTTGTCGACCATGGTGGGTCGCGTCATCTCGCCGACGAATCGCCGGGTCGCCACCGCGCGTGACGTGCTGATCCGATCGGCGTCGGTGGTGCCGACCCTCAAACGCTATGTACTGGAGATGCGCTTCAAGCCGATGCCGCGCTACGAACAGGGCGCGGTGGTGCATTCGAAGACCGTTGGGCAGCAGTTGGATTCGCCAGTGGGCACGTTGTTCATCCAACCTCGGGTGGATACCCGCACGCAGCAGAACGTCCTGCTCGACGATGTGCTGGGCTCCTGGTTCGCGGTGCTGTGCTGGAACAACAACCCGCGCAGCATCCTCGGCGAGCGCGCCTTCGCGGACTGGAAGGCGTTGGGCGCCCGCTTCGTAGCCTTGCGGCCGCAGACCCAGCTGCACTGGGCCGGGCACGACGACCCCGACGTGCTGGTGGTGGGGGACCGGTCCGGCGCCCTGAAAGCCTGGTTCGACGTGCACCAGGAATCGGTGGTCTTCTTGCGCCCGGACCGGTGCATCGCCGGGGCGTGCATCGCGCAACGCTCACCGGAGTTGAGTGCCGCCCTCGTCGACGCGCTCGCGCTGACACCGCGAGGAGGTGAAGTCGACAGTGCCACTGGCTCTTTGCTGTATGTCCCACAGCCCGCTGCTGAATCTACCGGGGCCGCCGCGGGATCTGCTTGACGAAGTCGAAGCCGCGATCGCGCAGGCACGGGACTTCGTCGCCGATTACGACCCCGAACTCGTCGTCGTCTTCGCCCCGGACCACTACAACGGCTTCTTCTACAAGGTGATGCCGCCGTTCTGTATCGGGCTGCAGGCCAACGGGATCGGTGACTACGGCACCCATTCTGGTCCGTTGGACGTCGCCGAGGACATCGCCGGTGAATGCGCGCGGGCCATCCTCGGTGCCGGGGTCGACATCGCGGTGTCGACCAGCATGGACGTCGACCACGGCACCGTCCAGCCGTTGGAGAAACTGTTGGGCAGCGCCACCGCCTGTCCCGTGATCCCGGTCTTCATCAACGCGATCGCGGTGCCGCTGGGACCGTTGCACCGGTGCCGCGCCTTGGGCACCGCGGTCGGCGATTTCGTTGCAACCCTGGACAAGAGGGTGTTGCTGGTCGGGTCCGGTGGGCTTTCCCACAGCCCGCCGGTGCCGACGTTGGCGACGGCCGCCCCGGCGGTGCTGCAACGGATCGTGCACGGCGAACCGATGACCACCGAACAGCGCCAGGCCCGGCAGACGCAGGTCATCGAAGCGGCCAAGAGCTTCGCCGGCGGAGACAGTGACCTGCAACCGCTCAATCCGGCGTGGGATCACCGCTTCCTGGACCTGTTGGACAGCGGACACCTGGCCGATCTGGACCAATGGTCGAACTCGTTCGTGACCCACGAGGGCGGCAGTTCGGCACACGAGATCCGCACCTGGATAACGGCTTTCGCAGCACTGGCGGCCGCGGGCCCCTATCGCACCTCGCTCCGCTACTACAAGCAGGCGGCCGATCTGATCGCCGGTTTCGCCATCCGCACGGCGGTGCCGGCGTGAACTCGGCTGCGGACGACTTCGACCACCAGGTGGACGTGCTGGTCGTGGGATCCGGCGGTGGCGGCATGACGGCCGCGCTCACCGCGCACGCGTCCGGACTGGACACGCTGGTCATCGAGAAGTCACCGCAATTCGGCGGATCGACCGCACTGTCCGGCGGAGGCATCTGGATCCCGGGGGCGCCCGCTCAACGCAGGGCGGGCTACTCGCCGACACCGGATGGCGTCGTGGAATACCTGCGCCGGATCACCGACGGACTGGTCAGCGACGCACGGCTGCGGCAGTACGTCGAGTCGGGGCCACGCATGCTGGAATTCCTGGAAGAACTCAGCCCGTGGCTCGAATTCGTCTGGAAGCCAGGGTATGCCGACTACTATCCGGAGCTGCCCGGCGGATCCGAGCTCGGCAGCACCATCAACGTGCCGCCCATCGACCTGCGGGAACTTGGTGAAGATGAGCAACGGCTGCTGACGCCGTTGGCGTTGGCGCCCAAAGGAATCTGGCTGGGGCCGAAGGAATTGCGGTCCTTCTACCGGATCCGGCAGTCCTGGGAGGGCAAAGGGGTACTGCTGAAGCTGATCTCGCGGATGGTCCGGGCCAGGGTCCTCGGCGAGCGGATGGCGGCGATCGGTCAGTCGCTGGCGGCCCGGTTGCGGCTGGCAATGAAGGACCGCGGCATCCCGCTGTGGCTGGACACACCGATGACCGAATTGCTCACCGACGCCGACGGATCGGTGATCGGTGCGGCCGTGGACCGCGACGGCGAGCGCTGGCGCATCGGGGCGCGCCGCGGAGTGATCCTGGCCTCGGGCGGCTTCGACCACGACATGGCCTGGCGCAAAGAGCATCAACCCGTCGTCGACCAGGACTGGAGTTTCGGTAACCCGGCCGCCACCGGCGACGGCATCCACGCCGGCCAGCAGGTGGGCGCGGCCGCCGATCTGCTCGACGAAGCCTGGTGGTTCCCGGCCATCCAATGGCCGGACGGGCGAATGCAATTCATGCTCAACGAACGGATGATGCCCGCACAGTTCATCGTCAACGGCGCCGGTGAGCGCTTCATCAACGAGGCGGCACCGTACATGGATTTCGGTCACGCGATGATCGAAGGCCAGAAATCCGGCGTGACGCACATCCCGTGCTGGTTGATCACCGACCACCGATCCTTCAACCGCTATGTGGTCGGCGGTCATCTGCCGATTCCGAAGGTGCCGGGAGCCCCGGTGCCCACCGGACGCAGGGTGCCCGCCGCCTGGCTGGAATCCGGCGTCGTCAAGGCCGCATCGTCCTGGGAGGATCTTGCCGACAAGATCGGTGTTCCGGCACAACGACTTCGGGCCACCGCCACCCGGTTCAACGAGTTGGCCCACCGGGGACATGACGACGATTTCAACCGTGGTGACAGCGTCTACGACAACTACTACGGCGACCCGACGCTGCCCAACCCGAACCTGTATCCGCTGGGCGAGCCGCCCTATTACGCGTTCCGCATCGTGCTCGGGGACCTGGGCACCTCGGGCGGACTGCGCACCGACGAGTTCGCCCGCGTGCTGCGCGCCGACGATACCTTGGTGCGCGGACTCTATGCCGTCGGGAACGTCTCCGCACCGGTGATGGGACGCAGTTACGCCGGCGCCGGCGCCACGATCGGACCCGCCATGACTTTCGGTTTCGTTGCGGCGAAACACGTTGCCGCACAAGCCTTATCTAATACCCCAAGATCCTATAGGAGGTAACATGAAAATTTCCCTGTTCTACGAGTTCGCCCTGCCGCGGCCGTGGGTGCCCGACGACGAGCGCCAGATGCTGCAGGACTGCCTGGACGAAGTCGAGGCCGCGGACAAGGCCGGGTTTTCCACCGTCTGGCTGACCGAGCACCACTTCCTCGAGGAGTACTGCCATTCCACCGCACCGGAGATGTTCTTGGCGGCGGCCAGTCAGCGCACCAAGGACATCCGGCTGGGATTCGGCATCATGCATCTGCCGCCGGCGGTGAACCATCCGGCCCGGGTGGCCGAGCGCATCGCCACCCTGGACCTGATCTCCAACGGGCGAGTCGAATTCGGCACCGGCGAGTCCTCGTCGGTGGGTGAACTCGGCGGCTTCAACATCGACCCCGCCGACAAACGCTCACAGTGGGAGGAGGCGCTCGAGGTCTCGATCCGCTGCATGGTCGAAGAGCCGTTCTCCGGGTTCAAGGGCGAGCACATCGAGATGCCCGCCCGCAACGTCATTCCCAAGCCGCTGCAGAAGCCGCACCCGCCGGTCTGGGTTGCCTGCACCCGGCCGGCAAGTGTGCAGATGGCGGCCCAGAAGTGCATCGGCGCACTGAGTTTCGCCTACACCGGCCCCGGGCCGCTGACCGAGCGGGTCAACGGCTACTACAAGGAGTTCGAGGAGAACGGGGTGCCGATCACCCCGCAGATCAACCCGAACATCCTGGCCATCGGCGGCGACCTGTCGATGATGGTCGCCAAGACCGACGAGCAGGCGCTCGAGCGGCTCGGCAAGGGCGGCGGGTTCTTCTCGTTCGGCATCATGCACTACTACATGACCGGTGTGCACACCCCGGGGCGTACCGGGGTCTGGGAACGCTATCTGGAAGAGGTCGAGAAGGACCCCACGCTGGCCTACGGTCCCGGCCGCGGTGCGATCGGCTCACCGGCCACCGTGCGCGAATTCCTGCGTGGCTACGAGGAAAGCGGCGTGGACGAGATCATCCTGCTGCTCAATCCACGCAGCCATGAGGGAACCATGGAGTCCATCGAGCTGATGGGCAAAGAGGTGCTGCCGGAGTTCATCGAACGTGACCGCAAGGCCGTGGCCGACAAGGCCACACGGCTGGCGCCGATCATCGAGAAGGTCGAGGCCCGACGGCCCGAATCCACCATCCCGCCATTCGACGAGCACTACTCGTTCGGCGGCCTGCCGACCGGACGGGGTGGAAAGTTCACCGCCAGTGAGATTCCCGAGGCGATGGCCGAGATCAACGAGGGCCGCGTCCAGGCGGCGCAACGGCTGAAGGAACAGGGCAAGTGAGCTGAGGAGTTGACCCGAATCGACGAGCTGTGGCGTTACGACGACCGTCACGCCGTGGTCACCGGGTGCGCGTCGGGCATCGGTGCGCATGTCGTGCACCAGCTCAGCGAACTCGGCGCCCGGGTCACCGGGCTGGACCGGCGACGGCCCGCTGCCGAGCTCGATGAGTTCCACGAAGTCGACCTGGCCGATCCCGCCTCGATCGACCAGGCCGTCGCGGCCATCCCCGGACCCGTCGACGCCCTGTTCAACGTCGCCGGTGTCTCATCGGGAATCGGTGACCCGCAACTGATCGTCACCGTCAACTTCCTCGGTCTGCGGCAGCTGACCGAAGCGCTGCTGCCCCGGATGCCCGCGGGGGCATCGATCGTGAGCGTGTCGTCGCTGGCCGCAGCGGGCTACCGCGAGCATCTGCGTGATGTCGCGCCGCTGTTGCGCACTCCCACGATGCAGGACGGCATCGATTGGTGCGCACGGCATCCCGACACGTTGGGGACCGGTTATCAACTGTCCAAGGAAGCGCTGATCCTGTACACCATGCGTAGCGCCGTGGAGCTCGGCGCGCGGGGCATCCGGATCAACTGCACCGGACCGGGTGTCACCGAGACTCCCATCCTCGACCAGCTCCGCACCGCCTACGGGCCGCAATTCCTCGACGACATCCCCAAGCCGCTGGGACGGGTCTCCGATCCGGCGGAACAGGCCGCGGTGCTGCTGTTCTTGAACAGCCGCGCGGCAAGCTATATTTCGGGCCAAGTCGTGTGGGTGGACGGCGGGAACATCGGCGCTGCCATCGCCCGTGAACTCGAGGAAGGACGACCTTGATGGCCACCATGGCCGAATTCCGCCGCGTTGCGGCCGATCTGAGCAATTGGGGCCGTTGGGGCGACGACGACGAGCTGGGCACCTTGAACTTCATCACCGCCGACAAAATCCGGCAGGCGGCCGGTCTCGTCCGGCACGGCAAGGTCTTTCCGCTCGGAGTCGACTTCGGGTCGTCGGGGCCGCAAGGAGCATTCGGGTTCCGGCACAACCCGATTCACGTGATGACCGTCGACGGGGGTGACGCGTATACCCTGACCCAATACGGTCCCGGCTGGAAACAGAACCCGACGGCCGATCAGCTGAGCAGCTACCTCGCCGACAATCCGTTCCGCTTCAACGACGACATGATCATCATGCCGCTGCAGGCCGCCACTCAGTGGGACGCGTTGTCTCACGTGTACTACGAGGACCAGCTGTACAACGGGTTTCCCGCCGGCTCGGTGACCAGTCTGGGGGCCTACCACTGCGGCATCGACAAGGTCGACGTCAAGGGCATTACGTCGCGCGGGGTGTTGCTCGATGTGGTGCGCCATCGCGGCGCGGAGGTGTTCCTCGAACACGGAAACCCCATCACGCCAGAGGAACTGGACGAGGTGGCCCGTGCGCAGGGCGTCACGATCCAGAGCGGCGACATCGTGCTGGTCCGAACCGGCTGGTGGACAAGGTTTCTGATGACCGGGGACAAGGTCGAGCCCTATTCGGGACTGGACTGGCGTTGTGCGCAGTGGCTGCACGACAACGAAGTTGCCGCCGTGGCCGCCGACAACCTTCAGGTCGAGGACCCGGTTTCCGGTGTCGACGGCCTGTTCCTGCCTTTTCATCTGTTGTGCCTGCGCGACATGGGGCTGATGCTCGGCGAGTATTGGGATCTCACCGCGCTGGCGGCCGACTGTGCCACCGACGGCGTCTACGAGTTTCAGCTCGTCGCTCCGCCTCTGAGATTCACCGGCGCCGTGGGATCTCCGGTCAACCCGATCGCGATCAAGTGATGGAGGTTCATCGCCGAACCGTCGAGGTCGACGGGCTCGTCACGAGTTATCTCGAGGCGGGACAGGGTGATCCGGTGCTGTTGCTGCACGGCGGTGAGTTCGGTGCCAGCGCCGAACTGGGTTGGGAGCGCAATATCCCCGCGCTGGCAGCAAGGTATCGAGTGCTGGCGCCCGACCAGCTCGGGTTCGGTCAGTCCGCGAAGGTCATCGACTTCGTCAACAGCCGGGCGATGCGCATCCGGCATGTGGCCCGGTTCTGCCAGGTGCTGGGGATCGATTCGGCGCATTTCGCCGGGAACTCCATGGGCGCAATCAATCTGCTCACCGACGCGACGTCGGAAACGCCGCTGCTGCCGGTGCGCAGCATGGCGATCATCTGCGGCGGCGGGGAGATCCAGCAGAACCACCACTTCGATGCGTTGCAGCAGTACGACGCGACGCTGCCGGCGATGCGCAACATCGTCGAGGCGCTGTTCTGCGACCCCGGGTATCCGGCCGACGAGGACTACGTGTGGCGACGCTACGCGTCGAGCACCGCGCCAGGGGCATGGGAGGCGGTGGCCGCGGCACGCTTTCGCCGGCCCAATGCCGCCCCGCCGGCCACGCCGTCGAGCGCGCGGGCCTATGAGCGCATTGGCGTGCCGGTATTGGTGGTCGAAGGCGGCGCCGACAAACTGCTGCCATCCGGTTGGGCCGCTGAGATCGCCGGGCAGATCACCGGCGCTTCATCGGTGATCGTCGACAACGCCGGTCATTGCCCGCAGATCGAGCAGTCGTCGGTGGTCAACGAATTGCTGCTGGACTTCTTCGACTGCTACGCGAGGTAGTCCAACCGCGTCATCATGCCCGCGTGCTGGTGATAGGTGTTGTGGCAGTGCAGGGCCCAGGTCCCGGGGTTGTCGGCGGCCAGGACGGCGCGCATCTTCTGCTTGGGCAGCACGATCACCGTGTCCTTGCGGGCGCCCAGTGTCCCGTCCGGCCGGACCACCTGAAAGGTGTGCCCGTGCAGGTGAATTGGGTGATACATCATGGTCGGGTTGTCGAACGTCAGGGTCGGCCGCTGCCCCTCTCGAATGTGCAGCGGTTCGGTCCTGCTGTAGGGCTCGCCGTTGATGGTCCAGTCGTACTTGGCCATCGTGCCGCCGAGTACCACCGGCAAGTCCAGGTTGCCATCGGGTCGGCCGAGGTTGACCGACGTTGCCGCAATGAACTTGTCGACGGTGCCGACCCGCCGGTCGAGTTCCTGCGGCCTGAACTGGGGGTCCGGCGGACCGCCCTTTCCGGTGGAAAGCAGCGCGCGAGCCACGGCGTTCTTGCCTTCGGCGGCCGCGACCAGCGGGAACACCCCGTCTGCTGCGGTCACGACGACGTCGTAGCGCTCGGCCATGCCGATCAGCAATGCGTCGACCTGCATCGGGATCACCGGATAGCCATCGGTGTGGGTGACCGTCATCGAATGTCCGGCGAGCGCCACGCGGAATGCGGTGTCGGACGCGGTGTTGATGAAGCGGATCCGGATTCGCTGGCGCGGCTTGGCGGTGAAAGTTGTTGCGGCTTCCGGAATTCTGCCGTTGATCAGATAGTAGGGGTAGGCGATGTCCCCGGCGTCGCCGCCGAGCAGGGTACTGCTGCCGACCGCTCCGGTGGCCGGCATTCCCGGCATCCCGCTGGTCGGACTGGCCGGACTGGACGAGGTCGTCGAGGTCGTCGCCCGTGTCGGGGTAGTCGTGGTGGGCGAACGGGTCGGTGTGGCCGAAGCCGACGGTGATGTGGTGGCGGGCGACGGTTGCGGCTGCATCGGCGGCTTGTTCGGGTCGGTCAACGCGTCGTAGAGCTGCTGCGGGGACTTGCCGACTCCGTCCGTCCAATCATCCAGGACGACAATCCATTCCGCGTCGTACTGGCCGCGCTCGGTTGGGTCGTCGACGATGAACGGCAAATAGAGGCCTTTGTCGGCGTCGAGACCGGTATGGGGATGGGCCCAGTAGGTACCCGAGTTCGGGACGGAAAAGCGGTAGGTGAAGTCTCGGCCGGCCGGGATGTTCGGGGTGGCGGGCTCGGCACCGTCCATGTCGTTGCGGATCGCGATGCCGTGCCAATGCACTGACGTCGGGCGGTCGAGTTTGTTGGCGACCGACACGACGACCTCGTCGCCGATGTTCGCCCGGATCAACGGGCCCGGAATGGTGTCGCCGTAGGCGAACGTGTCGACGATCTTCCCGCCGATATCGACCTTGGTCGCCTGCGGGGCCAAGGTCGCCGTCACCGTGCGTCCACTGTGCGGGCGGGCGGCCTCAGCTGCGGCGATGGCGTTCGACAGAGGCGAGCTTGCCGCCCTCGGCCGTCCGCAGGCCACTACCGCAAATCCTCCGGCGATACCGGCGGCGATGAACCCGCGCCTGGTCAGCGGTACCGGCATTGACAGCTCCTTGTCTGCGTCCACTCGAGTGGGGTTTTTCGAATGCGCCTTCCACCCTGCTCAGGTAGCGCGGACATCGCAACTTGGTCGGCGTCCTGCGGGTGCGGACCTCGATCGACCGCACGCACGGCTCCGGCGCATTCGGATGGTCGTGTTCGCCGTGAGCGAAACTGTCTGCGCCGCTTGAATTCTGCTTCGGCCGCGCCCGGAGTTGTCGGTGCCCCTCAATAGAATCATGGCATGCCGGTCAGCACGTACGCGGAGATCGAGGAGGTCCTCGTCGCGTATGGTGATGTTTTGGATCGGTTGTGTGAGTTGAGTTTTGATGCGCAGGACAATTCGCGGCGGATGGAGATCATGGACCGCATCGAGCGGGGGATCCGTCGGGCGCGGGTGCCTCAGCACGCGTTGATCAATCAACTCGGTGCCGAAGCCACCGCGCAGGAGCTGGGGGGTTCGTTGCGCGAGGCGTTGGCGAACCGGTTGCGGATCACCAAGGCCGAGGCCGCTCAGCGCATCGCCCACGCCGCGGATCTGGGTCCGCGCCGCGCGCTCACGGGGGAGCCGCTGGAGCCGGTGTTGCCGGCGGTGGCCGCCGCCGAGCGCGAGGGGCTGCTCGGCAGCGAGCAGGTGGGGATCGTCCAGAAGTTCTTCAAGAAGCTCCCTGAGGCGGTCGACGCGCCCACCCGTGCTGATGCCGAAGCCAAGCTGGTGTTGGTGGGCACCGGGTTTCGCCCCGATGAGCTGGCCGAATACGCCCGGGTCCTCAAGGACTGTCTCAAACCCGACGGCGACTTCGTGCCCGACGAAGCCGACGAGGCCGAGCGGGCCCGCAGCAGACGCGGCATCACCATCGGGCGCCAGCAGGCTGATGGGATGTCCAAGATCAGCGGGCTGATCTCCCCGCAGTTTCGGGCCACCCTGGAGCCGGTGTTGGCCAAACTGGGCGCCCCGGGCATGTGTAACCCCGCAGATGAAAACCCGACGGTCGACGGGCGCGCCCCGCAGGAGGCGGTGCAGCGTGATGCCCGCAGTGCTGAGCAACGCAACCATGACGGGCTGCTGGCCGCGCTGCGCGCGCTGCTGATGTCGAAAAAGTTAGGCCGCCATCACGGGTTGCCGACCTGCATCGTGATCACCACCACCCTGGCCGAACTCGAAGCCGGCGCCGGACACGGGCTGACCGCCGGAGGCACCCTGTTACCGATGGCCGATGTGCTCGCCCAAGCCAGCCATGCCTACCAATATTTGGCGGTGTTCGACAAGGACAAAACCAAAGCCCTCTATCACGGCAAGCGCATCGCTTCGCCCGAGCAGCGGCTGGTGCTGCTGTCCAAGGAGCGCGGGTGCACCTGCCCGGGTTGTACGGTCAAGGGCTACTGGACCCAGGTCCATCATCTGGAGGGCTGGTTCGCCAAGCGCCGCACCCACATCGACGAGCTGACCCTGGCCTGCGGACCGCATAACCGCATGGTCGAACTACGCAAATACACCACCTGCAAGAACGCCCACGGCCAAACCGAATGGATCCCGCCCAAACATCTCGACCACGGCCGCCCCTACGTCAACTGCATGCACCACGCCGAAACACCGCTCAAACCCGACGACGACGAACCCGAATGACCCGTGCTCAAAGTGGTTACACGGCAGACCCGTTCAGCGCCCGGTACACCAGGCGGGTGTATTTCTCGGTGCGGTCGGAGCCGGCCGATGTGACCTGCCCCATCTTGTTCATCACGTAGGCGAACGTCATCCGACGATCCAGATCCATCACTACGGTCGAACCGCCCCAGCCGCCCCAATAGCAGATCCTGCCGTCCGGGATGTCCGGCACTGCTTCCTTCTTGGGCAGAGCAAAGCCGATACCCCACCGGGCCGGCATACCAAGCACCAGGTCAACTCCATTGGCCTGTTCATCGAAGATCAGATCGACAGTTTCCGGCCGAAGCACATGGCGGCCATCGACGTTGCCGCCCAACGAGATCGCCCGCAGCGACTGCACCAACGAACGGGCGTTGCCGTGTCCATTAGCCGCGCCGATATCCGCACGCCGCCATGCGGTCGTCTGGGCCAGCAACGCAGCCTCGGAGTTCGGCGCAAGCATGCCGAACGTCTTGCGCATCGGATGGTGCTCCGGCACCGCGTCCAGCGGCACGTCGAGTGGTGGGGGAGGAATCAGCTCGGCGATGCGCGCGTCGTCCTCGGGTCGCGCTCCGATCTGGATATCAGCTCGCAGGGGTGCCGCGATCTCCTGACGCACGAATTCTTTCAAGGTCAGACCAGAGATTCGCCGGATGACCTCCCCGATCAGATGGCCGCTGGTCACCGCGTGATACCCGGACGCGGTGCCGGGTGTCCACCACGGCGCCTGAGCGGCCAGTTGTGCGGTGGACTTTTTCCAGTCGTAGACCTCTTCGATGCTGAACGGGAGCTCCCATCCCGAGACTCCGGAGGTATGGCTGAGTAAGTGGCGAACCTGGACGTCCTGCTTTCCGTTTGCGGCGAATTCCGGCCAGTACCGGGCGACGGGAGCGTACGGGTCCAGGCTGCCGCGGTCGATGAGCAGCAGTGCCGCCAACGCCGTGACGTTCTTGGTACTGGAGAAGACGTTGACGATGGTGTCCCGGTCCCATTGGCGGGTCCTGGCCTGATCGGCATATCCGCCCCAGACATCGACGATCATCTCGCCGTCGATGTCGACCGCTATGGCCGCGCCGAGCTCACCGCCGGTGCTGAGTTCGTCGGCCAGAGCCATGACGAGGTCGCTGAACCGGCGGTCGTAGTGCCCCGCCACTACGGTGTCGATTGCGGTCTGACAGAACTGTTGGGTCATTTTGAATCTCCTTGAAGTCCGGATATCCCGACTATCGGGCGCGATCCGGCGAACAGCATTGGTCGGATCGCGTAAATCCGCACCGTCCACGCGAGCGCGTTTTCTACGCATTTGTGCTGATGTGGTGACACGTCGGCACGGGGCATGCTGGCTAACATGAGTGGGACCCCGGTGAAGTGGAGCGAGTTGGGCGTGCACGAACTTCCGACCGGAACGGTGACGTTGCTGCTGGCCGACATCGAAGGATCCACGGGCCTGTGGCAAGACCGCCCGGCCGAGATGACCGACGCGGTGACGCGCCTGGACGAGACGTTGTCACGACTGGTCGACGTCCATCACGGGGTGCGCCCGGTCGAACAGGGCGAAGGCGATAGCTTCGTGATCGCGTTCACCCGGGCAAGTGACGCGATCGCGTGCGCCTTGGATATCCAGCGCGCGCCGCTCGCGCCGCTGCGCCTGCGCATCGGCCTGCACACCGGAGAGATCCAGCTGCGCGATGCGGCGAATTACATCGGCTCCACCATCAATCGGGCCGCCCGGGTGCGCGACCTGGCCCACGGTGGCCAGACGGTGCTCACCGCAGCGACCGAGCAACTGGTGATCGATCACTTGCCTGCCGGAGTGTGGTTGACCTACCTGGGCAGTCATCAGCTACGTGACATCGCGCGCGCGGAACGCATCGCTCAGATGTGCCATCCGGACCTACGCGTCGAGTTTCCGCCGTTGCGATCCTCGAAAAGCGGTGCAGCACAATCGTTGCCGGTACCACCGACCAGCTTCGTCGGGCGGCAACGCGAAATCGCGGAATTGAGGACTCTTTTCGAAGAGCACCGATTGGTGACGTTGACCGGTTCGGGCGGTGTCGGCAAGACGCGTCTCGCCATCCAGTTGGCGGCGCAGTTCGGCGACGAGGTCGGCGCGTCATGCTATTTCGTGGACCTCGCTCCCATTACCGACCCCGACCTCATCGAGGCAGCCGTCGCGCAAGCCGTTGGTCTGCACAACCAACCGGGACGGTCGATCGTCGAGACCCTCGCCACCCGAGTCGCGGACCGTAAGACACTGATCGTCCTGGACAACTGCGAGCACGTGTTGGAAGGCGCCGCCGCGCTCGTCGTCGCCCTCCTGAGCAGTTGCCCTTCCGTTCGGTTGTTGACCACCAGTCGCGAATCGCTGCGCGCCGCAGGGGAGGTGAATTGGCAGGTACCGTCGCTGCGCTTGATGGACGAGGCAGTGGAGTTGTTCAGCGCGCGAGCCCGTAGTGTCCGGCCTGATTTCGCTGTCACCGTTGACAATTCGGAGACCATCGCAGAGATCTGTCGCCGTCTGGACGGCATGCCGCTGGCGCTCGAGCTCGCGGCCGCGCGCATGCGGGCACTGTCGGCCCGCGACATCCGCGACAGTCTCAACGACCGATTCGAGTTGCTGACCGGCGCACACCACGCCGCGGTGCGACGCCAACAGACGCTGCGCGCCTCGGTGGACTGGTCGCACTCGATGCTCACCGACGGCGAGAGCGTTCTGTTCCGACGACTCGGGGCGTTTGCCGGAGGTTTCGACCTGGACGCCGCGGTAGCGGTGTGCGGCGGGACCGGTGCCCAGCGCTACCAGGTGCTCGACCAATTGACCCTGTTGGTGGACAAGTCGCTGGTCCACGCCGACGACATCGCCGGCCGTGCGCGATACCGGATGCTGGAGACCATCCGTGCCTACGCGGTCGAAAAGCTCGACGAGTCCGGTGAGGCCGGCGCGGTGCGCGGTCGTCATCGCGATCACTACGCCGCGCTGGCTGCCGAACTGGACGCGCCCTCGCGCAATACCTTCCGGCGCAGCATCGGACGCGTCGAGGCCGAAATCGACAATGTGCGAGCAGCATTCGACTACTGCTGCGAGATCGGGGAGAACGCGACCGCCCTGCAGCTTGCGTCGTCGTTGCAGCCGCTGTGGCAGGGGCGCGGACGTCTGCCCGAGGGACGGGCCTGGTTTGCCGCGGTCCTCGATGGCGACGGCTTCGACCCGGACGGTATGGACCCGGCGGTACATGCTCGCGCCATCGCCGACCGGACCGTGCTGGATTCCCTCACCATCGTCACCGGAAACTGGGACGAGGCTCGCCGGTCGGTCGAGATTGCCCGCCAACTGGGCGACCCCGCACTGCTGGCCCGGACACTCACCGCATGCGGCTGCATCGCCGGACTCGACTTCGACACCGCGGCACCGTATCTGACCGAAGCCATTCAGCTGTGCCGGTCGACCGGTGACGACTGGAGGCTCAGTCAGATCCTGGGTAGGCGGGCATATCTGGCCGCCATGGCCGGTGATCCGGTGGCGGCGTTGACGCTGGGCACCGAGGGGGCAGACCTTGCCGACGCGCTCGAGGATTCGTCGAACGCGCAGATGTGTCGTTGGGCGACCGGCATGGCCCAGATGTTGTGCGCGGACTTGGAGGGCGCCATCGACACTTTCCGGTCGGTTGCTGCCGAATGCGAAGCCGACGGCGATGCCCTGGTCGCGTTCCTGTGTCTGGTCAGCCAGGGCTGCGCACTGACCTATCACGGCCAGATCGCCGCGGCCCGACGGGTCGGTCGCGCGGCGATGACTGCAGGAGCAGAACTCGGCGGCGTGGTGCTGGAGCGGGCGGCGACCACCGTCATGGCCATGGCGGCGGTGGCCGACGGCGATGTCGTCTCGGCACGCGAGTTGCGTGCCAGGGTCTGGGAATTGCCGGCCGTGCAGCGCGGATCCGTTGCCATCACCTCGATGGCCCAGTGCGCGCATCTCGAGGGTGATCCGACCAAGGCGCAAGCGGTGGCTGACGAGGCCGTCGCCACAATGGCCGGCTGGCACAAGATGTTCGCGTTGAGCATCCGCGCCGCCATCGCGGTGGATCGCGGCGACAACGACCAGGCCCGGCGTGACGCCAACCAGGCGCTGTCGATGGCCCTGGACAATCAGGGGCGTCTGCAGGTTCCGGCGATCCTGGAGGTACTGGCCAGACTGGCTGTCGACGCGGGAAATCACCTCGATGCCGCAAGGTTGCTGGCGGCGGCGGCGGTGATCCGTGACCGCACCGGCGAGTTCCGGTTGCCCATGTTCGACGACGCCTACGTCATGGCGGTCGAGTCGTGCCGTAACACTCTGGGAGACAGTCCTTTCCAGGAAGCCTGGGGCGAAGGCGCGGCCATGTCGGCCGATGACGCGATCAACTATGCGTTGCGTGGACGTGGCGAACGCAAGCGACCCGCCAGCGGGTGGGCGGCATTGACGCGGACCGAACTCGACGTGGCGCGTCTGGTCAGCCAGGGGCTGGCGAACAAAGACATCGCAGAACGACTTTTCGTCTCGCCGCGCACCGTGCAGGCGCATCTGACGCACATGTACACCAAACTCGGCTATACCTCCCGGGTGCAGCTTGCTCAGGAGGCTGTGCGGCAGACTCAGTTGCCGTAGCCCGCCATCACTGTTGGGAGCCGGCCCAATCCTCGAAGCGTGTCTCGCAGATGGTCACGTCCTCACCCTCGACCGGCACGATGCTGCGGCCGTCGAGCACGGCACCGAAGTAGGTAGCCGTCGGGTCCGTCACCACTTCGCGCGGATCGCCGTGAGCCGCAAGGCCGATGCGCACGAATTCGTCCATGCCGTATCGCTGCGGACCCGCGATGTTGGTGATCCGGTTGAGCGGCGGGTTCACAGCCGCGCGGGCGACGGCGGCCGCGACGTCTTGCGCGGCGATCGGCTGGATGGCCGCGTCGTGCGACAGTCGCACCGTGTTCCCGTCGGATGTGGAGTCGGCGATGCCCTTGACGAACTCGAAGAACTGGGTGGCCCGCACGATGGAGTAGGGCGCGCCGGACTCGGTGATCAGCCGCTCTTGAGCGGCCTTGGCGCGCAGGTAGCCGCTTTGCGGCACCCGGTCGGTGCCCACGATCGACAGGGCGACGTGATTCTTCACTCCGGCTGCCCGTTCGGCCTCCAGCAGATTCGCCGTCGAGGTGGTGAAGAAGCTCAGCACGTCGTCGTCGGCGAACGACGGCGAATTGGCCACGTCGACAACGACATCCACGCCCGACATCGCATCCGCGACGCCCTCGCCGGTCACGGCGTTGACTCCCGAACGCGGCGATGCCGCGACGGCCTCGTGTCCCAGTTCGCTGAGGTTCGCGACGACCTGCGAGCCGATGAGCCCGGTGCCACCGATGACCAAAACCTTCATTGCCATGCCCTTCCCACCGCCCGAGTAGATAGCCCGTCCAGCATGGCGCAACGGTCCGCCGAGACCAAAGGCGACCCGGAGAGACCGTCATCTTAAATCAACTGCTTGACTTAATGCCGGTCGCGCCGATTAACTCGACGGGTGGTCAATGAATTGGCGGACAAGGTAGCCCTCGTCACCGGCGGCGCTTCGGGCATCGGCCGCGGCATCGTGCAGCGATTCGCAGCCGAGGGCGCGCGCGTCGTGATCGCCGACGTGCAACAGGAATCCGGCGAGCAGCTGGCGCGCGACCTGGGCGACTCCACGCTGTTCCACCGCACCGACGTCTCCGATCCCGAACAGGTCGGCGCGGCCGTGACGACCGCTGTCGAGAAGTTCGGCGGACTGCACGTCATGGTGAACAACGCGGGGATCTCCAGTCCGCTCGGGCGGTTGCTCGACGACGACTTCGCGCATTTCCATCGCGTGATGGCGGTCAACGTCCTTGGGGTGATGGTGGGCACCCGAGACGCGGCCCGGCACATGGTGGCCAACGGTGGCGGCTCCATCATCAACGTGAGCTCGATCGGTGGCATCCTGGCCGGCGGCGGTGTCGCGACCTACCGCGCGTCCAAAGCCGCGGTCATCCAATTCACCAAGTCTGCGGCAATCGAGCTGGCGCACTACGAAATTCGAGTCAACGCCATCGCTCCGGGCAACATACCCACGCCGATCCTGGCGTCGTCCACCCAGGGCATGGATGCCGAGCAACTGGAGCGTTTCGAGGCGTCGATCCGCCAGACCATGCGCGATGACAGGCCGCTCAAGCGGGAGGGCACGCCCGACGACGTCGCAGAGGCGGCGCTGTACTTCGCCACCGACCGGTCCCGCTATGTCACCGGTACCGTGTTACCGGTGGACGGCGGGACGGTCGCCGGCAAGGTGATCCGGTCGCGCAAACGCGAGACATGACATGGTACGCATCGTCGGCAGCGGCCAGCGTCACTTCTTCTTGTTCTTGCCCGGCGGGACCGCCGACGCCAGCACCTTCGGCTCGCGCGCCCACACCCGGTGCATCCCGAGCGCGGCCAAGAGAGCGGCGGTGGCCTTTTGATCGACGTCGTCGGAGACCAGCACCCCGGGGTCGTCGGGTGAGATTCCCGCCTGCGCCAGGACAGCGACGCCGTCTCCCCAGGCGCCCACCGGCTTGCAGTGCCGGAAAGCCTCCTGCAGCAACGTCACCAACTTGATGTCCCCGCTGGGCTGGGTGCCCGCGGCGACGATCACGGCATCGAACTCGACGGACCGCGCGGTCAGCAACGTACGCTCGACGATCTCGACCCGTCGTCCCGACTTGAGTTTCCCGCCCACCGGCGCGGTGAGCATCGGAACCGCGCCGGCGGCCAGCACCGCCTTGATCAATTTCGACACACCCGCGAGATCGGAACCCGCATCGGCGATGATGCCGACCTTGCGGCCGTCGACCGGACCCGGCTCGGCATAGACCTGGGACAACGCCGCCGACGTCTGCACCTCTTTGGGTGGATTGCCTTTGGGCGCAGGCAAACCCAGACCGGCCGCGACCTGTTCGCATAGGTCGGTGTCGACGTTGGCCAGTACCTCCAGCTCACGTTCCTTGATCGCCTGCTCGTAGCACTTGCCGAGTTCGAAGGTGAACGCCTCGATGACGTGCAGTTGTTCGACCCGGCTCAGGCTGCGGTAGAACATCGCCGGTTGGGTGAAGTGGTCCTCGAACGAAGTCGGATTCTCCCGAACGGCCGGGCCGTTGATGGCGCGCGGCGTCTGGACATACCCACCGTTCCCGGCATCGGCCACCTCGGGTTCGCCGTCGTCGATGCTGTTGGGACGGTAGGGCGCGATGCCTTCGTGGATCGCCGTCTGGTGCATCCCGTCGCGCAACATGTCGTTGACCGGGCAATGCGGGCGGTTGATCGGCAACTGGGCGAAGTTGGGTCCACCCAGCCGGGTCAGCTGCGTGTCCAGGTAGGAGAACAGCCGCGCCTGCATCAGCGGGTCGTTGGTGGGTTCGATGCCGGGAACCAGGTTGCCGGTGTGGAAGGCCACCTGCTCGGTCTCGGCGAAGTAGTTGGTGGGATTGCGATTGAGCGTCAGCTTGCCGATGAGCGTGACCGGAACCAGTTCCTCCGGAACGATTTTCGTCGGATCCAGCAGGTCGATCCCCTCGTAGGTCTCGGTTCCGTCGTCGGGCATCACCTGGATGCCGAGCTCGTATTCGAAGAAGGCACCCGCGTCGATGGCGTCGGCCATGTCGCGGCGGTGGAAGTCCGGGTCGCAGCCCGCGGTGATCTGCGCTTCTTCCCACACCTGGGAATGGACTCCCGCCACCGGCTTCCAATGGAACTTGGCGAGGCTGGTCTTGCCCTTCCGGTTCGTCAGCCGGAAGGTGTGCACACCGAACCCCTCCATGGTGCGATACGAGCGGGGGATGCCGCGGTCGCTCATGTTCCAGAACACGTGGTGGGTGGCTTCGGTGTGCAGCGACACGAAGTCCCAGAACGTGTCGTGGGCGGATTGCGCCTGCGGGATCTCGCGATCCGGATGGGGCTTGGCGGCGTGCACGACGTCCGGGAACTTGATGCCGTCCTGGATGAAGAACACCGGCATGTTGTTGCCCACCAGGTCGAAATTGCCTTCGTCGGTGTAGAACTTCACCGCGAAGCCGCGGGTGTCGCGGACGGTGTCCGCCGAACCGCGTGACCCCAGCACCGTGGAGAACCGGCAGAACACCTCGGTCTTCCTGCCCTTGCGGGCCAGGAAGCCGGCCCGGGTGTAGTCCGACGCGGTGCCGTAGGCCTCGAACACGCCGTGCGCGGCCGCGCCCCGCGCGTGCACCACCCGCTCGGGGATGCGTTCGTGGTCGAAATGCGTGATCTTCTCGCGCAGGTGGAAATCCTCCAGCAGGCTGGGGCCACGGTTGCCGGCCTTCAGCGAGTGGTCGGTGTCCGGCAGGCGCACCCCTTGAGCGGTGGTGAGGTACTTGCCTTGCTGGCTACGCGGGTCGGCGTCGCTGTCGGCGTTGCTGGTTGCGCCGGTCGCGCTGGCGCGACGGGGGGCGGATTGCGAGGGCTTACGGGCAGGTGGCATGTTTCAACTCCCGGGCTGTCGTTCGGTGATACCGCGCGGATTACCCAATTAATTGCCAAGACACTCGTCAACGCCCGATCGGTGAACGGACGCCGACGCGCACGGGTCGCCCGTCGGCCTCGCGGCGGATGGCACCACGGGCCGCGAAGGAGGACAACCAGCCTTCCATCGGCCACCAGCCCCACCTCCGGTAGAAGATCGCGGCGTTGCGCAGGATGTCGTCGAGGTGCTCGAAGGGTGGATCGGCAACCGGGTGGTATTGGTGAAAGGCGTGCGCTCCGCCCACCCAACGCATCGGCACTGCCTTGGCGGCGGCGCACTGCGCGAAGTCGGTGTCCTCGCCGCCGTAGCCGCGGTAGAGCTCACAGAATCCGCCGATGCGTTGCCAGGTAACGGTTTTCAGTGCGAAGGACAGTGACCAGAACAGGGTGTAATCCGTGGTGTCCAGCACGGACCCGTCGGGCGGCGCCGGGCGGGCGGGATGCGGATCAGGGTGGGCCCGGATCTCGGATAGGACGTAGCCGGATGGCGGCGGCGGCTGCAGATAGGTGACCGGTCCACAGAGCATGGCGTTGGCATGCTCGGGCCGGCTCGCGACGGCATGGTAGCGCTCGATCAGTTCGGTGCCGGGAACACAGTCGACGTCCAGAAAGATCAGCAGCTCGGCATCTTCGCGGATCGCGGTTTGCGCACCCAGGTTGCGTCCCAACGCAACCGGCAGCGGTTTGCCGGCCGCGCAGTCCACGACGAGGGAGGGCCCGTCCGCCTCGGCCACGATTGCGCTGACCTCCGGATCGTCGAGCGCCACCACGACGTGGACGTCCGCGGCTTGAGTGCCGCTGGCCAATCCCTCGAGCTGTCTGCGCAGATGTGCACTCCTGCCGTGCACGGTGGTGACGACCGCGGTTTTCATGCCGCCCCCCGCCTGCATCGTTGCGCGGTGGACTCGATGGCCGCGGCGGCGCGCGCCGCAGCCCCGTCGACCTGCCACCGGCACCAGCGCGCCGGGTCACCGGCACTGGCGTGTGCGAGCAGGGCCGGCCAGGCCCGCTGGTCCGGAGAATCGTGGGCGACGACGGCCAGCCGGTGCCGCCTCAGTATCTTCGCGGTGGCCTGCTGCTCGTCGAACGGGCGCGGCTCGGGGACTACGACCGCAAGCCGTTGCGCCGCCGCGATATCGGCGATGGCGCCCTGACCCGCATGGCTGACCACGACGTCGGCGGCGCAGATCGCCGGCCACGGGTCCTCGTGCCACACACCGCTCTTGCCGCCCAGCGCGGTCCAGCTGAACTCGGGATACGTTGCGGCACAGTGCTCCAAAGCCGCACCGAAGCTGTCATCGGCGCCACCCAAGACCAGCACCCGCATGTCCTCGACCGACACCGCGGTGCGGGGCGCACCGTCGGGACCGGAACAAGCGCGTCCCTCGAAACGGCTGATCCCACCGACGTAGCTGGTCTTGTCTTCGTATGGGCGCAGCCAGGAAGGCACGCACAACGCCTTGGGCCAGGCAGCCACGATGTGGTCGGCGATGCGGTGCACCAACAGGTGCGGAGCGTCAATCCGCTTGCCGGGCAACGCCATCACGACAACGGGCACACCGAGCAGCCGGACGAAGGTTGCCGCTTCGACCGACACATCGACGACGACGGCCTGCGGCCGCGCGTCGGCGACCCAGCGGGCGATCTGGTCCATCCGGGCGGTGAATCCCAGATCGTGTTGCGGCGCCCAATGCAGGGCACCGTGGGCTGTGGGTTCGCGCACCTGCTCGGCATCGTCGTCACGCGATAGCTTCACGATTGCCGAAAAGGGCTGCGGCCCGGTGATATCGAGTGAGGTCAACGCGGTCACCGGAATCTGCATCCGCTCGCAGATACTGACGGCTCGCGCCAGGTGCCCGAAACCTTGATGGTGGATGTAGTAGCCGATCATCTGCCTCACCTGTCGACTCGTCGATCATCTCGCGATACAGACCGCAGTAGGCGCCGACCATCACCGTCGACGAGCAGTGCCGTATGGCATGCTCGCGCACCCGATCTCGGGGCAGCCGAACCACTTCGGAGATGGCCCCGGCCATCGCGTTCACGTCGCCGGCGTCGACGAGTCGGCCCGAGTCCTCGCTGATGAGTTCGGGGATCCCGCCCCGGGCGAAGGCCACGACCGGCGTCCCGCACGCCATCGCCTCGGCGACCACCAGCCCGTAGGGTTCGTCCCAGGTCGGCGTTACCAGGGCCGCCGCGGCCCGCCCGACCAGCTGGGCCAGCCGATCGTGGTCCAGGTGACCCGCATATCGGATACCGCAGCGCAGGTGGGGTGCCACCTGTTCGGCGAAGTACCGCTCGTCGCAGATGGGCCCGGCGAGGGTCAACGGCCAGCCGCTGCGCCGGGCGACGGCGATCGCCAGATGCGGTGCCTTCTCGGGAGTTATCCGCCCAGACCACAACAGGTTTGGCCCACCGGGACCGAGCGGCCATTGCCGGGTGTCGATGCCGTTGGGTACCACGGTGACCGGGCCTGCGACATCATGCCACGACGCTGCGGTGTGCCGCGAAACGGCCGCGAAGCGTGCCTGCGTTCCGCTGGACGCGTCGATCGCCGACTCCAGCCAGGGTGTCGGCGGGGTGTGCACGGTGGTCAGCATCGGGGTCGACAATGCCGACGCCATCGCCACCGGCAGATAGTGCAGGCTGTGGTTGTGGATGACGTCGAACTCGGCGCGACCGGGGCCGGCCAGCCACAGCATCAGGGACAGGTAGGCATGGTGGTCGGCCATGAACGTGCCCGAGGGCATCGACACGTCACGTCGCGCCGCCTCGGACAAACCCAGCGGACGCACGTCCAGCGTCTGGCAATCCAGCGCCGGGTCCGAGTCGGGCGCGGCGAACAACGACACCTGACAACCCCGCGCCGCCAGTCCGCGGGCCAACTGGAAGACGTGTGCCTCCAGCCCGCCGGCGAAGGGTTGGCGGATCGGAAATCGGTTCGAGGCGATCAGCGCGACGCGCAACGGTGCGGTCATAACTGCACGTCCTGATAGATCTGACGGTGCGCGCGGGCGAGTTCGCGCCGTTCGGCGAGCCTTTCGGTCCATGTCGCGCGCGGCGCGGCGTCACCGGCCGCCCATCTCCGGTGCGCGTCGAGGATCGCCCGATGCAGCGACGCTTCATCGAAAGTGCTTTCATCGCAATGGAACACGCCACACGCGCGCTGCTGGTCGTAGTACCCGCAACTGGGCGCAACGACCGCGGTGCCCAGGTCGTAGCAGGCTTCCAGCCACCCCGAATGGGTGCCGAAGCGATACGGCAGCACCGAAACCGTCAGCGCGGCAAGATATTCCCAGAGTTCGTCGTCGGAGAAGTAGGGATGCACCCGCACGTCGACCTGCGGATGGTGGCGGTACTCCAGCAGGGCGAAACCGAATTCGGGGGCGAACCAATGATTGGCGGGATCGAAGATCTCGTCGTGCACGTCGATCTGCAACACCGCGTCGGGAAGGTCCGAGACGACCCGCGTAAGGGCTTCCACCACCGCCAACGGATCCATGTTGGCACGCACGCTCTTGGCGTGCACCCCGATCACGAAGCGCTCCTGGTGTCCCCGAGGCTGCTCGATATGGTCCCTGTCCAGCACATGCGGGTGGGGCAGCACCCGGGCGCGACGTTCCCAGCGCCGCCAAATCTGCTGCGCGGCACCAGTTGTCAGCGTGATCAGCTCATCAGCGGCGGCGATCAGCACATCCTGTTGCTCGGCATGGGCTGCCGGATCGGGATGGTGCGGGTTACGCAGATCGTGGACGGTGTAGACCAGGGGCTTGCGGTGCATCTTGAGTTCCTGGACGACCTCGGTCAGCACCTCGGGGCCGACGGCGTCGAAGCCGAAGTGGACGTGGAAGACGTCGAACCGCTCGTGGTTGTCACTGACCCAGCCCGGTTCCAGCATCAGCGGCGGCCACCAGCCGCCCGGAACCTTGCGACCGTCGGACGGGACGGGATCGTCGAGCCTGGTCACGTCGGCGGTGGTGGGGTCGGCGAGATGACGCACGTAGATGTGCGAAGCCGGCACCGACGCGACGCGTAACACCACGTTCCTTCCAGGGCAACGACTACAGACAGCCCGAGCGGGCCGCTGAAATGAAGCGGAGTCAGTTCCTGCTGGCTGAAGAACAGTGCCGTCGGACATACCCGCGAATTGAGCCGTCAAACGCAATACCGGGACGGCAACAGAACCACTCGCCGCCGGCTGTCATGGACGGGTTTATCCGGTCCGGGAGCGGCTACTACTGGGCCAGTGTCAGGGGGAGTCGAACGAACTTGAGAAGGGTTGAGCGATGGGTTTTCCCGAACAACAGCAAGAGGTGCCGGGCAGCCAGGCGCAGATGGATCCGGTGCCGGATTGCGGGGAGAACAGCTATACCGGCTCGGGCAAGTTGACCGGCAAGGCGGCCATCATCACCGGAGGTGACAGCGGCATCGGCCGCGCCGTCGCCATCGCCTATGCCCGCGAGGGCGCCGACGTGCTGATCGCCTACCTGAACGAAGACGAGGACGCCCGGGACGTCGCGCGCTATGTCGAGGACGCCGGGCGGAAGTGCGTGCTGGTTCCGGGAGATCTGTCCGACCCGCAGCATTGCCGGGCCGTCGTCGACCGGGCGGTTGCGGAGTTCGGCCGCATCGACGTGCTGGTGAACAATGCCGCGTACCAGATGACACACGAGAGCCTGGACGAGATCAGTGACGAGGAATGGGACCACACCTTCAAGCTGAATGTGGGTGCCTACTTCTACCTGACCAAGGCGGCGTTGCCGCACATGAGTTCCGGCGCGTCGATCATCGGCAGCTCCTCGGTGAACTCCGACTCTCCCAGCCCGACCTTGGCGCCGTACGCGGCAACCAAGGCCGCGATCGCCAATCTGTCCGCCAGCCTTGCGCAACTGCTTGGGCCGCAAGGCATCCGGGTCAACAGCGTGGCGCCGGGACCGATATGGACGCCGTTGATCCCGGCCACCATGCCCACCGAGAAGGTCGCGTCGTTCGGGGACGACGTGCCGCTCGGACGGGCCGGACAGCCCGCGGAACTGGCCCCGGTCTACGTGCTGTTGGCCTCCGACGAGGCCAGTTATGTGTCCGGCGCTCGGGTGGCAGTCACCGGCGGGAGGCCGATCCTGTGACCCGATAGGTCGTTTGTCGAGGGCGATTGCGGGTAACAAAATCCCCGTGACTTCTCTGTGGCTTGCCGATCGAACGACATCCTGGACTGCAAGCCGGCTCGATGACGGCCCGTTGTCGGCCGACGTCATCGTGGTCGGTGCCGGCATCACCGGGTTGACCACCGCCGTGCTGCTGGCGCGCGCCGGCAAAGACGTGCTGGTGCTGGAAGCCCGGACGGTGGGCGCCTGCACGACGGGGAACACGACCGCCAAGATCAGCCTGTTGCAGTCCACGCACCTGTCGAAGATCCTGCCCCGGCACGGCCGGGACACCGCCCGTGCCTATGTGGACGGCAACCGGGAAGGCATGGAGTGGGTGCTGGAGTACTGCCGACGGCGCGGTGTCGCGGTGCAGCGGGAGGACGCCTACACCTATGCCCAGTCGGCCAAGGGCGTCCCCTCGGTACGCGCCGAGTTCAAAGCGTGCCAAACGGCGGGTCTGCCGGTCACCTGGGAGGACGACGCCGGCGTGCCGTTCCCGTACCACGGTGGCGTCCGACTGCCCGAGCAGGCGCAGTTCGATCCGATGGAGTTCTCGGACGCGCTGGTGACCGAACTGCTCGAGCACGGCGGGCGCCTGGTGGAGCGCACCCGGGTGCGCAGCGTGTCCACCCGCGGCGACGGTGTGCGACTGCGCGTCAACGACGAGTCGCGACAGGACGTCGACGTGCGCGCCGAGCAGTTGGTGCTGGCCACCGGGATGCCGATTCTGGACCGCGGCGGCTACTTCGCGCGGGTCAAGCCGCAGCGCTCCTATTGCATGGCCTACCAGGTGCCGGGCACCATCACTCGGCCGATGATGATCTCCGCCGACTCACCGACCCGCTCGGTGCGGTATGCGCCGGTCAAGGACGGCGAGTTGCTGATCGTCGGCGGTGCGGGGCACACGGTGGGCCGGGAGAAAAGCCCGACCAAGGCTTTGGAAGAACTGTCGTCATGGACCCGCCAGCATTATCCGGGCGCGAAGCAGACGCATTTCTGGTCGGCCCAGGACTACAGCCCGATCGACGAATTGCCCTATGTCGGGCCGATCTTGCCGAACTCCGAAACCATCTACATCGCAACAGGATTCAACAAGTGGGGGATGACCAACGGTCCTGCCGCGGCGCTGGCGCTGTCGAGTCGGATCCTCGGTGGCCGGATGGACTGGGCCAGCGCGTTCGCCAGCTGGAGCCGGCACGAGCTCGCCGGGTTGACGACGGCTCTGCAGGCCAACCTCGAGGTCGGCTTCAACCTGGGTAAGGGCTGGGTCACCCCGGCGACGCGGTGGCACAACCGCAGCCCCGACAGCGACGAAGGCGGCGTGGTCAGCGGGCCGCCCTGGCATCTCGAGGCCCGGTCCCGGGTCGACGGTGTCGAACACGTCGTCTCCCCGGTATGCCCGCACCTGGGCGGCATCGTCAATTGGAACGACGCCGATCGGGCCTGGGAATGCCCGCTGCACGGGTCCCGGTTCGCGCCCGACGGGACGCTGCTGGAGGGGCCGGCCACCACCGACCTGACCGCATCGAGCTGATCGCCGTTCCGCGGGCGCCGATCTTTTAAATCAATCGCTTGACTTAACCGCACCGGGCGGGGTTGACTGGGCGGCATGACCACCGTCGGCCGGCCCGTGCGCAGTGACCGGGCCAGCTCCACCCAGGAGGCGATCCTGGTCGCCGCCGAGCGACTGTTCGCCGAGCACGGGGTGTTCGCGGTGTCCAACCGTCAGGTCAGCGAGGCCGCCGGGCAGGGCAACAACGCCGCCGTGGGCTACCACTTCGGCACCAAGGCCGACCTGGTGCGCGCGATTGAGCAGAAACACCGCGGGCCGGTCGAGGAGTTGCGCGAGCAGATGGTGGCCGGCCTGCCGGATTCCGCGGGGATGCGTGACTGGGTGGCCTGTCTGGTCTGCCCCCTCACCGAGCACCTGGAGGACCTGGGCAATCCCACCTGGTATGCCCGGTTCGCCGCCCAGGCCATGACCGATCCCGCCTACCACAACATCGTCGTCAAGGACGCGCTGAGCTCGTCGTCGCTGGTCCAGGTGATCGACGGCATCAACAGCTGCCTGCCGGACCTGCCGGTGGCGGTGCGGTTCGAGCGAAACATCATGGCGCGCAACCTGTTGATGCACACCTGCGCGGATCTCGAACGCGCACTCGCCGAAGGCACTTCGATGCCCCGCCCGTCCTGGCGGGCGGCCGCGACCGGTCTCATCGACGCGATCGTGGGCCTGTGGCTGGCTCCCGTGACCCCGGAAAGCGAAGCACCGAAGATATGAAAATCACTGTCGATCAAGACATCTGCGCATCGTCGGGCAATTGCGTGATGAACGCACCCGAGGTTTTCGACCAGCGCGACGAGGACGGCGTCGTCGTCCTGCTCGACCCCACTCCACCCGCCGAGCAGTTCGAGGGTGCCCGCAAAGCCGCCGCCTTCTGCCCGGCGCTGGCAATTCAGATCGAGGAGTGACCGTGTCCGACACACTCACGGATAACAGCACTGACACCGGTATTCCCGAATATCCGATGGCACGCGCCGCTGGGTGCCCGTTCGCCCCACCGCCGGATGTCATGTCGTTAGCTGACGCGAAACCGCTTTCCCGGGTGCGGATCTGGGACGGCAGCACGCCCTGGCTGATCACCGGTTACGAACAGTGCCGAGAGCTCTTCTCGGATTCGCGGGTCAGCGTGGACGACCGGATACCTGGCTTTCCGCACTGGAACGAACGCATGCTGTCCACGGTGCACAAGCGACCCCGGTCGGTCTTCACCTCCGACGGCGAAGAACACACCCGATTCCGGCGAATGTTGTCCAAGCCCTTCACCTTTCGGCGAGTGGAAGGTCTTCGCACGGCAATTCAGCAGATCACCGACGACCACATCGACAAGATGTTGGCGGGACCGCAGCCGGCCGACCTCGTCTCCGCGATCGCCTTGCCGATCCCGTCGCTGGTGATCAGTCAGTTGTTGGGGGTGCCCTACGAGGACGCCGAGATGTTCCAGGAGCACGCCAACGTCGGACTTGCTCGCTATGCGACCAGCGAGGACACCGTCAAGGGTGCGATGAGTCTGTACAAGTACCTGTCCAAACTGGTCGAGGCCAAGATGGACAACCCAGCTGAGGACGCAGTTTCCGATCTGGCCGAACGGGTCAAGGCCGGCGATCTCAGCCTCAAAGAGGCCACGCAGTTGAGTAGTGGCTTGCTGATGGCCGGCCACGAGACCACCGCCAACATGATCGGGATCGGTGTGCTTGCGCTGCTGGAAAATCCCGACCAGCTGCCGGCCATCCGGGATGCCGAAGACCCGAAGATCGTCGCCAATGCGGTGGAGGAATTGCTGCGCTACCTCAGCATCATCCAGAACGGTCAGCGCCGCGTCGCAAGCGAGGACATCCAGATCGCCGGCGAGGTCATCCGCGCCGGCGAGGGCATCATCATCGATCTGGCCCCGGCGAATTGGGACGCCGAAGCGTTCACCGAACCGGACCGGCTGTACCTGCACCGCTCGAACGCGGACCGCCATGTGGCCTTCGGTTACGGCCGGCACCAGTGCGTGGGACAACAGTTGGCGCGCGCGGAACTGCAGATCGTCTTCCGCAGCCTGTTCCAGCGAATTCCCACCATGGCGTTGGCTGTCCCGTTCGAGGGGATCCCGTTCAAACACGACCGGCTCACCTACGGCGTGCACGAACTGCCGATCACCTGGTAAGCCCTTTCACAGCCCAAGAGAGGTCAATGATGACAAGCACGCTCTACCCACCGAAAGGCTTTGGCGCACCGAAGGATCGCAAAGGCCACGCCATCGGCAGCAACGTGGGTCTGCCCGCCGGAACGGAGGTCTTCTCCGCCGACAATCACATCTCGCTGGCCGCCGACATCTTCTACGAGCGCTTTCCGGAAGACCTGAAGGACAAGGCACCCCGTATTTGGTACGAGGACGGCGCGTATCAGGTGGGCCGTAAGGGCCAGTCGTTCCTGCCCGGTGACTTCAGTGCCGTGCTGATGCAATACGACGACCTGCCCGGGGCGGCCAGCACCAACATCGAAGCGCGCATTCAGGAGTTACGCGAAGACGGCGTCGACAAGGAACTCGCGTTTCCCAACGCGGTTCTGGCGTTGTTCCACTACCCGGACAAGAAGCTCCGCGAGATCACCTTCCGCATCTACAACGAGTACATCGCGGAGTTGCAGGAACGCTCCAACGGTCACTTCTACGGCGCCGGGTTGATCAACTGGTGGGACCCGGAGGGCACCCGCAAGACACTGGCCGAGTTGAAGTCGTTGGGGCTCAAGACATTCCTGTTACCGCTGAACCCGGGCAAGGACGACGACGGAAACATCATCGATTACGGCAGCACCGCGATGAAGCCGGTGTGGGACGAGATCGAAGCCGCCGGGCTGCCGGTTACGCATCACATCGGTGAGACCCCGCCGAAAACGCCGTGTCAGTTCAACAGCGTCGTCGTCGGGATGATGATCAATATCGACGGCTTCCGGGAGCAGTTCGCGAAGTACCTCTTCTCCGGAATCCTCGACGATCATCCCAGTCTGCGGATCGGCTGGTTCGAAGGTGGAATCGCTTGGGTACCTTGGGCTTTGCAAGACGCGGAGCATTTGGTGGCGTCCTATCAGCACATGTTCAACCGGCCGCTGGAACACGATGTCCGCTACTACTGGGACACCCATATGAGCGCTTCGTTCATGGTGGACCCGCTGGGCCTGGAGCTGATCGACCGGATCGGGGTCGACAAAGTCATGTGGTCCAGTGACTACCCGCACAACGAAAGCACCTACGGCTATTCGGAGAAGTCGCTGGCGGCCGTCGTCGAAGCCGTCGGGCCGGAACGCGCCACCCGCATCGTCAGCGGCAACATCACGGAATTCCTGGGCCTGTGACGACTTTTGCGGCCGACGGTCTGACCATCCCGGAGACCCCGGACCTGTCCCGGCTGCGCCGCGAGACGGGAGCGCGGTTGCGCACCGCGATGGCCGAGCGCGGCGTCGATGCCCTGGTGCTGCTGGGCAACAACGCCGTGGTCTATGCCACCGGGACGAGTTGGCCGCTGGGCGATGCCGGAATTTCCTACGTCGAGCGCCCGGTGGCGGTGGTCCTCGTCGACGACCCGTGGCCGCACCTGTTCCTGCCGTTCCGCGAAGGTGCCGCGCACGAGTCGGAACTTCCCACCGACCACCTGCACGGACCGGTCTACCTCGAATTCGACGAGGGCGTAACCGATTTCGCCCGCCGCCTGGCCGAGCTGATCCCGGCCGGCTCGACCGTGGCCGTCGACGAGTTGACCGGTGCGATGTCGCGTGCCCGGAAGTCGTTGTTCCCGGGCGGCGCTCCCGTCGACGCGGCCGCCGTGGTCAGCGCCGCCAAAGTGGTCAAGACGCCCGACGAACTCGCCTGCATCCGCACCGCGGTCCGGATCACCGACGAGGCGATGGTCGAGGTCCACCAGGCGTTGGCCCCCGGCATCCGCCAGGTCGACCTGTCCGGACGGTTCCTGCGCCGCGCCTTCGAACTCGGAGCGATGGCCAGCATGCTGGAACCGATCTGGCAGGTGATGCCGAACAGCAGGGCCGAGGGGGTGTGGACCACCCACGGTGACCTCGCGCTGCCGTTGCTGAGCACCGAACGCGAGCTGGCCAAGGGCGACGTGCTGTGGACCGACGTCAGCATCACCTACCAGGGCTACTGCTCGGACTTCGGACGTACCTGGATCGTCGGACAGGATCCGTCGCCACGCCAGCAGGCCCAGTTCGACAAATGGCGACAGATCATGGACGCGGTGCTGGGCGTGGCCCGTGCCGGAGTCACCGCCGCCGACTTGGGCCGCGCCGCCATCGCGGCCAACGACGGCACCCGGCCGTGGCTCCCGCACTTCTACCTGGGCCACGGCATCGGCGTCAACGCGGCCGAAATGCCCATGATCGGAACGGATCTGGGCAACGAGTTCGACGAGAACTTCGTCCTGCAATCGGGCATGGTGCTGGTGGTCGAGCCGGTGGTGTGGGAGGACGGCACCGGCGGCTACCGCAGTGAAGAGGTCCTGGTGATCACCGAGGAGGGCTCGACCATATTGACCGACTACCCCTATGACCCCTATGGCCACTGAAGTCCTGGCCGACGACCGGGCGCTGCGCCTGGGCCGTCGGGAACGCGCGCTGGCCCAGATGGCCGAGTACGACCTCGACGTGCTGGTCCTGGGTCGGCAGGCCAACGTCCGATACGTCACCGGCGCACCGCAACTGTGGGTGGCCGGCACGCGCCCGTTCGGGCCCACCTGCGTACTGGTGCGCGCCACCGGTGCCATCCACCTGCTCAGCACCTGGGACGAAGGGGTGCCCGAGGACATCCCGCACGAGAACCTGTACGGCATCTCGTGGAACCCGGTGAACACCATCGCGGCGCTGCAGCGCATCGAGGGCGCCGCCGATGCGCGTCGGGTCGGAACCGACGCGCTGTCACCGGTTTTCGCCCAGTTGCTGCCGACGGCGTTCCCCAACGCCGAGCTGTTGGACGGTGAACTCGCGATGCGCGCGGCCCGGCGCATCAAGACCGACGACGAAATCGCCGCTCTGCGTGAGTCCGTCGCGGTGGCCGACCGGGGTTTGGCCGCCGCGGTCTCCGAGCTGCGGGCCGGGGTCACCGAGCAGACGCTGGCCGGGGTGTTGCTGGAGGCACTGGCCGCCGGTGGGGTGAGCACCCCGGCGAATCAGGATGTGGCGTGGGTGACTTCGCGTGAGCACTCCTGGCGGCGCGCCCACAGTGACGGCCGGATCCAGACCGGCGACCTGGTCGCCTTCTCGGCCGGAGTCGTGGCGGGCGGTTACATCGGCGAGGTCGGCAGGACGTGGCCGGTCGGGTCGGTACCGGGGGCAGCGGCGGCCTTCGCGCGATGGGACCGGTTGTGGGACAAGCTGATCACGGCCTGTCGGCCGGGCGCCGGTGCCGGCGAACTGCTGGCGGCCTACCAGGCGGCGGGGGAGTCGGCGCCGCCGATGCCGGTGGCGCGCGGTCTTGGCATGGGTTTCGACCCGCCGGTCATCTCCGCTCAGCTGCCACGCACGGCCGGTGACGAGCGACTGGAACCGGGAATGGTGTTGGCCGTCACGGGCTATGTCTGGGAACCCGGTGTCGGCGCGGTGTTCGGACGCGAAGCGGTGCTGATCACCCGCGACGGCCCGGAAGTGCTGAGCAGCAGTCCGTCCTGGCACGGTTGAACATGGGCGACAAGGCGGACCGCAAGGCCGCCAAGATCATCCGGTATGACAAAGACGTCGAGACCCGTGTCGCCACCATCACCTTCGATCGGCCCGACTACCTGAACGCACCGACGATCGCTGCCCGGCGGCGCTACGCCGACCTGCTGCACCGCGCCGGTGTCGACGACGACGTGAAGGTGGTGGTGATCCGCGGCGAGGGCGCCGACCTGGGATCCGGAGCCGACCTCGAGGAGTTCATGGCAGCCAAGGAGTCGGCGGATCCGGCGGCGCTGCTCGCCGAATTCGGTATCGGGGCAGGCGAAGTCACCTACCCGCCGAAGGGGTCGTTCCGCCACGGCGGCACCATCGGACAGTGGTATGCGAATCCGAACTCCGGTATCCGCGGGCTGCAGGATTTCAAGAAGATCAGCATCGTCGAAGCCAAAGGCTACTGCTACGGCTGGCACTTCTATCAGGCCGCCGACGCCGACCTGGTGATCGCCAGCGACGATGCGCTGTTCGGGCATCCGTCCTTCCGGTATTACGGCTGGGGACCGCGGATGTGGTGGTGGGCGCAGACCATGGGCATCCGCAAGTTCCAGGAAATGGTGTTCACTGGCCGGGCTTTCACCGCCGCGGAGATGTACGACTGCAATTTCCTGAACAGTGTGGTGCCGCGCGGGCAACTCGAAGCCGAGGTCGCCAAATACGCCTTGGCGTGTGCCCGTAACCGGCCCACTGACACCGTGTTCATGCAGAAGACGTTCTTCGAGATCATGAAGCAGTTCCAGGGTGAATACCTGGGCAGTGTGCTCGGCGGGTTCTTCGAGTCGGCCGGCGGTGCTGCCCGGGCCGACACCGGCGACTTCTCCCTCGATGCGGCCATCGAGCGGGGTCTCGGCGGCGCGGTCAAAGACAATGACGACAAGTTTCCGCCCGACTGGCGGTTGAGCAAGAAGGCACGCAAGGGCCAGGGCCGAAAGAAGAAGCGGTAGTGGTCGATTCGCCGTTGACCGGTTTCACGGTGGTCGACCTGTCCACCGGGATTGCGGGCGGCTATTGCACCAAACTGCTGGCCGACGGCGGCGCCGACGTCATCAAAATTGAACCGCCCGAGGGTGATCCGCTGCGATCCTGGTCGGCGTCGGGCGCGGACGTCGGAAAGGACGGCGCAACCGACGGGGCGTTGTTCAGCTTCCTGGCCGGATCGAAGTCCAGCATCGTCGCCGACCCAGCGAGCACGGACGACATCGACCTGGTCGACCGGCTGCTGTCCGCCGCGGACGCGGTCGTCTGGTCGCCGGGATCGGCCGTGGCCGAAGCCTTTGCGCCCGAACAGATCCGGGAACGTCATCCGCATCTGGTGGTCACTTCGATCACGCCGTTCGGCCGACGGGGTCCGTGGCAGGACCGCGCCGCCACCGAGTTCACCCTGCAGGCCTGGTCCGGGGGAATCATCGGGCTGGGTCGTGGTGTGGCCGACCGTGCGCCGGTGTTCGTCGGCGGGCAGGTCGGGGAGTACCTGGCCGGCGCCTACGCCAGCGCGGCCATCCTGGCCTCGCGCTACCAGCGCGACACCGACGGCCAACTCATCGACCTGTCCATGCTGGAAACCCAGATCCTCGGCCTCACTTACTATCCGGTCACCTACTTCGAGATGCTGGGGCGGCCGTGGCGCGTTGCGCGGCGGCCCACAGTGCCGGGCGTGGCCGCCGCGGCGGACGGTCTGGTCGACCTCGGCTGCGGGACCGCGCAACAGTGGTTCGATCTGTGTGCCATGGTCGGGCACCCGGAGTGGATCGACGAGAACTCACCGCTGACCATCACCGAGCAGGCCAATATCCATGCCGACGAGATCTACGCCTGGGTACGCAGCCAGCGGGTGGACGACATCCGCGAACTCGCCACCGCCTTCCGGATCCCGAATGCACCGGTAGCCAACGGCGCCAACGTCACGTCGCTGGACCACTTCGTCGAGCGGGGCACGTTCACCCGCAATCCGCGCGACGGGTTCTTCCAGCCCGGTCATCCCTACCGGATGCGACCCGCGCAGCTTCGGCCGCCGGGACCCGCACCCCGGCTGGGTGAGCACACCGCTCGCTACCGGGAAATCGACCCGGTGGCCCGCCCTTCTCTCCGGCCCCGAAAACCGCTGCCGCTGAGTGGACTTCGCGTGCTGGACCTGACGACGTTCTGGGCGGGACCGTCGTGCACACATTTCCTGGCCATGCTCGGCGCCGAGGTGATCCACGTCGAATCCACCCGCCGGCCCGACGGCACCCGACTGATCGCCGGCATACCCGTCACCGAAGAGTTGTGGTGGGAGAAGTCACCCATCTTCGCCGCCCTCAACACCAACAAGAAGGGCATCACCCTGGACCTGCAGCACCCGCGCGGACGGGAACTGCTGCACCTTCTGATCGTCGGCTGCGATGTGATCGCCGAGAACTTCACGCCCCGGGTCCTCGATCAGATAGGCCTGGATTTCGCTGCGGTGCAGTCGCTTCGGGCCGACGCGGTGCTGATGCGGATGCCCGGCTTCGGCCTCGACGGACCCTGGCGCGACAACCCGGCATTCGCCTACGTCATCGAATCGGCGTCGGGGGTGAGCTGGTTGACCGGCTACCCCGATCGCACCCCGTTCGAGCCGTATTCGGTCGGCGACCCCAACGCCGGCGTGCACGCGCTCAACGCGCTGCTGCTGGCCCTGGAACACCGCCGCCGCACGGGTCAAGGAGTGTTGGTCGAAGCGGCCATGGTGGATGCGGCCCTCAACATCGCCGCCGAGCAACTCATCGAATACTCCGCCTACGGCGCACTGCTGCAACGGTCGGGCAACCGGGGGCCGACCGCCGCCCCGCAGAACCTGTACCTGACCAAAGACGTCGACGAGTTCGGTCGTCTGGACAGCTGGGTGGCGATCGCGGTGGCCACCGACCAGCAATGGAACCAGCTGTGCGCGGCGCTCGAATCACCCTCGTGGACAACCGATCCCGCACTGGCCACCGCGGCGGGGCGACGTGAGCAGCACGACTACCTCGACAAGCAGCTGGCGCGCTGGTGTGAGACCCGCACCGGTGACGAGATCGTCGACCGGCTGTGGGAAGCCGGGGTGCCGGTGGCCAAGGTCATGCAGCCGCACCGCCAGACGGAACTGGCTCAGCTGGCCGCGCGCGACTTCTTCGAGGTCGTCGACCATCCGGTGTGCGGCCCGGCCAGGCTCAGCACCGTGCCCATGCGACTATCCGAGGGACCGCAGCGGTTTCACACCCGGCCCGCACCGCTGCTGGGACAGCACAATCACGAACTGCTGACCGAGCTGGGATTGACCGACACCGAGATCGCCGAACTGGAAGCCGACGGTGTGATCGGCCGGGCGCCCGCACGCTAGTGGCGCCAGCCCTCGGCGGCCTGCTCGTCGAAGGTCCGGTCGATGCGCTCGAAGCGTCGGCGGATGGAGGCCCGGGACGCCTCGTGCGGTAGCACGTAGAGGCGGTTGGCCGCGATGGCGTCGGCGGTCAGACGGGCGAAGTTGTCGACGTTGACGGTCTCGTCCTGTGCCGGCAGCGCACCCAGGTCGTTGGCCGAGTCCGGCGACGAGTCCAGTGCCTGACCCGCACCGCGGATACGCTCCGAGTTGGACACCAGCTTGGTCTCGATCACCATGGGGCACAAGACGGAAACTCCGATGTCGTTGGGCTTGAGCTCGCGAGCCAGCACTTCGGCGAGAGCGACGACTCCGTACTTGGCAACTCCGTAAACTCCGAGGCCAGCGTTCGGCACCAGACCGGCGAAGGACGCGGTGAAGGCGATGTGGCCCCCCGCCCCTTGCTCGATCAACCTCGGCAGAAATGCTTCGACGGCGTGAATGGCGCCCCACAGGTCGATGTCGATCACCAGGCGCCAGTCCTCGTGCGTCATCTGCGCGATCGGGCCGCCGATGCCGATACCGGCGTTGCTGAACAGCACATCGACCTGCCCGAGCAACCGGAAAGACTCATCGGCCAGGTTCACGACCTCGTCGAGATGCCGGACGTCGCACACCACGCCGTGCGCCTCGAAACCTTCGCCGCGCAGCCGCGCGACGGCCTGTTCCAGACCGGTTCCGTCGATGTCGGCCAGGACAAGCTTGGCGCCGCGGCGCGCGAACTCCGTCGCGGTGGCCAAGCCGATGCCGCTGGCACCGCCGGTGACGACCGCCCCGCGGCCTTCGTAGCTAGAAATTCCGCCCATAGGGACGGACCCTATTTCAGGCAGCTACCCGCATCGACAGGCAGGGTGACACCGGTGACGTAGCGGGACTCGTCGGAGGCGAAGAACAGCACCGCGTTGCTGATGTCCACGGCATCCACCCACGGAACCGGCAGCGTGTGGAACATCTGGCAGATCGGGGCCATGTCGTCGGGACCGGGGTTCTCCAGGTCCGGCCGGAACAGCTTCCACGTGCCCTCGTTCATGATCATCCCGGTGCTGACGTGGGTGGGATGCACCGTGTTGACCCGAATCATGTGGTGTCCCAACTCGACTGCGAACGAACGCATGATGCCGACCACACCGTGCTTGGCCGCCACGTAGTTGCCGCAGTGCGGGTACGCCTTCAGTCCGCCGACCGAGCTGGTCAAAATGATCGAACCGCCGTTGCCGCCCTTGATGAGATGCGGCACACCGGCTTTCACTGTCTTCCACACGCCGGACAGGTTCACGTCGATCATTTCCTGCCAGTCGTGCTCGCTGCACTGGTCCAGGGTGTCGCCGCCATTGCCGATCCCGGCGTTGGCGACGATGATGTCCAGCCGGCCCAACTCGTCGACGCCGGCATCCACCGCCGCCTTCAGTCCGTCGTAGTCCCGCACGTCCACTTCGGCGGTGAAGATCCGCCGGTTGAGACCTTTGACCAGATCGGCGGTCTCGGCCAGGTCCTCCGGGGTGGCCGCCGGGATGGGACTGGTCTCCACGACCCGCTTACAGACGTCGATGGCGATGATGTCGGCGCCTTCCTGCGCCAACCGCACCGCGTGGCTGCGTCCCTGACCAAGTGCCGCCCCGGTGACGAAGGCGACTTTGCCTTCTACACGTCCAGACATGTTTCTCTCCTTAGTTGGCTCGACCGGTCTCAGCCGAGCACGGCCGGCATGGATTCCCAACCCCGAACCGTCGACGTCGGGGAAAGTTTTGCTTCGGTGAGGTCGACCTCCCACTCGGGGAAACGCTTCAGGATCTCCTCGAGCGCGATCCGGCCTTCCAGACGCGCGAGCGCCGACCCGAGGCAGTAGTGCGTGCCGACACTGAACGTCAGGTGTTGGTGCGGCTCACGCCGAATGTCGAAAACGTCTCCGTCAGGCGGGAATTGGCGGTGGTCGCGGTTGGCCGCTCCGATGAGCATCATCATGACGCTGCCTTCGGGCACCTTTTGGCCGTGGTACTCCACGTCCCGCGTGACGTAGCGGGCCACGTGCGGAGCCGGCGGTTCGTAGCGCAGCAATTCCTCGACGGCGGCCGGGATCAACGCCGGATTCTCCGCCAGCGCACGGCGTTGATCCGGATGCTCGGAGAGCACCTTGCCCGCCCAGCCGATCAGCCGGGTGGTGGTCTCGTTGCCCGCACCGGATACGACCGTGATGTAGGTGAGCAGTTCGTCGCGGCGCATGCGGCGTACGACGCCGTTCTCGTCCTCGAATTCCGCGTTGAGCAGTTCGGTGGTCAGATCGGTGGAGGGGTGCTCCGCGCGCCAGTCGATGTACTGCCCGAAGAACTCGCCGCTCAGCATGGCTTCGGCCGAGAACTCCATCGGCTTGCCGGCTTCGGTACGCATCTGCGCGTTGGCGAAATCGCGTGCGGCCTCTTGATCTTCCTCGGGCACACCCAGCAGCATCCCGATCACCCGCATCGGCATCTGCGCGCCCAGATCGTTGACGAAGTCGAAACGTCCGGTACCGATCAGCGGATCCAAACTGCGGGCGCAGAATTCGCGGATCTTGGGTTCCAGGTCGTTGATCTTGCGCGGAGTGAACATGCGGGACAACAACTTGCGGTGGATGTCGTGCACCGGCGGGTCTTCGAAGATGAGCACACCCGGCGGCATCTCGATGTTGGCGCGGATGAGTTCGAGGATGGCGCCTCTGGCCGAACTGAACGTCTGATAGTCGACGAGCGCATCGTTGACGTCGGCGAAGCGGCTCAGAGCGTAGAAGTCGTGCTGCTCGTTGTAGTAGAGCGGCACCTCCTCACGCAGGCGCCGAAACATCGGGTAGGGGTCGGCGTTGAGCTCGACGTCGTAGGGGTCGAAGTAGACATCGTTGAGTGCGCTGTTGGGTGCGCTGACTGTCACGGGTAACTGCCCTCTCGCCGGAACCGCGCCCGCTCCCGGGGGGAGCGCGGTCATGCCGCCTGTAGAACTCTGTCATCACTCACCAACGAGTGTCAACGTGGAATCCGTTTTGGCTATTTACGATTCTTGATATCAGAGAATATCGTTCTCGTCCATTTGACAACGTGCGATATTCGCTCATTGGCGAAATGGGCTCGTGGAATTCCGGCCCCGCGACGGGGAATTATTTGCCGGCGAATCCCCGTGAGCAGAAGTCCCACACCTCGTCGGCGGTGATGGGATGGGCCGTATCTTCGTCGGCGCCGCCGCTGGACTGCGCGATGAACATCACGGTCTGCATGGTCATGGCGGCGGCCCGCTTGGGATTGACGTCGGCGCGCAATTTGCCGGCCTCCGCGGCGGCTTCGGTCAACTCGGTGAGCAAAGCCAGCAGCGGTGCATGCGCGACCTTGACCTCGGTCGGATGCGTGACCAGCAAACGAGGCGCGAAGTCGGTGAACAGCGGTCGTCTGGCCATGGGGTCGGGCCGGGAGGCTTCGTAGAGCAACTCCACGGCGACCTTGAGGCGCTCCAGTGCGTCGGTGTGACCCTCGGTCGCGGCGCGGATCTGGTCCGCGGAGCGGCTCAGAGCGTCCTCGAACAGGGCGAGCAGCAACTCGTGCTTGCCGTCGAACTGCAGGTAGAAGCTGCGCAACGACTGGCGCGACCGGTCGACGACCTCTTGGACGGTGAAGTCCGTGCTCCCCTTTTCGATGATGATGGCCTGCGCGGCGTCCAGGAAGCGCTGCACGCGCTGCGCCGCCCGCAATTTCGCGGTCTTGATGGAGCGTTCGACGGCGCGCTGTTTCCAGGCCGGCTCTTCACTGGGGTTTGTCACGGGCGGCTCAGATGATTGCCGCGCTGGGAGAACATGGTTGGACTGTACCGGAGAACGCCGCGCCATCGCTGTGCTCAACCTCCTCGCGGACGGTGACCAGGAGATTGTAACTTCCTCACGACGAGAATACTATTCTCTTTGACGCGTGTTTGGGAAGCAGATTTCCGAGAACAGGGGCTCGGGAGAGCTCCGGACAGCTAGGAGCGAGCGCCGTGCAGCTGAGTTTCGACGCCGACATCGAGGCATTCCGCGCCGAATTCATTGCGTTTCTCGACGAGCACCTGCCGGACGGGGCCGAGGGAATCGAGCGGCCGCTCTCGTGCTCGCACCTGCCGGAGTGGGCGGTGCGCTGGCAACGCCGGATGTTCGACCACGGCTGGCTACTACCCGGGAATCCGCCGGAATTCGGCGGCCGCAACGCCACTTTGCTGCAGCAGTACGTGTGCGCCGAGGAGTTGGCCCGGCGGCGGATCTACCGCAGCTTCAATCCCCAAGGTGTGGGGATCATCGCCGCGTCGCTGCTGTCGTTCGGCACCGACGAGCAGAAGCGGCGCTGGGCGGTACCGATCCTGCGGGCCGAGATCACCGCCTCGCTGGGCATGAGCGAGCCCGGCGCGGGGTCGGACCTGGCGTCGCTGAAGACCAAGGCGGTGCTCGACGGAGACCATTTCGTGGTCAACGGTCAGAAGGTCTGGACTTCCGGCGCCCACCACGCCGACGTGTTGCTGACGTTCGTGCGCACCGATCCCGACGCGCCGAAACACAAGGGCATCAGTGCCCTGATGATTCCGACGGATACACCCGGCGTGGTGCGGCGACCGTTTCCGTCGGTGTGTGACCACGACGACGTCGAGTTCAACGAGGTGTTCTTCACCGATGCGCGGGTGCCGGCCGAGAATCTGGTGGGCGCCCTCAACGGCGGTTGGCGGGTGGCGACCGGTTCGCTGGGCCACGAACGCGCCATGCTGTGGATGGATTACGCCAACCTGTTGGACCAGATGACGGTCGACTACACGCCGTCCGGGGTGCTGGAACGGGATCGTTACGCGACGCTGGTGATGGATGCCCGGGCGATGCATCTGCTGGGGTCGGCGGCGACGGCCCGTGCCGCCCGCGGCGAGGAGGACGTGCCCGCCCAGTCGGTGCTCAAGCTGCTGGGATCCGAAGCCCTGCAACGCGCTTCGGAGGAGGCGTTGCACGCCACCGGCGCCGACGGCCTGGTACATCCTGCGGTCACTGCGCAGTTCGCGCCGCTGGACCTCGACGCCCACAGCGGCAGCTGGTTCGACCGGTACGCGCGCAGCTTCGCCGGCACCATCGCAGGTGGCACTTCGGAGATCCAGCGCAACATCATCGCCGAGCGGATACTGGGACTGCCGCGCAATTAGTTATCAGCCTGCGCGAGTGTGAATCTCACGACGGGCCGACGGCGTGTCACGTCGTGGGATTCACACTCGGCGTTAGAGGTGGGCCAGGCGGGGCGCCGAACCCCGCTGCCGCAGTACCGCCCCCGCCTCGCGGGTCAGTTCGCGGGAGCTGCCGAGCAGCCCGTCGAACAGCAACGCCCGCTTGACGTGACGATGCAACCGGTGTTCGGCGGTGAAGCCGATGCCACCGAGCACCTGCTGGCAATGCCGTGCTGCGGTCAGCGCCGCCTGACCGGCAGCGGCTTTGGCCAGCAGGCTGGCCAGTTCGTCGTCATGGTCCGCGGCAACCTGCAGGGTGGCCTCGGCGCCCTCGATCGCGACCAGCGTTTCGGCGAGCCGGTGCCGCACGGCCTGGAAAGAGGCGATGGGACGGCCGAACTGGACACGGTCGAGGGCGTGCTGACGGGCCAGCGCCAGCATGGCCCGGCTGGTGCCGACCAGCCACCAGCCCAGCGCCCGTCGACCCGCGGCCAGCACCGAGGGCGTCAGGGGCTCTCCGGTGGGCACCCGGTGTATCGGAATGTCGTCGTCCAAGGCTGACGTGTCCTGGTCGGTGCGTTCCCAGACCACCCAGGACCCGCCGGCGTAGGGCAGCGGCACCGGCTCGCCACCCGGCTGCCCTACGACGTCGTTCAGAACCGAGGCGTGCGCGCCGGTTTCGCCGAGCAATCCGAAGACCAAAGGTATTGCCGTGTCGGGGATCTCGTCCAGCATGTCGAGCCAGCCCAACTCTGCCAGCGCGGAGTCGAGTCGCGAACCGGAATGCGCATTCATCGCGGTCCGCAGCGAATCGGCGATCATGCGCAGTTCTTCGGGATCGGTCACACCGTCACTCCTTCCCGAGATCCAACAGCCGGCGGGCGATGATGTTGCGCTGGATCTCGGCGGTGCCGCCATAGATGGTGGCCGCGCGGGAGTACAGGTACTCGGGCCGCCACGGCGTGTCGTCGAGTTCCAGCGCGCCTGGCAGCAGGTCGTGCACGGTGTCGTAGAGCTTCTGCTCGGCGCCGGCCAGCAGCACCTTGTCGATGGAGGTGTCCGGGCCCAATCTGGCCCCGTCGGCCAGCCGGTGCTGGGTGGCGCGGGACCGGCAGCGCAGCGTATGCAACGCGAGATAGGCTGCGCCCAAAGCGGATTCGTCAGCGGCAGTCACTTCGGATATGAGTGCGTCGAAACGTGAGTACAGATAGGCGATCCGCTGCCAGAAACAGGTCGAGCGTTCATAGGGCAACAGATCCATCGCCAGGCGCCAGCCGTCTCCCGGCTTGCCGAGCATCCGGCTGGACGGGACCACCACGTCGTCGTAATAGACCTCGCAGAATTCGTCGACGCCGTGCATGGTGTGCAGCGGCCGGACGGTGATGCCCGGTGTGTCCATGTCGACGAAGAACGCGGTGATGCCGTCATGGCCGGGCGCGGTGCGGGTGAGCAGGACGCACCGGGTGGAGTACTGCGCGAAACTGGTCCAGACCTTCTGCCCGTTGACGATCCAGTTGTCCCCGTCCTGGGCGGCGCGCGTGGTCAGCGAGGCCAGATCGCTTCCCGACCCCGGTTCGGAGAACCCCTGACACCACTGCTCGCGCCCGCTGAGCAGCAACGGCACCATTTCGGCAGCGAGTTCGGTTGGCGCATAATCGATCATCGTCGGGGCGAGGACCTCCAGCATCGAGTAAGGGCCGGGCTCGGCCAACCGCCGGCCGACCACCTCCTCGCCGACGATCGCGCGCAGCAGAGCGGGCCCACCCAGCCCGCCGACTTCGACCGGCCAGCCGTAACGCATCCAACCCGCGTCGTACAGTGCCTCGCTGACTCGGGCGAATTGCCGCATATGACCCTGCAGCGAATGGTCGGGCCCAGGCGTTAGGTCATGGTCGTCGAGCCACGCGCACAAATCGGCCCGGAACTGCTCGACCGTGACGGTGCCAGAATTCACGGCGTAGGGCGACCGACGGCGTGCGGGCGCCCCGAGTCGTGCACCCCGCTACGTCGAATGAATGTCATGGCACGGGTTTTCAGCCGCCAGCCATCGGCGGTCCGCAGATAGGTGTCGCGGTAGTAACCGATGCGCATGTCGTGTGCCGAGTGCTCGATGAAGCACAGCGGCTGGGTGCCGGTTGCCGTGTCGCCATCGAGATTCTCGACCAACGAGGTGCCGGTCATGAACAGGCCCTTGGGTGCGGCGGCCACCAGTTCCGGGAACCGGTCCAGGGTGTAGGTGTCGCCGAACGCGCTGTAGGTCCCGTCCGGGGTGAAGACGCCGACGAGTCCGTCGATGTCACCCTGGGTGATGGTTACCGCGTATCGAGCCAGTAGCTGCTGGATCTCGACCAAATCGTCAGTTCTGGTTGGCATAGACCTTGCCGCCTTTCATGACAAAGCTGACGTTACGGGTAACGGTGATGTCTTCCAACGGGTTTCCCGGCACCGCGATGACGTCGGCGAGCATGCCTTCGGCCAGCCTGCCCAGGTCTTTGGAATTGATCAGATCCGCTGCCGTCACGGTAGCGGCGCGCAGCACCGCCAACGGCGGCAGGCCCCAATCCACCAGGGTGACGAGTTCGTCGGCGTTCTTGCCGTGCGGTATCGCCGGCGCGTCGGTGCCGACCGCGATCTTCACCCCGGCCTCGTAGGCGGCCTTGATCGACGTCTTGGCCTTCGGAAACATCTCGGCGGCCTTGTCCTGCAACTCTTTCGGGGCGTGCGACACGTCCATCGCCTCGGCGAGCCGACGGGTGGTCACCAGGAACCGGTCGTTGTCGACCAGCATCTGGATCGCCTCGTCGTCCATCAGGAAGCCGTGTTCGATGCAGTCGATACCGCAGGCAACGGCGTGCTTGACCGCTTCCGCTCCGTGCGTGTGCGCGGCGACGCGCAGCCCGCGCCGGTGCGCCTCGTCGACGATGGCGCGCAACTCTTCGTCCGAATAGTGTTGTGCGCCGGCCTCACCGGTCAACGACATCACGCCGCCGGAAACGCAGACTTTGATCAGCTGCGCGCCGTGCTTGATCTGGTAGCGCACCGCTTTGCGGATCTCGTCGACCCCGTTGGCGATGCCCTCCTCCACCGTCAGCTCCAGCGCGTGCGGCGCAAACGCGGCGAACATCGTCGGGTCCAGATGCCCACCCGTCGGCGTAATCGCATGTCCGGCAGGCACAATCCGTGGACCCTCGATCCAGCCCGCGTCGATCGCCTTGCCGAGTGCCACATCCAGCAGGTAGCCGCCGGTCTTGACGAACAGCCCGAGGTTGCGCACCGTGGTGAACCCGGCACGCAGCGTGCGCCGGGCGTTGCCGACCGCACGCAGCACCCGGGTCGGCGGGTCGTCTTGAACCTGAGACAGTCCCGGCCGCTCGCCGCGACCACCCATCAGCAGGTTCACCTCCATGTCCATCAGCCCCGGCAGCAGGATCTGATCCCCGAGATCTATTGTGTCGCCCTCGGGTTCACCTCCGACGCCGACGATCCGGTCACCGTCGATCCGCAGGATGCCGGGCCGGACGATATCTCCGGCGTCGACGTCGAGCAGCCCGGCGGCCTTGAGCGTCAGCACCGGTTAAATCACCGGTTCGCGAAGGACTTCAACCCACGCCGCGCCGCTGTCGGGCACCCGGGGCTGCTTCCAGGCCTCGATCGGGAACGACACCATCACCAGCGACTGCATGATGTGCATCAGGGTCTTGGCATCGTCGGGCAAGTCGTCGATCGGGAACTTGTCGCAGTACGCGATCACGTCGTTGAGCAACGGGAACGCGACGTCGTAGAAGTCCTGCATCTCCGACATCGACGAGGCCAACCGCTTGGCGTAACGCTCGGGCTCGGTGGCCAGATCCCAATCCAAATACGGCTCCAGGGCCGCGAATTCAGACGGTAGCGACATTGCGCTGGTGCTCCTTGACGTAGTTGGCGGTGGTGTGGTGCAGATGGCGGATCAGCACTTCCTGGTCGCACAGCAGGAATTCCTTGACCGCCCGGGTGCCGATCATGGTCTGGGTGGCTTCCAGGGTGTTGGCGTCCTGCAACGCGTACTCCTTGAATGTCACGGCGGCCAGCTCCTGGGCCAGGCGTTCCCGCGCATTGCGCGGCGGCACGAAGTACAGCGACGATTCGAAGATGTGTTTGTCCACCGCGGTCGGCCAGTAGTGGTAAGTCAGGTACCAGCCCGGCTCCCAGATCAGCAGCATGAAGTTCGGATAGAACAGCCACGAGTCGATGCCCCACTGCGGCACCCGCTTCACGTTGACACCCGGTGGTAATTCCAGGTTTTCGATGATCTCCGGCTTGTCCCACGGGCCGAACAGACCGCTGCGCAGCACCTGGTCCATCGGCTTGACCATGGACATGTCCGACGGCGGCGCCTGACCACCCCACGTCGACTGCAGGTTGTGCGGTCCGGCCAGTTCGTAGTGCAGCGCCTCGTAGCCGAACTTCTGGATCTTGGCAGCTTCTTCCTTGGTGTACTGCCCCTGGTGCAGGATCGGCGCGTGGTAGAACTCGACGAACGCGTCGATGAACAGCTTCCAGTTGCTGCCGACCTCGGCCCGGTAGGAGTAGGTCTCGGTCATCTCGCCGAAGGGATAGCCTTCGATGCTCTTGGCCAGCGGTCCGAGGTAGTCGGTCAGCGGCGCGGCATTGTCGTCGAAGTTGATGAAGATGAAGCCTTCCCACACTTCGCAACGGACCGGCGCCAGGCCGAACTGGCTCTTGTCGAGGTTGAAGAACTCGTCTTCCTGTTGGACGAAGGTCAGATCGCCGTCGAGGCTGTAGCGCCAGGCGTGGTACTTGCAGGTGAACTGCCGGCAGGTGCCGGAGGTCTCCTCCTGCGGAAAGTCGTTCCACACCAACTTGTTTCCGCGGTGCCGGCACACGTTGTGGTAGGCCTTGACGGTGCCGTCCTTGGTCTTGGTGATGATCACCGAAGTGCCTTTGCCGGCTGACGGCAGCTCCCTGGTGAAGTAGCTGCCGGTGCGCGGGAGGCGTTCGACCCTGCCGACGTTGAGCCAGGTCTTGCGGAACACCGCGTCGCGTTCGGCCTCGAAGAACGCCGGGTCGATCGAGTCGGTGTAGTCGACTGGTTCGGTTCCCAGTTCGGGATAGTTCTCTGTCCAGCTGCCGGCGGCTGGCTTGGGGAAGTGGGCCACTTCTACCTTCCTTCGTGGTCGTTTTCGAGCTGTACGCCAAAAGTGTTGAGGGCCATGGCCAGCATGGTGTAGGAGCCGACCGTGAAGACATAGTCCATCCGCTGGCGGTCGTCGAAGCGCTCGCCGAGCGCTGCCCAGGTTTCGTCGGACAACTCAGAGCGCTCGTCGAGTTCGTCCACACCGGCCAGTACCACGCGCTCGAAAGCGTCCAGATCGGTGGCGGTCACGTCGGGTGCGCGCGACGCCTCGATCTCGGCGTCGGTCACGCCCTCCCGTTTGGCCAGATCGACGTGGTGGGTCCATTCGTAGGCGCACTTGCGCCGGTGGGCGACGCGCAGGATGGCCAGTTCGCGGATGCGTGGCGGCAGGGTGGAGGAGAACAGCAGATGGACGTTGAACTTGAGGAACGCCTTGGTCAGGACCGGGTGGTTGACCAGGGTCGCCAGGATGTTGGAGGCGTCGCGCGGATTGCGCCGTTCGGCGGGCAGCATGACGGCCAGCGCCCCTTCGACAGCCTCGTCCCACCGGTCGGCGGGCAGTGGCGGCAGACGCATCGCGGCGACGGTCCTCTCGGTGTTCTTCTCACTGAGCGAGAATCCTATTCTCATTTCCAACCAATAGACTTGCACGGATCGGTCGGTTGGTCAATCCTGGCGCGAGCGGATCGGTGCCGTCGGCGCATGGTCATCCGGATTCGACGGGATCGTCGCCGCTGCCCGGGGTCGATTCGCCCCCGTCGTCAGGTGCGCGAAGCCGCGGAGCCGTGTCCCGCCGACTATGCTGGATGTTGATTCTCGCTGCATGAGAAGCTAGTTTTCATCCTATAAAGAGCTTGGCTTATGTGCGGCTCGTCGATTCCAGCCTGGGGGCCGCCCGTTCCAGACCCGAGCACTCAGAACGATCTATTCGAGAATGTCGAGGGAGCCATGAACAAAGAAGACATGATTCTGATCAGCGTCGACGACCACACCGTCGAGCCGCCGGACATGTTCAAGAATCATCTATCCAAGAAGTACATCGACGACGCTCCGCGGCTGGTGCACAACGCCGACGGCTCGGACATGTGGAAGTTCCGCGACACGGTGATCCCGAACGTCGCCCTCAACGCCGTCGCCGGCCGGCCCAAGGAGGAGTACGGCATCGAGCCGACCGGGCTCGACGAGATCCGGCCCGGTTGCTACAACGTGGACGAACGGGTCAAGGACATGAATGCCGGCGGCATCCTGGCCTCGATCTGTTTCCCGTCGTTCCCCGGCTTTGCGGGCCGGCTGTTCGCCACTGACGACCACGACTTCTCGATCGCGCTGGTGCAGGCCTACAACGACTGGCACATCGACGAGTGGTGCGGCGCGTACCCGGCTCGGTTCATCCCGATGGCGATCCCGGTGATCTGGGATGCCGAGGCGTGTGCCGCCGAGGTGCGCCGGGTGTCGAAGAAGGGCGTGCACGCACTGACCTTCACCGAGAACCCGGCCGCGATGGGCTACCCCAGCTTCCACGACGAGTACTGGAACCCGCTGTGGAAAGCCTTGGTGGACACCGACACCGTGATGAACGTGCACATCGGTTCCTCGGGCCGGTTGGCGATCACCGCGCCGGATGCCCCGATGGACGTGATGATCACGCTGCAGCCGATGAACATCGTGCAGGCCGCCGCCGATCTGCTGTGGTCGCGGCCGATCAAGGAGTACCCCGACCTGAAGATCGCTTTGTCGGAGGGCGGCACCGGTTGGATTCCGTACTTCCTGGAGCGCGCCGACCGCACCTACGAGATGCACTCCGCCTGGACGCACCAGGACTTCAAGGGCAAGCTGCCCAGCGAAGTCTTCCGTGACCACTTCCTGACCTGCTTCATCAGCGACAAGGTCGGGGTGGCGCTGCGCAACATGATCGGCATCGACAACATCTGCTGGGAAGCCGACTACCCGCACAGCGACTCGATGTGGCCGGGCGCGCCCGAAGAGTTGTGGGATGTGTTGTCCCTCAACAATGTTCCCGACGACGAGATCAACAAGATGACCCACGAGAACGCCATGCGGTGGTACTCGTTCGACCCGTTCACCCACATCTCGCGTGAACAGGCGACCGTCGGTGCGCTGCGCAAAGCCGCCGAGGGGCACGACGTGTCCATCAAGGCGCAGGGCCACGACAAGGACAGCCGAGGCGGTTCGTCCTTCGCGGACTTCGCGGCCAACGCGAAAGCTCTTACCGGCAACAAGGACTGAGAGGTCCCGTTTTCCCGCGAGCAGACGCAAAAGCCCCTCGAAATGCCCCATTTTGGGGGCTTTTGCGTCTGCTCGCGCCAATAGGAGGTGCCCGTGGCGGGGATGAATTTCGAGCTGACCGAGGACCAGGAACTGATCCGGCGATCGGTCGCCGAGCTGGCGTCGAAGTTCGACGACCACTACTGGATGGAGAAGGACCAGGCGCATGAATTCCCGACGGAGTTCTACCGCGCCATAGCCGACGGCGGCTGGCTCGGGATGACCATCCCCACCGAGTACGGCGGGCACGGTCTGGGCATCACCGAAGCGACCATCCTGCTCGAGGAGGTCGCCAAATCCGGCGGCGCGATGAACGCCGCCAGCTCCATCCACCTGTCGATCTTCGGCATGCAGCCCGTCGTCGTGCACGGTTCCGAGGAGCAGAAGCAGCGCATGTTGCCGGCGGTCGCCACCGGCGAGGTGCACGTCTGCTTCGGCGTCACCGAACCCGGTGCCGGCCTGGACACCTCGCGCATCACCACCTTCGCCAAGCGCGACGGTGACAAGTACGTGGTCAACGGCCGCAAGGTCTGGATCTCCAAAGCGATGGAATCCGACAAGATCCTGCTGCTGACCCGCACCCAGAGCTATGACGAGGTCACCAAGAAGACCGACGGCATGACGCTGTTCCTGACCGACCTGGACCGCAGCCGCGTCGACGTCCGCCCGATCAAGAAGATGGGCCGCAACGCCGTCAGCTCCAACGAATTGTTCATCGACAACTTGGAGATCCCCGTCGAAGACCGAATCGGCGAGGAGGGCAAGGGTTTTCAGTACATCCTGGACGGCCTGAACCCGGAGCGGATGCTGATCGCGGCCGAGGCGCTCGGCATCGGTCGCGTCGCGCTGGACAAGGCGGTCAAGTACGGCAACGAGCGCGAGGTCTTCGGCCGGCCGATCGGGATGAACCAGGGTCTGCAGTTCCCGCTCGCCGATTCGCTGGCCCGCCTTGACGCCGCCGAACTGATGCTGCGCAAGGCCACCTGGCTCTACGACCACGGCAAACCCTGTGGGCGAGAAGCCAATACAGCCAAATATCTGTGTGCGGACGCCGGCTTCGCCGCCGCCGACCGGGCGCTGCAAACCCACGGCGGGATGGGTTACGCGGAGGAGTATCACGTCACCCGGTACTTCCGCGAGGCGCGGTTGATGAAGATCGCGCCGGTCAGCCAGGAGATGATCCTGAACTTCCTGGGTTCTCATGTCCTGAAGCTGCCGCGCAGCTACTAGGCTCGCGTCGAACGTGTAGCCACTGCGAATTCTTCGCACTTTTTTCGCAGTCAGTACACGCTCGGCGAGCTGTCGGGCGAGGGGAGCGGAACATGCGTGAAACGGTCATCGTCGAAGCGGTGCGCACCGCGGTCGGAAAGCGCAACGGCGGCTTGTCCGGCATGCACGCCGCGGACCTGTCCGCCGTCGTGCTGACCGAACTGCTGGAGCGCGCAGGTATCAGCCCGGAACTGATCGACGACGTGATCTGGGGCTGTGTGTCCCAGGTCGGCGACCAGTCCAGCAACATCGGCCGCTACGCCGTGCTGGCCGCGGGCTGGCCGGAAACCATCCCCGGCACCACGGTCAACCGGGCCTGCGGATCCAGCCAGCAAGCCCTGGACTTCGCGGTGCAGGCGGTGATGTCGGGCCAGCAGGATGTGGTGGTCGCCGGCGGCGTCGAGGTGATGAGTCGCGTGCCGCTCGGTTCGGCCCGGGCGACGGGCATGCCGTACGGACCGAAAGTGCTTTCCCGCTATGACGATTTCTCGTTCAACCAGGGACTGTCGGCGGAGATGATCGCCGAAAAATGGGGCTTCTCGCGAACCCGGCTCGACGAGTATTCGGCACTGTCCCACGAACGCGCCGCGGCGGCGCAGGACGGCAACGCGTTCACCGAACAGATCGTGCCGGTGTTCACCGATGACTCCGTGGTGCACCAGGACGAGGGGATCCGGCGGGGGACCACCGTGGAGAAACTGGCGGCCCTCAAACCCGCGTTCGCCGAGGACGGGGTCATCCACGCGGGCAACTCCTCGCAGATTTCCGACGGTGCGGCCGCGCTGTTGATCACCACCTCCGACCTGGCCCTGGAGCTGGGGCTCACCCCGATCGTGCGGTACCGCGCCGGCGCGGTCACCGGAGCCGACCCGGTGCTGATGCTGACCGGCCCGATCCCGGCCACCGAGAAGGTGCTCGCCAAGTCCGGCGTCCGGATCGGCGACATCGGGGTCTTCGAGGTCAACGAGGCCTTCGCGCCGGTGCCGCTGGCCTGGCTCGCCGAAACCGGCGCGGATCCCGACCGGCTGAATCCGCTGGGCGGCGCGATCGCGCTGGGGCACCCACTGGGCGCGTCCGGTGCGGTATTGATGACGCGCATGGTGCATCACATGCGCGACAACGGGATTCGCTTCGGCCTGCAGACCATGTGCGAAGGTGGCGGCACGGCCAACGCGACGATCGTCGAACTGGTCGGCTGAATCCAGCGGAAAAAGAGCCCTTGCCAGCGTCGGCAAACCAACCTACTGTGTGTTCAGTAGGTTTTGCAGACAGCCCATCTGTAGGAGCGCGGTGTCCGACGCACGCCCATACGACTCCCTGCTGGCCAAGGGGGAGGACCGTAAACAACGGATCCTCGCCGTGGCGCAGCGACTGGTCTCGCGCAACGGGTGGCGCAACACCACGCTGGCCCAGATCGCCCGGGAAGCCGGGGTGACCCCGGCGGGACTGCTGCACCACTTCGAGTCCAAGGAACAACTCCTGCACGCCGTGCTCGACGCCCGGGACCTGGACGACGACATGCACTCCGACCGCTTCGGAGATCTCCTCGGCGAGATCGCACAGGTCGCCGACCGCTTCAACCGGGCGCCCGATCTGGTCGGCACGTTCACGGTCTTGCTGGGCGAGAACATCGACCCCGACGCCCCCCTGCACGACCGTCTGGTCGCCCGGCAGCGGGACGCGACCGAGATCGTCGCCGCCGGCATCCGCCGAGGTCAGGCCGCCGGCCGATTCCGCGCCGACATAGACCCCGCCGTCAAGGCAGTAGAAATTCTGGCGTTCATCCACGGAATGGAAATGACATGGTTGCTCGATCCTTCGATACCGCTGACCGAAGTGTTCAAGGAGTACGCGGAGACACTGGCGCGCGACTTCGCCCCGTCCAGGACGACGGAGAACCCGACATGAGATACCGCCTGGACGTCGTCGCCTCTAGCGTCGCCGACGTGGTGACGTTCGCGGGCGGCTGGCTCTTCGACCGGTCGATGGCGGGCTGGGACGTCACCGTGCTGCTCACCGACCACCCCGACGATCGGCCGCTGCACATCCTGGGCGCCAAGACTCTCGACCTGGAATCCGCGCTGGCGGCGGTGGCTACCCGTCCCCGCCCGCAAGCGCTGGCGGCCGCGGCCGATCTGCTCGGCTCCGATCCGCGGGTGCGGTCCGGGGTGCTGCAAGCCCTCGACCACGGCGTCACCGAGGTCACCCTGTGGGGCAAGACCTGGCCGGCCGAGTTGGACGACAGTGTCGGCGTAGTCGAGCACCGGCTGAGCATGGCGGCGCAGATCTTCAAGGCGCGCGCGCTGGCGGCGGCCGGAGTCATCGAGACCGCATCCGTTGCGGCCGAGCGGTTCCGCAGCGGCGTGATGTCCGTTCCGTCGGTCGCGGCCGACCTGGTTCCCGCGAGCTGATTCGACCCGCCGCAGCCCACGTTGACGGCGTCGTACCCCTATGGAAATGTAATGCTCAAGTGTGAGAGGCACGTTCTCGCTTGCCGAGATTGAGATGGGATATGGAGATGGTGAACGACTTCACCGAATTGGATTTCTTCCGCGATAAGCAGCTCGTCGAGGATCCCTACCCGTATTACGAGGCCTTGCGCGAGCAGTGTCCCGTCACCCGGGAAAAGCATCACGGCGTCACCATGGTGACCGGATGGGAGGAAGCCTGCGCGGTGTTGAACGACGCCGGGACGTGGTCGTCCTGCATCTCGGTGACCGGACCGTTCCCCGGCTTCCCGGTGCCGGTCGAAGGCTCCGACGACATCACCGAGCTGATCGAACAGCACCGCGACAAGCTGCCGTTCAGTGACCAGTTGCCGACCCTGGACCCGCCCACGCACACCAACCACCGCTCGTTGCTGATGCGGCTGATCACGCCCAAGCGCCTCAAGGAGAACGAGGACGCGATGTGGTTACTCGCCGACCAGGTGCTCGACGACTTCCTGGCCCCCGGCGAAGGGGAGTGGATCAAGGGTTTCGCCGGGCCGTTCACCCTGCTGGTCATCGCCGACCTGCTGGGCGTGCCCATGGAGGACCGCGACAAGTTCATCAAGGGCATCCGGCAGCATTCGGGCGGCGGCATCGGCGGCACCGGCAAGGAAGCGCTGGCGCACAGTCCGCTGGAATTCCTCTACGGCCTGTTCTCCGACTATGTACGCGACCGCCGCCGCGAGCCCCGCGACGACGTGCTGACCGGCCTGGCCACCGCCACCTACCCCGACGGCTCGACTCCCGACGTCGAAGACGTGGCTCGCGTCGCCAGCAACGTGTTCTCGGCGGGCCAGGAGACCACCGTGCGGCTGCTGGGCGCGTCGTTGCAGACGTTGGCCGAGCGTCCCGACATCCAGGCGCAACTGCGCAAGGACCGCAGCCTGATCCCCAATTTCATCGAGGAGTCGCTGCGCCACGAGAGCCCGGTCAAGGGTGACTTCCGGATGAACCGGGTGCCGGTCAACGTCGGTGGCGTCGACCTGCCGGCCGGCACCACGGTGATGGTGGTGCAGGCCGCCGCCAACCGCGATCCGCGTCGCTTCGACGAACCGGCGACGTTCGATCCGGCCCGCAAGAACGCCCGCCAGCACATCTCGTTCGGCCGCGGGATCCACAGCTGCCCCGGCGCTCCGCTGGCGCGCGCCGAGACCCGGGTGGCCATCGAACGGCTGCTCGACCGCACGTCGGACATCAGGATCGACGAGCGGGTGCACGGCCCGGCCGGCGACCGTCGCTACCAGTACGTGCCGACCTACATCCTGCGCGGTCTGACCGAGCTGCACCTGGAGTTCACGCCGGCATGAAGGTCTGGGTCGACGACGGGTCCTGCCGCGGGCACGGCATGTGTCTGACGCTGTGCCCGGAGGTCTTCACCTTGACCGACGACGGGTACGCCGAAGCGATAACCTCCGACGTACCAGCGGAATTCGAGGCGGCGACGCGCGAGGCCATCGAATGTTGTCCCGAGCAGGCGATCAAAGAGCGCTGAGGAGATTCACCAATGTCCAACGGACCCAAAGGGTATGTGATCCTCACCGAGGCCATCAAAGACCCGGAAGGCATGAAGGCCTACGGCAAGGCCGCGGGCGCGGCGATGGGTGGCGTCAAAGTCCTCGCCGTGGACACCGCACCCACGGTCCTCGAAGGGGACTGGCACGGGCACCAGACCGTGGTGCTGGAGTTCGAATCCGTGGATGCCGCCCGCGCCTGGTATGACTCCGAGGCTTATCAGAACGCCGCGAAGCTGCGCCAGGCGGCGGCCGACTGCAACGCCGTCATCCTCGCCGGTTTGTAGGTTTCAGCGAGAAGCCGAGCCCGCTACTCCTCGAGGGAAATCGCCTGCCGAGGGCAGTGCCGCACGGCTTCGCGCACCTGCTCCTCGATGTCCGGGGTGACCTCCGTCCGGTGCACCGTGAGCATGTCGTCGTCCCCGAGTTCGAACACCTCGGGGATGATGCCCATGCACACGCCGTTGCTCTCGCACAGATCCCAGTCGACTTCGATTCTCATGACACGACTTTCACGGGTACGTTCTTCCAGCCCGCGACGTTCTGCATGTGTACGCGGTTGCAGTTCTGCCAATCCACCTCGTAGCGGGGCATGAAGTCGAGCAACTTCTCCAGTGCGATCACGCTCTCCATCCGGGCCAGCGCCGCACCCAAACAGCTGTGGATCCCGTAGCCGAAACTCAGGTTCAGTGCCTCGTGCCGATCGCGGTCGATGTTGAAAGTGTCGGGATCGGTCCACGCGTCGGGATCGCGGTTGGCGGCACCGTTGATCAGGAACACCGGTTTCATGGCCGGGATCGTGACGCCGTGCAGCTCAACGTCTTTCGTCGAGCAACGCACCTGATACTGCGACGGCGCCTCGTAGCGCAACAGCTCCTCCACCGCGGCGGGGATCTTGCTGCGGTCGTCGAGCAGCTTCTGCCACTCGCCGGGGAACCGGGCGAAGACCACCGGCGCGTTGCCGATCAGCTTGGTCACCGTCTCAGCCCCCGCACCACCCAATAGCGTTGCGAATCCAGCTATTTCGATGTCATCCAGACTGGTGGTCTGACCGTCTTCACGCGCGATCTCGGCGTTGATCAGCTTGGTGAACAGGTCCTCCTGCGGCTCGATGCGACGTTGCTGCAAGATCTCGTAGTACAGCATCCCGGTTTCGATGTTGGCCTGCATGCCGCGCTCGCCGACCTCAACCTGCCCCGGTTCGCGGTGCAGTCCCTCGTCGATCAGATGGCGGATCCGCTGGGCATGTTCTTCGGGCACCCCGAGCATGGTGGTGATCACCTCGACCGGGAACGGCCCGGAGAAGTCTTGGACCACATCGAAGTGTTCGCCATCAACCCTGCTCAGATACTTGTCGATCTTCTCGCGGACCATCGGCTGCTGGGCCTGGATGGCCCGTGGCGTGAAAACCTTGTTGAGCAGGCTGCGCATGTGCCGGTGGTCGGGCGGGTCCATGAAGATGATCGACTTCTGCGCCGGTGGCTTGCCGGTGCGCACCATCGACAGGTCGATGCCGAACGCCGAGGAGTACGTCTCGAAATTCTTCAAACCGGCGGCCACGTCCTCGTGGCGGGTCAGCGCGTAGAAGTCGTACTCCTCGCTGTAATAGACGGGCGCCTCTTCCTGCATTCGTCGGTAGGTGTCCCAGGCGCCGTTGAAGAAGTCTTCCGAGAACGGATCGAAGACGACCTTCGAAGTGGTCATAGAACGCTCCTCGATGCTGAGCAGGGGACTGGCATCATTACAGCTGAAAGCTCGACTGTAACGTCAACGGTAGCGGTTTGCCCGCGTGGCGAAAAGGACTTGACGCTCATCGGGAGTGGCCCATCAAGGCCAGCGCGGCGTCGGCGGCGTCGAGCACCGCGCCGGTAGAAGCCGACGCCCGCTCGGCGAGGTCCACCAGCAGTCGTACGTCCTTCTGCAACAGGGCGCCGGCCAGACCGGACAGGCGGTCCAAGCTTCCGACGCTGCCAATGGAATTGAGCGCGAAGCTGTTCCCGCTGCTGCGGGAGACAACCTCGGACAGGCGGGCGGGCGCGACCCCCAGATCCTGGGCCAGCGCGAGGGCGGCGGCCGCCGTGCCCAGGTTGGCGGTGTAGAGCAGGTTGTTGAGCAGTTTGGTGGTCTGACCCGATCCCAAGTCGCCCAGATGCACGATGGCGTCGGAGTAGGTTTCGAAGACCGGACGGCAGCGCTCGACCACGTCGGCATCACCCCCGACCATGACCAGCAGCCGCCCGCTGGCCGCGGCGGGTTCGCCGCCGCTGACGGGGGCATCGACAACCGAAATGCCCTGCAGCTCAGCTCTTTCCGCCAGCGCCCGGCAGGTCTGCGGGTGCACGGTGCTGTGCACGACGATCACGCCGCCGGGCGCCAGCCCGGTCAGTATCCCGTCGTCCCCCGAGGTGAGTTCCTCGACGTCGGCGTCCCCGACCACGCACAGGCAGACCAGATCGCTTCCGGCGGCGAGCTCGGCCGGCGACCCGGCCACCTTCGCCGGGGTGTCCGCGAACGGTTCCAGGCTGGCCGCCCGGCGCGCCCACAATGTCGTCGGGAAGCCGCCGTCGACGATGCGGCGTGCCATGGGCGCACCCTGGTTGCCCAACCCGATGAACCCGACGCGCATCAACCGGTCTCCGAGCCCGAGCGCGCGGCTACGCAGTCGTCGACGAACGCGAACACCTTGCGGTGGTAGTCGGCGGCGTTGTGCCCCAGGCTGAGGTTGTGCCCGGCATCGCCTTGCGTGTTGCTGACGAAAAGTGGTGCTCGCGTGAACATCTCGCGGATCTCGGCAAGGCTGCTGTCGTCACCCCGGTACACCCGGTCATGCTCGCCGAGGGTGAAGCGCACCGGCACCCGCACCGAGGGCGCCAGTTCCGGGAAGTAGCGGTGCGGCCAGTTCAGCGCCACATCCCGCTCGTAGGCCGGCGATGTCGACGAGTTCGTGACGCCGCGCAGGATGTCCTCGGGATACAGCCGCGTCGGCTCCCATAGCAATTCGCGGGTGCCGGGCGGACGTTCCTTGACCTCGGCGGCCTTCATGATCTGCTTGGCCGCGTCGTGATAGCGCCTGCCGGTGCCGCCGAGTTCGAGTCCCAGCAGTGCGGCGCCGCGCCCGTCGGCGGCCATCCGCGTGGCGAGTTCGCAGCCCCCCGAATGGCCCAGCACGAACAGGCCCGCACCACGCGGGCGCTCTCCCAGGATGCGTTCCACCGCGCCGTAGGCGAGGTCGACGCGCTGCTGCGGAGTCTGCACCGCCTCGGGGTAGGCCGCCGAACTGCCGTGGCCGGGCCTGTCCAGCGCGATCACGGTGAACCCCAGCGTCGGACCCAGTCGCAGCAGTGACAACTCGGGATGCCCGGGGCAGTCGAAGTAGACCGCGGTGGTGCCGCCGCCGTGGATGGCCAGGATCACCGCCTGGGGATTGTCCGCCTCGGCGATGACCCCGGACATGGGTACGCCGTCGACGATGACCACCCGCGGGCGGGGAGTCATGCGCTGCTCATTCGCCGGCCCGCAGCAGGATCGCGCCGCTGGGCGTCAGCCCGCCGCTGCTGACCACACCGACCCGGGCGCCGGCGACCTGGCGCGCCCCGGCCTCGCCGCGCAACTGGGTGACGGCCTCGTGCAGCAGGCCCATGCCGTGGGTGCGGCCGTGTGAGAGTTGCCCGCCGTGGGTGTTGAGCGGGATCAGGCCGTCGCGGGCGATGTTCTTGCCGCCGTCCAGGAATTCGCGCGCCTCGCCGATACCGCAGAAGCCGAGCGCCTCGATCCACGACAGGCAGTTCATGGTGAAGCCGTCGTAGAGTTCGGCGACGTCGACGTCGGAGGGCTTCAGCGACGTCCGGGTCCACATGTGCGCGGCTTGACCGAGCACCTGCGGTTCATGGGTCAGGGTGCTCTGGTCCCAGTCGATGCGCTCGACGATCTGCGTCCCGACCGCCTCCACCAGTACGGGCGGCTTGGCCAGGTTCCGGGCGGCGTCGACGGCGGAGACGATGACCGCGACGGCGCCATCGCACGGCACGTCGCAGTCGTACAGACCGAACGGGGTGGTGATGGGCCGGGCGTCCAGGTAGTCGTCCATGGTCATCGGGGAGCGGTAGACGGCGGTCGGGTTGAGTTCGGCGTTGGCGCGCTGGTTCAGCGCGATCCAGCCCAGCGTCTCCTTCGTGGTGCCGTACCGGTGGAAGTGCCGCTGGGCGGTCATCGCCAGGGTGTGCGCGGCGGAGGTGGCGCCGAACGGCCACTGCCAGCTTGCGGTCCGGCCGCCGGAGGGGACGATCTTGCCCTGCTTCATGTGCTCGTTGAAGGTGGCTTCCCACAGCGTCCGGAAACACAGCACGTGCCGGGCCAGTCCGCCGGCGACCGCCAGCATGGCCGCGATCACCGACCCGCCCGGACCGAACGTCTCGATGCCGCCGTTGTGCCAGGTCGGCCGGATGCCCAGGGCCGCTTCCAGCGCCGTCACCCCGCCCTCGCCGAAGCCGCCCACGTTGCCGCCGCCGGGATAGGTCGAGAGCCCGTCGATGTCGTCGAAAGTCAGTCCGGCGTCGGCGACGGCGGCTTCACACGCCTGCACCGTGAGCGACAGCGCCGGCACCATCAGCCGCCGCCCGATCGGCGACATGCCGATTCCGGTGAGCGCGACCTTGTCCTCGAACTTCTCGGCGCTCAGCATCGGCCGGACATATTCGCCGAAGCGTTCCGGTGCGATCTCGTCCTCCGGCAGCGCGCCGGGTTCGGCTTCGGCGACCGGACGGAACAACGGCAGCCACACGTCGTCGATCTGCTCGAACACGACTTCCACCGGTTGTCCGAGCTCGAGCTGCCCGGGATCTGCGTCCACGATGTTGGTGGTGAGGCGGACCCGCGGGTCCTCGGCGATCGCCACCTCCGCGACGACGTACGGCGCCGGCATGCCGGGCAGGCTGAAGCGGTGGTTGACGGTGAAGCCGGCCAGTGTCGCCCGACCCGAAACGTCACGCACGCCCATGTCGCGGGAGCGACAGTAACGGCAGACCGGTGCGGGCGGATGGATCAGCGCCGCGCAGGCCCGGCACTCCTGGATCCGCAACGTTCCGTCGGCACCGGCGGTCCAGAAGAATTCGTTCTGATCGGTGAGTTGGGGGAGCGGGCGTCCCGGGGCTGTTGACACGTCACCTCCGCAATTCGAATTGCCAACGCACACTACGGTAGGCGCGTTATGCGAATCGGAGAATTACGTTATCATCTCCGGGTGTGACGGAGACGCTGGTTCGGGAGACGCCGCGCTCCGGTGTGGTGGTACTCCGGCTGAACCGCCCGTCCCGGTTGAACGCGATCAACTCAGAGATGTTGGCGGAGTTCACCGCGGCGTTGGGCCGGTTGGCTGCCGAGGGTGCCGTGCGCTCCGTCGTCATCACCGGCGCCGGCCGCGGGTTCTGCTCGGGCATCGACGTGCGCGGCTTCGGAGCGGGGATCCCCGAAGCCGACGATCCGGCCATCGACCGGCTCCGATTCCAGGAGTCGATGGCCGCGATACCGCAGGCGATCCGCGACCTTCCGCAGCCGGTGATCGCGGCGGTCAACGGTCCGTGTGTGGGTGCCGGGCTGGCCATCAGCCTGGCCGCCGACATCCGGATCTGTTCGACGACAGCGACATTCGGCAACGCGGCGATTCTGCTGGGGCTGTCGGGAGCCGAGATGGGCATGAGCTACCACCTGCCGCGCATCGTCGGTTCCAGTGTCGCCGCGGACTGGATGTTGACCGGGCGCACGGTCTCCGCGCAGGAGGCGGATCGTCGGGGTCTGGTGAGCCAAATGGTCGAGCCCGAGCGGCTGTTCGACCATGCGGTGGCGTTGGCGGGTGACATCGCGGAACTCCCGGCTCTGGCCACGCAGCTGACCAAGCGCACACTGCACGTGAATGCGGACGCCTCGGGTCTGGGTCCGGCGCTCGAGCTGGAGAATCGCAACCAGGTGATGACGCACGCCACCAGCGAGGCGGCCGCGCTTCGCCAGAAGTGGTCGCGATGATAAAGCCCGCATTGATTCTGCGCTCAGAGCGCGATTTTGGCTGATATCGCGTCCTAGGCGCAGACTCAACGTCGATAGAAGGGAATCAGCCCATGGCGTGGGACTTTTCGACTGACCCGCAATGGGCGGCCCAGCTGGCCTGGGTGGAGGACTTCGTGCGCTCCGAGTGCGAACCGGTGGACCTGCTGGTCAAGGAATCTCACGACCTGAACGACCCGGTTCGCCAGGCCCTGATCCCGCCGCTGCAGAACATCGTCAAGGAGCGCGGCCTGTGGGCGACCCATCTGGGTCCGCATCTCGGTGGACCGGGGTACGGTCAGTTGAAATTGGCTCTGCTCAACGAGATTCTCGGCCGCTCCGAATGCGCGCCGATCGTATTCGGTTCTCAGGCACCCGATTCCGGCAACAGTGAGATCCTGGCCCACTACGGCACCCCGGAGCTCAAGCAGCGTTATCTGGAGCCGTTGCTGGACAACCGGATTGTCTCGTGCTTCTCGATGACCGAGCCGCACGGCGGCGCCGACCCGAAGGTGTTCACCACGTCGGCGGTCCAGGACGGCGACCACTGGATCATCAACGGCGAGAAGTGGTTCTCCTCCTTCGCGTCGATGGCGTCCTTCCTGATCGTCATGGCGGTGACGGACCCCGAAGCGCCGCCCTACCAACGGCATTCGATGTTTGTGGTACCGGGCGAGACGCCGGGTATCAACGTCCTACGCGACGTGGGACTGGGTTATCAGCCCCTCGGCGGCGGGGGCCGTGAAGGCTACGTGCGCTACGAGAACGTGCGGGTGCCCGCCGATCACATGCTCGGTCCGCGCGGCGGAGCGTTCGTGGTGGCGCAGACCCGGCTGGGCGGCGGGCGTATCCACCACGCCATGCGCACCGTCGGCCTGGTCCGCCGCATCTTCGACATGCTCTGCGAGCGGGCGGTTTCCCGGTACACCCAAGGGGACATGCTGGGCAACAAGCAGCTGGTGCAGGAGATGATCGCGGACTCGTGGATGGAGATCGAGGCGTTCCGGCTGTTGACATTGCAGACCGCGTGGAAGATCGACCAGCACAACGACTACAAGGCGGTCCGTGCCGACATCTCGGCCGTCAAGGCGATGATGCAGAAGGTCCTGCACGACGTGTCGGCCCGGGCGCTGCAGGTGCACGGTTCGCTGGGCACCACGCACGAAATGCCGTTCGTGCAGCATCTGGTGGAGTCGTTCGTGCTCGGATTGGCCGACGGGCCAACCGAAGTGCACAAGACCGTGCTGGCGCGACAGCTGCTCAAGGACTACCAGCCGGCACCGGACCTGTTTCCCTCCGAACACCTGCTGCGGCTGCGTGAGGCCGCCGAGCGCAAGTTCGCCACGCAACTGGCAGGTATCCGACCCACCCGAGCGTGACTTTCACGACGGCCCGTCGGCGCGTCGCGTCGTGAGATTCCCACTCGGCGTCATAGGTGGGCCAGGACGCGGGACAGCAAGTGCGGCAACGCGTCTGACATTGCTTCCAGGCCGGCATCCGGTCGCTCCCGCCGCCGGTTGTGTTTGACGATCAACGACCAGGTGGCCACGGACTTGAAACAGGCCAAGGCCTGGAACCAGCCCAGGTCGGGTACCGGATATCCCAGCTCGGCTTGGTAGATCGCGGCCAACTCGGTAACCGGGGGGGTGCGGCCTACGTACGGCGTGGTGCGCCGGTACGTTGCCGGGTCGCTGTTGATCAGGAACCATCCGGCGTCGATGCGCGGGTCGCCTACCGACCAGATCTCCCAATCGATCACAGCGGTGACGCGGCCTTCGACGGCCAGCAGGTTGCCGAGCCGGAAATCACCGTGCACCACAGCGGGAGGTATCGGCGAGGGCGCCGAATCCCGCACTGCGGCAACCACGTCCCGCCAGCCGGGTGCCAACGCGGGATCCACGGTCTCCAATGCCGCGCACCAGCGCGCGATTTCGGCCTCAATCCCCACGATCGGTTCGTCTTGCAAGCCGATGGTCGCCGGTTGGATCCGGTGCAACGCGGCCATGGTTGCCGCCGCGTCTCGGTACCGCGCGGCCACCACGGTTTCGTTCTCGGGGGCGTCGCCGAGATCGTAGAGGGGTTCCAGTGAACTGCCCTCCGCCCACGACATGACGAACAGCGGGGGCTCGCCGGGGTCCTCCCACAGCACCTCGGGGACGGGTACCGGCGTCGGCTCCAGCGCCCTGATGATGCGGCACTGGCGGAGCACATCGCGATGCCCGACGGGTGCCATGCCGGTCGGAGCCACCTTGATCACCACGCGACGGCCGGCCCGGCTTCCGGAGTACGTCAGGCTGGAGGCCCCGCCGGTCAGCGGGCGCAGATCCGCGACGTCGGGCAGCCGCCCGCGCAGCGCATCGAGAGTCAGTCCAGCCATCCGATTTCGCGCAGGAAGGTCTGGGTGTGAGCGATTCGTCCGGTCGTCGACGCGGGGTCGCACGTGACCAACTCGAGCGCGGTCTGGGTGATCAGGCCGATGTCTTCGGTGTCGGTCTTGGCCAGATCCAGGGTGCCGGCACCCGGCGTCGCGACCGGTTTGGACGGCGCGGCCGCGTTGACCGCTATGCCGTCGTCATACAGTTCTGCGGCGAGGCTTTTGGTGAGCCTGTTCAGCGCGGCCTTGACCGTGCCGTAGATCCCGAATCCGGCGCCGCGGTCGAATTCGTCGAAGGGCGGACCCGACGGCAGGTCGCCACCGACCGAGGTCACGTTGAGCACCCAGCCGCGGCGGCGCTCCCGCATCGCCGGGATGGCCAGCTGGGTGAGGTGCAACGGCGCGAGGACGTGCATCTCCATCATCAGGCGCACCCGCTTCTCCGGGAACGTGTCCAGCGGCCGCAGGAACGTCACCGCCGCGTTGTTGACCAGGATGTCGGGCGCGCCGATGCGGTCGACGACTTCGGCGAACAGCCGCTCGCGTTCCTCGGTTTTGGACAGGTCCGCCTGGACCGCGATCGCCGAGCCGCCCTCGGCGGTGATCTCGGCGAGCGTCTCTCGCAGCGACCCTTGATATTTCGGATCCGGCTCGTAGGTCCGTCCGGTGATGGTTACGGTGGCACCCTCGGCCGCCAGCCGCGCCGCGATCGCCTTGCCCAGGCCCCGGCTGCTGCCGGTCACCAAGGCAGTCAGTCCGGCGCACCTGTTCAACGGATGAATCCCCACTCGGCCTCGTTGGCTTCGGTTTTGACGCGCGAGGCGGGATCGTCCTCGTCATGCAACTCCGGGCGCGGGGTGCTCGGCCGGGGCTCGCCGACCTCGGTGATGGCGTGCACCGGGCAGTCCAGCAGCGCCCGCAGCACCGCGTCGCGGTCCTGCTGCGGTACGTCGCCGTCGCCCACCAGGCACGCATATCCCCAGTCGTCGAGCGAAAAGTAGTCAGGGGCGTGCTTGGCGCACAATCCGAAGCCGTCGCAGATGGTGCGGTCCAGACGGATCTTCATAATTCAACCATCCGTTTCCATTGCCAGGTACGGACGTTCGGCGCGATACGCGTCGTCCCGGCAGTCCGGGCAGGCGCCCTCGAGGTGACGGGCCACTTCGTCGGGGAACTCCTCGAGCAGGGATGCCGCGGCGTTGCAGGCGGCATCCAGGGTCCCGCAAGCGCCGCGCCCGCGTAACACCACCGACCAGCGACGCAACCGGTCCACGTCCTCGGCGGTCGCCACCCCGTCGCGCAGCGCACCGGCGGCGGCCGCCATCGCCGCGGTGCCGTTGAAGCAGGAACCGCACTGGCCGGCGTTCTCCCGGTCGAAATACGCCAGCACCGCGGCGGCGACCGCGACCGGGCACTCGCCGACGATGAGCGAGATTGCGCCACTGCCCAATCCGCTGTTGAGCTCTCTGATCGCCTCGTGGTCCAGCGTGGTCTGCAGTACGCGGCGATTGAGCAGCCCGGCAAAGTAACCGCCCATCAGGACACCGCGTAGCTCGTCGGGTGAAACACCGTGGAGCGCAAGGAGATCGGCGAACGGGAGACCGTGGGGCAGTTCGTAGAGCACGGTCGGACGGCCGGCTCCGGTGACGGTGGCCAGGAACGTGCCGGGTGACTGGGCCGTGCCCTGGGCACGGAACTCCGCGGCACCGTGGGCCTGCAGGTAAACCAGATTGGCCAGTGTCTCGACATTGCTCACCAGGGTGGGTCGGCCGCCGACGCCGACTTCGAACGGCCGCGGTGGCTTGTCCGTGGGCTTGGTAGGGCCGCCGTTGATCGCGTTGACCGCGGCGGTCTCCTCGCCGGCGACGTAGCCGGGCTGCACCGAGCGCACCTCGATGCTCAACGTGGCCGAGTCGAGTTCGCTGATGGCGGTTTCGACGCTGCGTGCCGACTCCGGGTCCGACACGTAGACGTAGGCGCCTTCGGCGGCCACGACGGCCGCGGCCAACCGCAGACCGTCCAGAATAAGGTGTGGCCGGTGGCGAAGGAGCCACCGGTCCTTGACCGAAGCCGGTTCTCCCTCTTCACCATTGGCGATTACGATCGCGCCTCCGCTGATGCGGCCGTTGTTGCGCACCGTGTGCAACTTGACCGCGAGTGGGAAACCCGCGCCGCCGCGGCCCCGCAGTCCGCTGCTCTCGACTTCGGCCAGCAACTCCTCGACGTCGACGAGTGGCCGGTAGCCGCCGCGTTCGCGATATGCCGTCAGGTCCTCGACGGCGGACTCTGTGGTCAGCAGCCGCGGCGGGCAACCGGGCCAGGCTGCGGTCACGACGGTGGACTTGGTCTGCATCGGCTAACCCGTCTTGGTTGCGGTTAGGCTTGCCCGCATGCGGACTGCGGTGGTGCGCGTCAACGTCGACCCGACCGGTGTCCTGACACCGTCGCAGCTAGCTGAGGGCATGGCAACGCTCCTCGATCTGACCCGTCAGCGCGGTGCCGACGTGGTGGAAATCGATCTGCCCAGCAGACCACCGGCCCGGCGTGAGGTCGAGATGCTGATTGCCGGCGAGGACGTCGATGCCACTATGAATCTGGCAATCGACTTGTGCCGCAAAGCTTTCGACACCGATCCGGCGGCCGGCGTGGTCACCTTCGTCAGTCGTGGTACCGACGACGACGCCCACGGCGTGTTGTCTGGGTTCGGCCTGCGCGGCGAAGTCGTGCGCGAGCCCGGCGGGGACGGCTACGACATCGTCTACGTCACGTTGCGCGAAGAAGACCTCGACCGGATTCCCGAGAGCCGCATCCACACCGCACTCGAGGCATCGCTGAACTGCGAGGTCCACATCCGCACCCGCTGACCTCATGTGCTGCCCAGGAATTCGAGGATCGGCGGCGCGGCCAGCACCCAGGTGTCGAACATGTTGAAGTGCGTGACCCGGCCGGCCGCGCGATCTTCCGATGCCCGCTCCCAGGCGTCCTCGGGCCACGGTGGATCGATCAGCGTGGATCCCTTGATCAAACAGCTGACTTCCAGCGACGTGCGCTTCGGGTGGTCGAGGTCGTTCTCGCCGCCGCGGATGATCAGCGTGGGAACCTTGATGCGGTCGAACATCTCGTCTTCGACGCCCGGGATGGTCTGTCCCGGCTTGGACACGAACGCGTTGAGCCAGCGCATCATCACCTTGAGGAACTCGGCGTTGTCGAAGTCGAGGAACCGCTGTTTGTTGGCCGGGTTCTCCTCGATTCGCTCACGCCACTCGGCCACCTTCGTCACGCCGTCCATGCCGGTGCCGCGGACCGCGAGGATGCTGGGAACCACGTAGTAGGAACCCAGCACGAAGGTGCCGTAGACGCCGCCGACGATGTTCCACACCACCAGCTTCTTGACCAGTTCGGGGTAGAGCATGGTGGTGAGCATCGAATCTCGTGCTCCGCCAGAGCCTCCCGCCAGAATGCACTGTTCGACGCCCAGCGCCCGCAGCAGACCGTGCAGCGTCTCGGCGCGCATGTGCGACTCGCTCTGCCCGTAGAACTGCACGTCGGAGGCGCCGCAATTGGGACGGTCCCACAGCAGCGCGCGGTACCCTCCGGCGACCAGCGCCTCGGCCAACGGGCGCAGTCCCGGCACGTCCTTGCTGAATCGGCCGCCCGGCGTCATTACGATGAGATCGCCTGAGTCGCCGAGGATTTCGTAGACTACGTTGCCGCCGTTGACCTCGACCGTGGACACCCGATTCTCCTGCGCCATCACGCCATCACCAACACTTCATTACCGATCACGCGGACCGGATAGGTGCGGATGCTCCACTCCGGCTTTACCGCGGTGGTACCCGTCGCCAGCTCGAAACCCCACTGGTGCCAGGGGCAGTAGATGAACTCCAGATCGCGCACCATCACGGCGTCGCCGGGAGCCGACTCGTCGACCACGGTGCGACCGCGGGCCCGCCCCGAGCACAGCGGGCCGCCTTGATGGGGACAGTAATTCGCGATCGCGTAGAAGGTGCCGTTGACGTTGTAGACGCCGACGCCGTGACGTCCGATCGGCACGAGTTTGTGTGTGCCGGGCGGGATTTCGTCGACGGTTGCCACCACATGCTCGCGGCCCTGGGCGAGGCGGGGCTGGGGGCTTCGCACCGCCCCGTTGTCTTCAGCTGTCAACTCAGAGCACCCGAACTTGTCCCTCGAGCACCGGCACGGTCTCGGGGAGGTGGTATGTCGCGATGCCGTTCTTGTACATCACCGCGTCGCGGGCCGCTTTGGGCAGGTGCTTGACCAGCCAGCGCGGGTCGTCGAACGTCCAGTGCGGGTAGTCCGAGGAGAACAGCAGGATCTTCTCGCACTCCATCCACTCCAGCGCACGGGTCAGCTCGGTCTTGTCTTCGGGGTAATCGAGCGGCTGGGTGGTGAATTTGATGTGGTCCTTGACGTATTCGGACGGTTTGCGCTTGATGTCGACCCACGACTTGCGTGCCTCGTAGATGGCGTCCATCCGCCACATCAGCGGCAGGATCCAGGTGAACGCGTGCTCGACGAAAACGATCCGCAGGGTGGGGAACCGGTCGAACACGCCGTCGAAGATCAGGCTCATCACCTGGTTGGCGGCCAACAACGAGTAGGTGACCATGAAGTCGTGGTTGTAGCTGGGGAAACCTACCGGGGGTGTCGGTAGCTCCTCGTAGTGGCTGCGGGACAGGTGGCAGCTCACCGTGATGTCGTGTTTGGTGGCGGCCGCCCAGATCGGGTCGTATTTGGGGTGACCCCAGGACGGCCGCGGCTCGGCCTTGATCAGGATCTGCGCCATGTACGGGTGCCCCGCCCAGCGTTCGATCTCGCGCACCGCTGCTTCCGGGTCCTCAATCGCGGCGCAGATCGACCCGCGCCAGCGCTGGTGCCAGTTGTTGTGGCTATCCAGCCAGTGATTGGCCTGCCAGTCGTTCAGCGCCACCGACATGGCGTGCTGCGCCTCGTGGATGCGAGCCGGATAAGCCGCCGGTTCCAGGATCGCGATGTCCGAGCCGGCCTCCATGATCAGCTGGCGGAAAGCGAGGTCCGGGTCGCTGCAGGGGAACTCGCCGTTGGGCGGGAACGAGTCCACCCGCATCGCATAGCTGTGCGCGTAATCCGGGGCGTCGTAGTAAATCTGCTCACCGACGGTGCGGGTCAGAAAGTACTTGCTGCGCCACGGTTCCGGGATGTAGGGGAGGAGTTCGCCGCGCTTGGGCGCCGGGTGGACATCGGAGTCGACGCATCGGACGGCTATGCGCTCGGCGGGCGGAACCCGCTCCTGCGAATGCGTGGAAGACGTCACGGTCATCTCAATCTCCTCGGTCTGGCCCGTCTTTTCTACTGTGCGCCCACCCCGGCGGGGATGTCTATGCCGTAGAGCTGCGCCGCGTTGCGCCAACACACCTTCTCGCGCTGTTCGTCCGAAAGCGCCTTGGGCAGCTTGCGGATATCACCGCACTGCCAGTGCGGATAGCTGGAGCCGAACATCACCATGTCGTCCTTGCCGGTGAAGCCGAACCATTCGCCGGCGAACTCGACGTCGCCGGGTCCGTCCAGCGCACCCTGCACGAAATAGACGTGGCCGGGCAGGTAGTCACTCGGTATCCGCGGGGCCCAGGGCGTCTGTTCCAGGTGCGGCCGGCCGAACGTGTCCATCCGCCACATGAACGGCGTCACGAAGTCGGCGGCGCCGTCGGCCCAGACGAATTTCAGGCCGGGGAAGCGTTCGAATACGCCCTCGGCGATCATGTTCATCAGGTGATAGAGGTAGTTCAGCGCCATGAAGCTGACGTATTGCTCGTAGGTGCGGGTATTGCCGGACGGCGTCGGGGCGAAGCCGATGCCCGACCCGGACTCGATGTGCACCGCGATCGGCAGGCCGGCGTCGACGGCAGCTTCGAACAACGGCCAGAACTGCGGCTTGCCGTAGACCTCGCGGGATTGCAGCGGAAGACCGAGCTGAACCACCCGCGGGTGGTCCCGGTACTTCCCGATCTCGCGCAGCGCGCCGGCGACGTCGTCGGGATTGACCCGGATGGTGCCCCGGAACCGTTCGCCGAACTCGTCGTGCTCCAGCCAGCGCGAGACCATCATCTCGTTGTGCGCCGCGTGCAGCGCGCTGCCCAGATGCCGGTCCGGCATGATCCCGCGACCCATCGGGTGCAGGATCGCCACATCCACCCCGCGCTTGGAAAACAGTTCGCGGGCAACGAATTCGGGATCCGAACCCGGATAGCTGCGGCCGCGTTCCGGCCCTTTGGTGTTGGGTGCGTACTCGCCGCCCGGCGCGCCGTACCAGTCGTTTTCGTAGTCGGGGAAACCACGGCTCTTGAACGGCTCGCGCAGGAAGCTGCGCAGGTCTTTGTTGGACGGAAAGAAGATGTGCACGCTGGCGTCGATGACCGGCGTGCGGACTCCGTCAGCATCTTCGATCACGATTGCCACCCTCCGGCACCGGCGGGACCAGGCTCGGCCAGGTCATATGATAGACAACCTAACATTCGGCCTCGCCATCCCTCAACGGATTTCCGGTAAGCATTTCGGTTACTCATCTGTCCAGGTAGCAGCACATTTTATGGCTCGCCTGCAAGTGTAGTTCTTCTCAGCGGATAATAACATTCTCGGCGTCGGATGTAACTTATTGCGGGGGCTCCGCCGCCTCGACGGTGATGCCTGCCGCTTGTTCGAACGGCTTGATGACCGCGGTGAAGTCGGAGTCGAATCCCTGGTGGCGGGCGGCGGCCTCCCACAGCTGTCCGACGGCGTCGGCCAGGTCGGTCGGCACCCCCAGCGCGCGTGCTTCCTCCAGGTAGAGCCGGACGTCCTTGACCATCAGCCCGGTGGCGAACCCGTAATCGAAGGTGCGCGGCAGGATCGCCCGGGGGAACTTGTCCCGGCTGGCGCTGGTGCCGCCCGAACCGGCGTTGAGCACCTCGATCATCACCGCCGGGTCCAGGCCCGCCTTGACCCCCATCACCACCACTTCTGCCGTGGCGACCAGCACATTGGCCGCCAGGATGTTGTTCGCCAGCTTCATGGTCTGCCCGGCGCCGGGTTTGGCGCCGATGTAGAAGGAACGGCCGAGCGTCTCGAGCACGCCGGCGACGGCGTCGAAGGCTTCCCGTGGGCCCGACACCATCAGCGCCAGCGTGCCGCGCTCGGCGCCGCCGACGCCACCGCTGACCGGGCTGTCGATGACGACGATGTCGCGACGGGCAAGAAGCTCGTGGATCCGCAGCGCGGTGTGGCTGCCGGTGGTGGACAGGTCGACATAGTGTCTGACTCGCGAGCCCTCGATGACCCCGGCCGGGCCGGTGGCCACGGCGAGCGATGCGGCCGGCGTCGGCAGACTGGCCAGCACAGTCTCCGCTCTGTCGGCGACGTCCCGCGCGCAGGAGGCCGTCTGGGCGCCGAGGGCCGCGACCCGCTCGAGAGCGATGGCGCTGGTGTCGAAGGCGACTATCTGGTGACCCGCTTCGGCGAGCCGACGCGCCATCGGAAATCCCATCTGGCCCAACCCGATAAAGCCGATGTCCACGGTTTCAGCTCTCGCCGAGCTCGTCGAAGATCTCCCCGGCAGCGCGGAAGCTGTCGACCGCCGCCGGAACTCCGGCGTAGATGGCGACCTGCAGGAAGATCTCGCGGATCTCCTCGCGCGTGACTCCGTTGGTCAAGGCGGCCCTGATGTGGGTGCGCAGCTCGTGCGGCCGGTTCAGCACCGAGGTCATGGCCAGGTTCAGCATGCTGCGGGTCTTGCGGCTCAGTCCGTCGCGTCCCCACACCGCGCCCCAGCAGTATTCGGTGACGAGATCCTGCAGCGGCCCGGTGAAGTCGTCTGCTTCGGCCAGTGCCTTGTCGACATAGGCCTTCCCCAGGACTTCCGAGCGGATCTGCCGTCCCCGCTGGTATGTCTCGCTGTCCAATGCCGGACTCCTTTGCGACTAGTGCGGACAGTCAGGAGTGTAGGGCCGGCGTGGCGGGTGCCCGATCCGCTTGTCGGGAAGCGGAATTCAGCGGTGCCGGGCGGACGCGGTCAGTTGCATGCCCAGTCGACCGGCCATCCGCGGCCGAGGCTACTGATGGCATGGTGCTCGGCGGCTTGGCGCGTCAGACCGATCCCGCCGTGATAGATCGTCCCGTCATGGGCAACGGCGCCGCAGCGGGTGAAGGTGCTCACCACCGTGCACGCGGCGGAGCCGCAGCGTTCCAGCGCCGCCTGCTCCGCGCCCAACTTGCTGAGATGACGTCGCGCTTTGCCGGAGGCACCGTCCGGGGAGTAGGCGATGGCGCCGTAATGGGTGAGCAATGGCGGAAGGTTGTCCGGCGGCGCGACGTGGTGCACGTGGGCGCGGGCGGGATGAATGAGCGTGACCGCGAGCGCGGCGGCCGCTACCAGGCTGGCGAGTACCAGAGCGACGCGACCCCGTTGTCGAGCCGTCATTTGTTACTCCTTCTCTTGCGATGACGGGCCGTGTGAGCGCATGTTTACCTGCACGAAACAACTGGTGCCTATCATAACCGGGCCCGGCCCAGGTTTCGAGGGTCTTCGAGGGGTCAACGTGGCAGCGGGCGGTCGCCGCTTACAGCGAAACTTTGAGCAGTGCAACGGTTTCGAGGTCGTCCAATGCGGCCACGCTGCGCCGCAGGCCCTCCAGTGCGATGTCCTCGACCTGCATCCCGCCCATCCCGGCGGTGATCAGCGCGGCCACGTATGCGTACAGCGCACCCTGGCGGAAACGCAGCCACAGCTCGTCGCGGTCCATATCGGGTCCGCCGGCCGCGGCCAGTGCACGCCGGTAGTGATCGAGCAGGTCGCGTTGCGCGGCGATGCGGTCCTGCGGCGTCAGGCTGGTCACCAGCGTGTAAGCGAGCTCGCGCGACGGGTGGCCCCGGCGCACCGCCTGCCAGTCGAGCAGCCCGGCTTTGCCGTCGCGGAAGTACACATTGCCCGGGTGTGCGTCGCCGTGCATGACGGTGTGTGGCGGCCTGTCGAGGATCGCGGCGACGGCAGGGTAGTTCTCGGCGATGAAACGTCCGTTCTCCACGGCAATGTCGGTGCGTTCGGTGAGCCGCTTGATCGAGGTGCTCATCAGCGAGCCGGTCAGCAGGGACGTGACGTCGCCAGAGGGCGTGTACAGCCAGCCCAACGGTCCGCGACCGTTGCCGGGTAGCCGCTCCCAGAACGTCGCATGCAGCTCGGCCAGCAGTTCGACGATCAGCCCGGCCTGGTCGACCGACAGCGGATGCAGGGTGTCAGGAAACTCGCACTCGTCGGCGGGCAGGTCCTCCAGGACCAGCAGATAACGGCCGGTCCACCGGTCGAAGGCGGTCCCGTATGCCGTCGGGACTCCGGTGAGCTGCGGGGCGAGCTGACTGTAGAAACGCACCTCGGTGTGGCCGAGTCGGCCCAGTTCACCCATCAACCGGGTGGCGACAGTTTGCGCCGTCAGCTTCACGAACACCGACTCCGGCACCCCGTCACCGGTCAGCGCCAGCCGCGCCCGCGACGACGTCCCCGCGTGGTTGCCCAGGACGGTGACCGTGTCGACATGGGCACCCATCACGTCGGAGAGGACAGCAGGTTCGAGCTGATCGACGTCGCGCGGCAGTCCGGCGCGACGACCGACCAGGGCGTCCGTAGCGACGCGGCCGACGCCGCGACCTAGGTGCGCGGCCAACCCGGCGGCGGAGAGTGCTTGCCGTAGCGGGTTTTTCATAGCTGTCCGTTCTTGGCTCAGGTTGGGGTGGCCGGACCCTGACTTTACAGATTTTCCCTAAACTGTCACGCTGTAGCGACCTGGTCCGACTCGTGGGACACAACTGAGGCACGTGCCAAGGAGGGGGCGGAAGCAATGAGCGGCGAATCCAGCGGGCCGCTGACCGGTCACACGGCGATCATTTCGGGTGCAAGCCGTGGCATCGGACTGGCCATCGGCCTCGGGCTCGGCCGGCTCGGGGCCAACGTGGCGCTGCTCGCCAAGACCGCCGAACCGCATCCCAAACTGCCGGGCACCGTATACACCGCGGCGCGCGAGATAGAGGAAGCCGGCGGCCGGGCGCTCGCGGTGGTGGGGGACGTCCGCAACGAAGAGGATGTCCAGCGCGCCGTCGACAACGCGGTCGGGGAGTTCGGCGGCATCGACATCTGCGTCAACAACGCCAGCGCCATCGCCACCGAAGGCACCGAATCGCTGTCGGCCAAGAAGTTCGACCTGATGCAGGACATCAATATCCGTGGCACCTTCTTGCTGACCAAAGCCAGCCTCCCGCACCTGCGACGATCACAGAATCCGCATGTCCTGACGATCGCGCCGCCGTTGAACCTGAGCCCGCACTGGCTCGGGGCGCATCCCTCCTACACCCTGTCCAAATACGGCATGACCCTGTTGTCGCTGGGCTGGGCAGCCGAATATGCCGACGCCGGAATAGCTTTCAACTGCCTGTGGCCCGAGACCTACATCGCCACCGCCGCCGTCGCCAATTCCCCGACCGCCGAGACGGAACTCGCCAGATCGCGCGACCCGGCGATCATGGCGGATGCGGCGGTCGAGATCGTGACCCGGCCCGCCCGGTCCAGCACTGGCGAGTGCCTGATCGATGCCGACGTATTGCGCCAAGCGGGCAAGTCCGACCTGAGCCGGTACGGCGGTGGAACCGACCCGATCCTGGATCTGTTCCTGGACCCGAGGAAGCCGTGACGCAGTGACGCAGTCAAGCGATGACATCTGGGAGGTGATGTCGACCGCTCGCACCATCCGGCGTTTCACCGACCAGCCCGTCGACGACGCCACGCTGACCCGGTGTCTCGACGCGGCCAGGTGGGCGCCATCGGGTGCCAACGCGCAGGGGTGGCGGTTTGTCGTGTTGCGTTCACCCGAACAGCGTGCCGTGGTGGCCAAGGCGGCGGCACAGGCGCTGCAGGTGATCGAACCCGTCTACGGCATGAGCCGGCCGAATCCCGACGATCACAGCCGCCGCGCCCGAACCAACCGCGCGACCTACGAATTGCACGACCGGGCAGGCGAATTCACGTCCGTGCTGTTCGCGCAGATCCACTACCCGACGGCGTCGGAGCTGCTGCTCGGCGGTTCGATCTTCCCGGCCATGCAGAACTTCCTGCTGGCCGCCCGCGCCCAGGGTCTGGGCGCCTGCATGACCAGTTGGGCGTCTTACGGCGGGGAGCAACTGCTGCGCGACGCGGTGGGGGTACCTGACAACTGGATGCTGGCCGGGCACATCGTGATCGGCTGGCCGGCAGGCAGACACGGGCCGGTACGGCGCCGCCCGCTCGCCGAGGCCGTCGACCTGGACCACTGGGACGGTCCGGCCGATCAACTACTGGCCTGATAGAGGAGAGTGTTTACATGCATGTCGACGACATGATTCTGGTGAGCATCGACGACCACGTCGTCGAACCCCCCGACATGTTCCTGCGCCACGTCCCGGCCAAGTACAAGCCCGAGGCGCCGATCGTGGTGACCGACGACAAGGGCGTCGATCAATGGATGTACCAGGGCAGGCCGCAGGGCGTCAGCGGACTGAACGCCGTGGTGTCCTGGCCCGCCGAGGAGTGGGGCCGCGACCCGGCGGGCTTCGCCGAGATGCGCCCGGGCGTGTACGACGTGCACGAGCGGGTGCGCGACATGAACCGCAACGGAATCCTCGCGTCGATGTGCTTCCCGACGTTCACCGGGTTCTCCGCACGCCATCTCAACATGCACCGCGAGGAGGTCACGTTGGTGATGGTGTCCGCCTACAACGACTGGCACATCGACGAATGGGCCGGTTCCTATCCGGACCGCTTCATCCCCATCGCCATCCTGCCGACCTGGAACGTCGACGCGATGTGCGCGGAGATCCGCCGAGTGGCCGCCAAGGGTTGTCGCGCGGTCACGATGCCGGAACTGCCGCACCTGGAAGGTCTGCCGAGCTACCACGACGAGGAGTACTGGGGTCCGGTTTTCCGGACGCTGTCGGAACACAACGTGGTGATGTGCCTGCATATCGGCACCGGCTTCGGAGCAATCAGCATGGCGCCCAACGCCCCCATCGACAACCTGATCATCCTGGCCACCCAGATCTCGGCAATGTGTGCCCAGGATCTGCTGTGGGGACCGGCGATGCGCAACTATCCCGACCTGAAGTTCGCCTTCTCCGAAGGCGGAATCGGTTGGATCCCTTTCTATCTGGACCGCAGTGATCGGCACTACACCAACCAGAAGTGGCTGCGTCGCGACTTCGGTGACAAGCTGCCCAGCGACGTGTTCCGCGAGCACTCGTTGGCCTGCTACGTCACCGACAAGACGTCGTTGAAGTTGCGCCACGAGATCGGCATCGACATCATCGCCTGGGAATGCGACTACCCGCACTCGGACTGCTTCTGGCCCGACGCCCCGGAGCAGGTACTGGCCGAACTCGACGCCGTCGGTGCCGACGACGTCGACATCGACAAGATCACCTGGCAGAACTCCTGCCGCTTCTTCGGCTGGGATCCATTCGCCCGCAAGCCCAAAGCCGAAGCCACTGTGGGCGCGCTGCGGGCCGGCGCCGCCGACGTCGACGTGTCGATCCGGCCGCGGGCCGAATGGGCGCGACGCTACGAGGAGAAGCTGGCAGGGTCCGCCATTGAGTGACGCGCTGATTGCGCCGCGAAGAATCGCGCGGCCTTGACGATCGAGTCCTCGACCGGCTCGGGCTGCCAACCCAATTCGCGCTCGGCCTTGCTGTGGTCCAGCGGAGACATCAGCTCCGCCATGCGGGTTCCGACGTAGGCGAACGGGAGGTCGCGGTCCAGCAGCCGGGCGGCGACGTCGTTGATGCGTGACATGACACGCAGCATCGGCATCGGGATCGGGATCCGCGGTGGACGCCGGCCGACGGCGCGGGCGGCGATCGCGTGCAATTCCTTGGTGCTGATGTAGCGGTCGGAGATGATGTAACGCTCCCCATTTCGGCCCTTGTCGGCCGCGAGAAGCATTGCCCGCGCGGCATCTTCGATGCCGACCACCTCCAGCGAGAAGCCCATGTAGAACGGCAACTTGCCGGTGGCCACCCGGGCGATGGCTCCGCCGTGTGGCGTCGGCGCGTGGTCGCGCGGTCCGTAGGTGGTGGAGATGCACATCGCGACGGCCGGCAGACCGCGTTCGCGGGCGTATCCCAGGACCAGGTTCTCGGCGGCCACCCGGGATTCGATGTAGGCGCCGCCGTCGTCCCAGTTGTGCGGATCGGCTTCGGTGACCACGCGGTGGTCGTTGATCGCCAATGTTCCGGTACTGCTGGTGAATACGAATTTGCGCAGATCCGCGGCCAACGCCGCGTCCAGCACGTGCCGCAGGCCCTCGACGTTGGTGCGGAACAACGGCGCGGGGTCGCGCAGCCACATGCGCGCGTCGACGACGCAGTAATAGACGACGTCGCATCCTTCCATGGCCGCCTGCAGTGCCTCATCGTCGAAAACATCGCCGTAGCAACGCTCTACGGTCAGATCGTCGATGCCTTTGGTGGAACTGGTCTTCCGCAACATGACCCGCACGTCTTCGCCGGCTTCGACGAGTTGGCGGGTGACGTGCGAGCCCAGAAAGCCACTGGCTCCGATGACCAGTTTCTTCGGTTTCATGACGGATTGGCCAGCGCGCCTTGGCCGTACTTGGCGGCGATCATCTGCCACGGGTCGGCGTAGGGTCCGCGGCGTTCCCTCCTGTCGAGCAGCTTGAAGTACCCGCGCAATCCCACCCGGATCACCGGCCCCAGCGCCTTGAGCAGCAAGCGGCGACGACCCATCGACTCGGCGACATAGGCGACGGTCTCGGGCCAGTCGTGTTCCTGAAACTGAAGCAGCGCTTGGGATTCGGTGGTGTCGAACCAGCCGGTGAAACCCCAGCCGCGGTCGTCGTCCGGATTGCCGGGGAAACCGATCGACGGGCCCAGTCGGCCGAGGCCGACGGCGGCCATCAAGTCGTCCTGCATCTGGCTCATCGTGAGGACACAGGTTTCGTCACCGGCGATAATCAGCACCTTGCCGTCGACCGCATCCCGACGGTCGACCGCATTGGCGAAGGCCAGCGCGACGTCTCGGGCGTCGGTCGCATGCATCCGGTTGTCGACGGGTGTGGAGCGCACCAGCACCAGGTAGTCGCCGTCGAAGCTGGCGGCGCCATCGGGTGAGACGATCGCTGCCAAGCGCAAGATCGCGTGCGGCAGCGAGCTTTCGGTGATGACCTGCTCGGCCAGAACTTTGTCCTCGCCGTACTGGTCGATCGGGTTGATCGGGGTGTCGGCGGTGATCCGTTCGGGGTGGCGGTGCGGGTTGCGGGAGCCGTAAACCGCTGCGCTGGAGGCGAATACGAACAGCGACGGCTCGTTCAGTGCCTGCGCGGCGGTCACCAGATTCCGGGTGCCGCCGACGTTGATCTTGCGGGCCAGTCCGGGGTTGCGGTACGAGGGCGGTGCGACCAGAGCCGCGAGGTGCACGATCGCGTCGGGTTGATGGCGGCCGACTACGGCGGCGACGGCGGCGGCATCGGTGAGATCGGTGTGTTCGGTGATCAGCGTGCCCGGATGTCCGGCCTCGGTGAGTGCGGCGGCGGTGGCGGTTGCGTTGTCGCCGGGCAGATCCATTGCGATCACCGTCCGGCCGCGGCGCAGCAGGATTTCGCAGGTTCTCCTGCCGACCTGCCCGAAAGCGCCGGTGACGACGACTGTTTCACTCATTTCTCGAACCTCCGGGCCAGTGCGGCTCCGGCGTCGCGTAGCCGCGGTGAAATGCGCACGGAGAACAGTGGATTGAACACGTCCTCACGCAACCGGGTCAGGGTCGAGGACTTGATCAGCCATCCGGCGTCGGTCTTCTCGTAGGTTTCGTGATAGTGCCCGTAGCCCTCGAGGTTGATGCCCGGGCGCAGCCGGACCACGTCCTGCAACGCCCAGATCCCGGTCGCGGACGTCGCGGTCGTCAGCTCGATTTCCGGTGCGTGCACCTGGTGCACGGTGGGGTTGTCGCCCAACATGCCGCGGACGTAGGACACGAACTCGTCGGCTCCGGTAATCAGCTTTCCGCCCGACGGGGAGGTATCGCTGACGAAGTCGTCGGTGAAGAGCCGCCGCCAGTCGTCCCAGCGTTTGGTGTCCAGATAGCGGCAGTAGCGGGCCTTGAGCTGCTTTATCGCCTCGATCTGCACCAGCACGGCGGCGGTGTCCAGCATCTGGCCCCCTCGCGTAAGTCGTAACCGGTTTTGAGATTACTACTTCCCTCAAAGAGAATGTTATTCTCGCGAGACAATCCGGACGGGAGGCGCCCCGCGATGCTCTTGGAGTTCGATGCTGATCAGCGGCTGTGGCAGGACACGGTGCGCGATGTCGTCACCAAGCAATGTCCGCCGTCGCTGGTGCGCAGCGTGGCGGAAGAGGATGCCGACACCGAGCCCATCTGGGGACCGTTGTGGAAGCTGTACCGGGAACTCGGCTGGACCGAGCTGAACGAGCAGGACAGCGCGGTCGAGCTGGCCATCGTGGTCGAAGAGCTCGGCCACGCCACCGACCCGACCCCGTTCCTGGCGACCATGAGTCAGTTCGCGCCGCTGGCGGGGGACCGCTTCGACCCGAATGAATCCGGAACGGCGGTGTACAGCGGGGTTTCCGTGCGCCGCGATGCCGACGGCTGGGTGCTGGACGGCACCGCACGGCACGTGCTGGACGGCGACCGGGTCGACCGGGTTGCGGTGGTGACCGAGGCAGGGGTGTTCCTCACCGATGCCAATCAGCTTGTGGCGCGGCGCGAGTCGGTGTTCGATCCCGTCCTGCATGTGGCGGACCTGTCCTTCCACGAGGTCCAGGTCCCCGACAGCGACCGTCTGGCCGTCGACGCCGAGCGCGCGCGTCACGTCGCGCTGACCGGAATGGCCATCACGATGGTCGGTGCCTGCCAACGCATCCTGGACATGGTGCTCGAGCATGTCCGCAGCCGCCATCAGTTCGGAGTTCCCATCGGCTCGTTCCAGGCCGTGCAGCACAAGGCGGCCGACATGCACGTCGCGGTGCAGCGGGCCCGGGCACTGTCCTACTTCGCCGCGCTGACCATCTCCGCCGACGACCCGCGGCGGCGGTTGGCCGCAGCGATGGCCAAGGCGTCGGCCGGTGAGTGCCAGTCGCTGGTGTTCCGGCACGGCTTACAACTGCACGGCGCAATGGGTTTCACCTGGGAGAACGACGTGCAGTTCGCGCTCAAGCGGGCCAAGGCGGGAGAACTGATGCTCGGTGGCGCGGCGGAGCATCGGGCCCAGATCGCCGAGGAGTACCGTGCAGCTGACTTTTGATTCCGACGTCGAGCAGTTCCGCGCGGAGTTCTCGGCGTTCCTGGACGAAAACCTGCCGGACGCAAGCGAAACCGTGGAGCGGCCGCGCTCGGTGTCACACATGCCGGGCTGGGCGCGGCGGTGGCAACGGCTGCTGTTCGACAACGGTTGGCTGCTGCCCACCCAACCTCCGGAGTTCGGTGGACGCAATGCGAGCGTGCTGCAGCAGTACGTGTACCTCGAGGAGTTGTGCCGGCGCCGCATCTACCACAGTCTGAACCCCCAGGGCGTGAATATCGTTGCGGCATCGCTGATTTCGTTCGGCAACGAGGAACAGAAGCAGCGCTGGGCGGTGCCGATCCTGCGCGCGGAGATCACCGCGTCACTGGGCATGAGCGAGCCGAGCGCGGGTTCGGACCTGGCATCGCTGCGCACCCGCGCGGTGCGCGACGGTGACCACTTCGTGGTCAACGGGCAAAAGGTGTGGACGTCCGGCGCGCACGACGCCGACGTCCTGCTGACATTCGTCCGCACCGACCCCGACGCGCCAAAACACAAGGGCATCAGCGCCTTGGTGATCCCCACCGACACCGAGGGCGTGGTGTGCCGGCCTTTCCCGTCGGTCTGCGCCGCCGACGACCTGGACTTCAACGAGGTGTTCTTCACCGACGCGCACGTGCCCGCGGAAAACCTGGTCGGGGAGCTCAACCAGGGCTGGCGGGTGGCCAACGGTTCGCTCGGGCACGAACGCACGATGATGTGGCTGGGTTTCGCCGACCGGATGGACAACATGCTCACCGACTTCCGGCCCACGTCGGCACTGGACCGCGACCAGTACGCGTCCACGATCATGGACAAGCAGGCGCTGCGGTTGCTGGGCTCGGTCGCGCTGGCCCGCGCGTCGCGCGGTGAGGACGACACGTCGGCGATCTCGGTGCTGAAACTCCTTGGCTCCGAAGCCGAATTGCGGATCTCCGAGTATGCGTTGGCGGCCGCGGGCGGCGACGGGCTCGTTCATCCTGGGTTGACCGGGCCGTACGCGCCGATGAACCTCGACCACTATTTCGCGAGTTGGTTCGAGCGCTACGCGCGCAGCTTCTCCGGCACCATCGCCGGGGGCACCTCGGAGATTCAGCGCAACATAATCGCCCAGCGGGTGCTCGGCCTCCCAAGAGGTTAGGAGCTCCCGCGAGCAGGGGCACCTCCCGCGAGCAGGGGCACCTCCCGCGAGCAGACGCAAAAGCCCCTCATTTCGGCACGAAATGGGGGCTTTTGCGTCTGCTCGCGGGTGATCGCGAGGCTAGACCGGGTCGAACTTGGTGATCAGCCAGCTGCCATTGACCCGGATCAAGCTCACCAACACGCTGCTGGCCGTCATCGACGGATCGGGCCTGTCCTTGCTCGTGGTGCTCTGGTCGACGTACACCAGGACCACCGCTGAATCCGGGTGCAACTCCGACACGGCGGCCCGGACCACATGGGCGGTAGTTTTCAGCGACTTTTCTTTCGCCGCCGGAGCCACGATCTGCTCGGTGAATTGGTTGTAGTAAGACAGGAAATCCCCGGAGAGGTGCAACTTGGCATTGGCAAAGTCTTTGTCCAGCGACTCGGGTGAGTAGGAGAGCAGCGCAACTGTTCCCTCTGATGCCGCGGTCACGACGGTCTGGGCGACGCTACGGTCGGTCTGTCGGTTCGGCTGATAGCGCGCGAAATACAACCATGTCGCCACGCCGGCGGATGTCAGCAGAAGCAAAACCACGGCCACGGTGACGACGTTGACCTTGCGCAGCCTCGGCGCCCGGTCACGTTGTTCGCGCTTTTTTGATTCGACGGCGACCTCATCTTCGGTTGCCTCCGCATCGCCGTCGACAACCTCTGCGGTGTCGGTGCTTTCGGGGGTCAGACGACTTTCGCGGTCTTCACTGGTCACGCGACGAACTCCAACTTCGACATTTTGAACTGTCCGCCTTCTTCGGTCACGGTCACCCGGAGCCGCCACACGCGTGGTTCGTCCTTGGCGCCCGCGGCGTTGGTGATTCGCGATGTCGCCGCGACCAATACCGATGCGGAATGCTCTTCCATGGATTCGACGGCCGTTGCGTTTATGGTGCCCTGGGTGACCACTTTGGACTGCTCGACCACCGACACGAAATCCTTTGCACGCTGCTGAAAGTCGTCTTTGAACTCGCCGGTGGAGCTGTCGAGCAAGCGCTGGACGTCTTCTTTGGCGTGATTGAAGTCCAAGGAGGTCATGTTGACGACGCCCTGCTTCGCTCCGGCGACGAAGTTCGCCGCCCGCTGCTGTCGCGTGGCGGCGTCATGTTCGTACCAAAGGATGTAACCGCTGGCGCCGACGAATGCGCAGCTGAGGATGATCGCGATCACTCTGAAAACCGTTGACAGCGAAGGCAACCGGCGTGCCAGCCGAGCCCGCCGCGATGCCGGCTCCGCAGCTTCGAGCGCCTCGTCGCCCTCCGGATCGGACTCTTCTCCATCTTTCGCGTCCCGGTCGGCTTCGATGGCCTCGGCTTCCAACTCGGCGTCGGTAGTCTCGACCTCGGCGTCGGTAGTCTCGACCTCGGCTTCGGCGGTGCCGGCCTCGGCTTGGGTGGTTTCGGCTTCGGCCGTCTCGTCGCTCGCCAGCATTTCGCGCCGTAGCCGGGCGGCGCGGGCACGCGCACGAGCGGCGGCGGCTAACGCTTCGGCTTCGGCGGCCTCTGCCTCGGCTTCCTCGAGCAACGCCATCGCATCGGCCTTCGATGTGGCCGAATCTTCCGGGGGTGGCTTCGCTTCACCCTCGAGCTTCCCGAGCTTCACCTTCGGCATCGACTGAACTCCGGTATCACTGTTATTGGCATTTCTGCACATTCGCGGTCGAAAGAGCGCCCATCGAGAGGCGATCGGGCTGGCATGTGCGTCTACCCGGCTTCAGCACGGGAATCGGTTCCCGCAGGGTATGGCGTTCGCGGCTACCCCCATCGCACCAGCGTGAACGGATAAGTGTCTGTGCCCCCCGGGCTGCCCCCGCAGCCGGTGTCGTAGGTGGTGACCAGCTCACCGCTCAAGGTAGCTTCATCCCACGAATAGACATCATGCGACGGAAGGAACTGGACCACGCAGCGCACACCATCCGGCACATCGACCGCCATGGTGTAGCGGCCGTTGGACAGGTGAGCATCTGCCTGGTACCACGCCGCTTGCCCGTTGGGTTGTGGTATTCCGCCGATGGTCAGGCATCCCGGTGCGCGACTGATGCACGGCCGGACCGCCCAAAGCCAGTTGTGGCCGCGATCCCGGTCCGTGTTCGCCATGTAGGTGCCGACCAGCATGTCCGCGTGAGCGGTCGGCGTAAGAGTCACTGCGGCCATGGCGATCAGCAGGGCAAGCGCGTGGGTTACTGCGAAAGTCTTCACCGATGCGTCTCCGATCCGTAGTGCACGCGCTCGGACTGAATATAGAGCGCGGTCACGCTGCCCACGCCTACTCCGAAAAATCGCGCTCGTCAACGGACCCGCTTCCAGGTGGACAGCGAGATGTCGGAGGGTGAGGCAGCTCAAACGATGACCGCGGCTTCTTTGCGCTCGGTGACCGGGCGGGCCAATTCCTGCTCTTCGCAAATACGTTGCAGCTTATCCAGTGTCTCCTCCAGGCCGGCGCCGACCTTGCGGCCAGGGGTGAAGGTGGCCGGCAGGTGGCGCATGCCTTGGATGACCCCGATGCTTTCGTAGTGGACTGCCCCGTCGGGATCACAGCGGTAGTCCGGCATCCGGTGTAAGACCGCGGTCAGCATCGACTTGAAGACGGTACGCGCCACGTTGGATCCGACGCAGCGGTGCACCCCGATACCGAAGCTGAAGTGTCGGTTGCCTTTACGGTCCAGTACGACCGTGTCCGGTTCGGCGAAGACCGACGGGTCGCGATTGGCCATGGCCCACGAGATCCACAGTCGCTCGCCTTCTTTGAACTCGTGCCCGTTGACTTCGACATCGTCGGAAAATGTCCGGCCGTCGCCGGGGGCGGGGGTGAAAAAGCGCAGGAACTCCTCGGTCGCTGGGTCGAGCAGAGTATCGAGGTTGTCGTGCAGGCGTTTTCGCTCGTCAGGGTGCTCCGAAAGCCATTCCAGCGAGTGGGCGGTCAACGCCGTCGTGGTGTCGAAGCCGCCGCCGATAACCAGGCCCAGGTTGCCGAGGATCTCCAGATCCGGTGCCGGCTCGTCGTCGATCCGCATCTGCAGCAGTCCGTTGACGATGCCGGGGCGCGGATTCTCGCGGATCTCGAGCATGTTGTTGACCATGTCGAGCCCCATCTCCCGATGCATCGCGGTGACGCGTTCGATGTCGGGGGAGTGCTCCGGGGTGTAGACGGCGGCGTGCACCGGCTCGCTGTACATCTTCCACTTCTCGAGCGGGATTCCCAGCATCGCCAGTGTCAGGACCGCGGGCACGATGTTGGCCAGATCGTCGACGAAATCGATGTGGCCGGACTCGATCTTCTCATCCAGGCAGGCGCGGGTGACGTCGTCGACGAAGGGTACCCAGCGCTTGACCGCTGCCGGGGACAGATATGGGTTCAATACGGTCCGGTAAGTGCGGTGTTCGGGGTCGTCCATTTCCAGGATGCCGCCCCGGACAGCGCTCACGCGACTGGCGGTCGGAATAGAAATGCCCTTGTAGCCACGCCGTTCGCCATGGATGTCGTGGTCGTTGGAGACCGCCGGGCAGCGGGCGAGTTCGAATACCTCGTTGCTGCCGGCGGCGACCCAGTGCCCGCCGTAGGTGTCGGTCCATGCCATGGGGCACTTGGCGTGCATTTCCTCGGTGATCGACTTGAATTGCGACCGGTATTCCGGCGAGTGCCGATCGAAGTGATATCGGTTCTTCTTGCGGGCACCGTCGGTGGTAACTAACTCATCAACATTGTCATCCACACTCAAAGCGCTGTCTCCCTTAGCCTTTAGTCGGTCAGGATGATGGCCTGCTCCGGGCAGGACTGGGCGGCTTCTCGTACCTGGTCCAGCTGATCCTCGGGTACCTCTTCGCTGACTGCCGACGCGCTGCCGTCGAGGTCGCTGAGTTCAAACGAGTCCGGCGCGATCATCGAGCACAACGTGTGACCCTGGCAGCGTTCGGAATCGACCCGAACTTTCATCGCTTCTCCTCCTTGCTCAGGTGTTCCGACCGCCGTTGACTCCCAGGATCTGGCCAGTGATGTAACCGGCCTCCTCGGAGATCAGAAAGGCACATGCCGAGGCGATGTCTTCCGGCTTGCCGATACGGCGTACTGGCGTCCTGGCGATGTTCTGCTCGATGTCGCCCAGGAACCCGTTCGCCTCGGCGCTGCGCAGCATCGGCGTGTCGATGAAGCCCGGTGGCACCGCGTTGACTGTGATGCCGCTCGGGCCGTACTCGAGTGCCAATGACTTGGTGAGGCCGTTGACGGCGGACTTCGCCGCCACGTAGTGCGACATATAGGGAGTGCCCGAATGGGTGCTCGACGACGAGATGTTGACGATGCGTCCCCATCCGGCTTCCACCATGTCCGGCAATACCGCCTGGATGGTGTGGAACACGCCATGGAGGTTGACGTTGATCACCTTCTGCCAATCCTCGAAGGTGATATTGGTAAAGCGCTTGAATCCGTCCAGGCCGGCGGCGTTGACCAGGATCGTCACCGGGCCGAGTCGGTCGCGGATCGCCGACAGCGCCTCGTCCACCTGCGAGCGGTCGGTGACGTCGGCGGTAAAGCCCAAGTCATCCTCGGACGGTTTGAGATCGATTGCCGCGACGTTCAGGCCGTCGGCGCGCAGGCGTTTGACGACGGCCAATCCGATACCGGACCCGCCGCCCGTCACCACCGCGGTCTTCACCGGGCATCCTCGCGCAGCAACTTCAGAAGCCCTTGGCGCGCTGCCGTCTCAGTCACAAAGAATCTCCCTTGCAATTATGAGAATCGTACTCTCGGGTCAACGGCGCCTGCAAGTGGATCGGAATACCCTAGCCAACCAGCGACTAGACAGGTGTCGAGAGTACCTTTGGGCGACCGCTCAGCTGTTCTGCAGGTCAATCGCGTCTCGATTCTTTCTTGAGTTCTGGCACACCGAATGTAAGATTCGCCGGGGATGAGAATGAAATTATCGTGACCGGCACCACGTCGGAAGCGGCGAGGTCGACACCCGAGGGGCTCACCATGTCAGCGCGGTCCACGGCGAAGGGCACCAGGGCGGGGAGGTTGACCGGCGGTCTACTCCTTGCGGGCGGGTCGGCGTTTCTGGCTGCAGACCCCGGCTTCGGTCCCGCGATGCCTTCCCTGGAAGCAGCGGCGGCATGAGACCGCTCGAAGGCATGCGGGTGCTCGAAGTAGCCATGTACGGCTTCGTGCCATCGGCCGGCGCGGTGCTCGCCGAGTGGGGCGCCGAAGTGGTCAAAGTCGAGCACGCGATCACCGGGGATCCGCAGCGCGGCCTGCGCCAGACCGGAATGCTGCGGGTCGAGGGCGACCCCAACCCCAACATCGAGCACGCGAATCGCGGTAAGCGCAGCATCGGGCTGGATATGTCGGTGCCCGAAGGCAGGGAAGTGCTCTATGAGCTCGCCCGCCGCTCCGACGTGTTTCTGACCAGCTTCCTGCCCGAGCACCGGCAGAAGTTCGGCATCGACGTGGAGGACATTCGCGCGGTCAACCCGACCATCGTCTATGCCCGCGGTAGTGCGCTCGGCCCGCGCGGCGCGGAGGCCGTCAAGGGCGGCTATGACATGACCGCTTTCTGGTGCCGGGCCGGGACCGCCGCGACGATCACCCCGATGGGCTACGACGGCATGATCAATCCGCCCGGGCCCGCCTACGGCGACACCATCTCGGGCACCAACCTCGCCGGTGGCATCGCCGCGGCACTGCTGAAACGCGAGCGCACCGGCGAACCGTCCGTCGTCGATGTATCGCTGCTGGGCAGTGGGCTGTGGTCGCTGGGGCACACCGTGGCGTTGACGAATCATCTAGGGCAACTGATGATGTCGCCGCCGCCCGGCATCCACGGCTCGCCGGTCAATCCTCTGGTGGGGGTGTATCCGACCGCCGACAACCGCTATATCTCCCTGGTGATGATGCAGCCCGGCAAGTTCTGGGCCGACGTGTGCCAGCACATCGACCGCCCGGAACTGGCAGACGACCCGCGATTTGCTGATGCTGAAAAGATTGCTGCGAATACAGCAGAAGCCGTCGAGATCTTGACCAAAGTCATTGCAACACGCACCCTTGCCGAGTGGAGCGAACGCTTCGCGACGCTCGCGGGTCCCTGGGCGCCGGTGCAGGACACACTGCAAGCCGCCGAAGATGCGCAGATCCGGGCGAACGAATACATCGTGCGCGCAGGCGAACTCGAGCTCGTGGCCAACCCGGTGCAGTTCGACGTCACCGCACCGCAGACCGGTCCGGCACCTGGATTTGCCGAGCAGACCGATGAGATCTTGTTGGAACTCGGACTCGACTGGGATCGGATCATCGAACTCAAGACCGCTGGTGCGGTTACCTGAGAAGTAGATGCAAGTCGCGATGCCCGAGATGCTCAGTCCCTCTGCCGATTTCTTGCCTGACTTGCACCTGGTTTCGAGACCAACGTTCTCAAATAACGGTTCTTCGTTTTCCATTCCCACCGGGCGTGATATGAGTCATAATCGCCAAACGCTCCGAGACATTGAGGCCCGGGAGGCCAACGTGGCCGGAAGCGCCAACTCACGCGACAGAACGGAGGACTGGCGTGAGTAGGAATGCCAGCTGGAAGCTGAGATACCGCAATTCGCCAAGCATTTCGCTCAGGGGTTGCGAGATGTCTAGGACTCACGAAGCCGACGGGGGGTGACGCCGATGGCGAGTGGGGGCACCGATCGGTGGTCGCCTGGCGTGTCGTTGCCCAGCAGTCTGGCTGGGCCGATGCAGGCGGTCGGAGCGTTGTTCGCGATGACACGCGACGCGGTCAGGTTTCTGTTCCGTCGGCCCTTCCAGGGCCGCGAGTTCATCGAACAGTCTTGGTTCGTGGCCCGCGTATCGCTGCTTCCGACGTTGCTGGTGGCTATTCCGTTCACCGTCCTGGTCAGCTTCATCCTGAACATCCTGTTGCGCGAATTGGGGGCCGCGGACCTGTCCGGTGCCGGTGCGGCTTTCGGTGCCGTCACGCAAGTGGGGCCGATGGTCACGGTGCTGATCGTTGCCGGCGCGGGCGCCACGGCGATGTGCGCGGACCTGGGTTCTCGGACCATCCGCGAGGAAATAGACGCGATGGAGGTATTGGGCATCAACCCGGTGCAACGGTTGGTGACACCACGGATGCTGGCCTCAGGGCTGGTCGCGTTGCTGCTGAACAGTCTGGTGGTCATCATCGGCGTCGTCGGGGGTTACATCTTTTCGGTCTTCGTCCAAGACGTCAATCCCGGCGCTTTCGCCGCGGGCATCACGCTGTTGACCGGGGTACCCGAAGTCATCATTTCTTGCGTCAAGGCAGCGCTTTTCGGCCTGATCGCGGGTGCCGTGGCTTGTTATCGAGGGTTGTCGATAAGCGGCGGAGGCGCCAAGGCGGTCGGCAACGCCGTCAACGAAACCGTCGTATACGCGTTCATGTCCCTGTTCGTCGTGAACGTCGTCGTCACCGCCATAGGCATCAAGGTGTCAGGGAAGTAGGGGCACACCAGGGTGACGCTGAGGGCCGTATATCCGCGACTGTCAAAGCAACTGGACAAGCCGGTTGCGTTGATGGGGCGTCTCGGCGACCACACTGCGTTCTACGGCAAGGCGCTTGGTGCCATTCCCTTTGCGGCCACTCATTATCGAAGCGAAGTGATCCGTCTGATCGCCGAGATCAGTATGGGCGCAGGAACTCTGGCGATGATCGGCGGAACTGTCGTGATCGTCGGGTTCCTGACGCTGGCGACCGGTGGCACGCTGGCCGTCCAGGGGTACAGCTCGCTGGGCAACATCGGCATCGAGGCGCTGACCGGCTTTCTGTCCGCATTCATCAACGTGCGTATCGCTGCGCCGGTGGTCGCGGGAATCGGCCTGGCGGCAACGTTCGGCGCCGGGGTGACCGCCCAGCTGGGCGCCATGCGCATCAACGAAGAGGTCGATGCGTTGGAAGCCATGGCCATCCGACCCGTCGCGTACCTGGTGAGCACCAGAATCCTGGCCGGCATGATGGCGATCACGCCGCTGTATGCCATTGCGGTGGCGCTGTCATTTGTCGCCAGCCAGTTCACCACCGTGTTTCTGCTCGGCCAGTCAGCGGGCTTGTACAGCCATTACTTCGACACTTTCCTGAACCCGTACGACTTGTTGTGGTCGTTCTTACAGGCCACCCTGATGGCGCTGACCATCCTGTTGATCCACACCTACTACGGGTTTTTCGCATCGGGCGGACCATCCGGTGTGGGTACCGCAACCGGCAACGCGGTCCGCACCTCGCTGATCGTCGTGGTATCGGTGACGCTGCTGGTTTCACTGTCGGTCTACGGCTCCAACGGCAACTTCAATCTGTCTGGATAGCGAATGGTGGGGAGGTGAAGGAGTGACCACAAAGACGCCGTCGGGTCGCGGCGCGCCGAGCGCGCGCGGCAGGTCGCACAGTTCAGGCCGGCCGAAGCCGCGCAACTATGTCCGCCCGTTACTCGGCGTTGCCACCATCTTGTTGATTCTCGGGATAATCACCTTCGCTGTAACGCTGTTCCAGGGGGGACTCACCGAATCGGTACCCGTGACAGTGGTGTCGCAACGCGCCGGCCTGGTGATGAACCCGGACGCGCGGGTCACTTTGCGTGGCGTACCGGTAGGCAAAGTCGACTCGATAGAGGCGCTGCCAGACGGCAAGGCCGCGCTCCACTTGGCGATGTTCCCGTCATCGTTGAAATACATTCCCGCCAACGTGCTCGTCGACATCGCCTCGTCGACGGTGTTCGGCGCCAAGTCCGTCCAACTGATAGAACCCGCCGAGCCTTCGGCCCAGCGGCTACATGCCGGCCAGAGGCTGACGGGCCAGCACGTCATGGTCGAGATCAACACCGTATTCCAGCAACTGGTTTCGGTGCTGGACCAGATCGACCCGGCAAAGCTCAACGAGTCCCTGGGCGCGCTGGCCAAAGCATTCAGTGGGCGGGGCGCACAACTCGGCCAATCGTTGGTGGACCTGGATTCGTTTCTGGCCAAGCTCGAGCCGAGCCTTCCCGCGTTGAATCATGACCTCGCGGTGCTGCCGGTGGTGTCCAACGCCTACGCCGATGCGGCGCCAGAGCTGGTGAGAACCGTGGCCAACACGAACCGGATCAGTCAGTCGATCGTCGAGGAGCAGCACAACCTGGATGCATTACTGATCAGCGCGATCGGCCTTGCCGACATCGGCAACGAAGTCTTGTCGACGAACCGTCAGCCGCTGACGAATGTGATGCACCTGTTGGTGCCGACGACCGATCTGACCAACGAGTACCACGAGGCGCTCACCTGCGGCCTCGGCGGGCTCATCCGGATTGCACACGGTCCGCCGTTGTCGGAGCCGAGCATCAACATCACGGCCAGCCTCACCTGGGGAGCCGAGCGTTATCGATACCCGGTGAACTTGCCCAAGGTCGCGGCGACCGGCGGTCCGCGGTGCCTGGGCCTACCGCAGCTGCCGTTCAATAGCCCACCGCCACAACTGATTACAGATATCGGTGCCAACCCGGTGGTGTACGGAAACCAGCAGCTGCTGATCAACTCCGATCTCCTCAAACAGCTGTTGTACGGGCCGATCGTGGGACCGCCGCGCAACTCCATTCAGATCGGACAGCCCGGATGAGAACGCGCGCCACATTGATCAAGTTCGCGATCTTCGGGGTCGTGATGGCGGTGTTGACCGCGTTCCTGTTCTTCATCTTCGGCCAGTACCAGACCGGCTCGACCACCAGCTATTCGGCGGTGTTCAACGACGTGTCGCGTCTCAAAGTGGGTCAGACGGTGCGGGTCGCCGGGATCCGGGTCGGCACCGTCAGCGACATCTCGCTGCGCTCGGACAAGAAAGTCGTGGTGAAATTCGACGCGGACCGCGACATCGTCCTCACCGAAGGCACCAGGGTGGCGGTCCGCTACCTCAATCTGGTCGGCGATCGCTACCTGGAGCTCATCGACGGCCCAGGCGCGCCCAAACGTCTGGCGGCCGATGCACAGATTCCGGTCGACCGCACCGCGCCGGCTCTGGACCTCGACCTGCTGCTCGGCGGATTGAGGCCCGTCATCCAGGGTCTGAATGCGCAGGACGTCAACACGCTGACTTCGGCGTTGCTGCAGGTCTTCCAGGGTCAGGGCGGAACCCTCGACTCGCTGTTCGCCAAGACGACATCGTTCTCGAACGCATTGGCCGACAACGACGACACCGTGCAGCAACTGATCGACAACCTGAACACCGTGGTCGCCACGATTTCCCGGGACGGCACCAAGTTCTCCGGCGCAATCGATCGCCTGGAGCGGCTTGTCAGCGGGCTGTCGAATGACCGTGAGACCCTCGGCGCCGCCATCGACGCCTTGGACAACGGAACCGCCTCCTTGGCCGATCTGCTGAGCAGTGCGCGACCATCGCTGTCCGGCACGATAGACCAGTTGAGTCGGCTGGCGCCGATACTCGACGACGACAAGGACCGCCTCGACACCGCAATCGCCAAGGCGCCGAAGAACTATCGCAAACTGGTCCGACTCGGAGTAGCCGGCGCCACCATCCCGTACTACCTCTGCCAGTTAGAACTCCGTGGCACGGATCTGCAGGGCAAGACGGTGATTTCCCCGATCTTCAGGTCAGACGCTGGAAGGTGCACGGAACCCTGATGCTCAAGTATCGCGGAGCTGAGCTCATCAAGGCCGGATTCATCGGCGCGATCCTGATCGTGCTGGTCATCCTCGTGGGCCTGTCGCCGGACCGGTTGACCTCGTGGGCGACGGCGGTCCGCTATAAGGCGTTGTTCTCAGAGGCCGGCGGCCTCGCGGCGGGCAACCCTGTGACGGTGTCCGGGCTCAAGGTCGGCACAGTGTCGGATGTGTCGTTGCGCAACGGCGACGCCCTGGTGACCTTCGCGATAAAGGGCAACATCCTGCTCGGGTCGGAGACCACCGCGCACATCCGCACCGACACGCTGCTGGGCGCGCGGATGCTGGCGTTGGAGTCCGCCGGCGGCGGCACGATGAATCCGAATGCTGTCATCCCCGCTTCGCGCACCTCCTCGCCTTACTCGTTGACCGAAGCGGTCAGCGAATTGACCACGAACACTAGCGAGACCAGTACCGCAACGCTGAACCAGTCTTTGGACACGCTGGCCGCGACGCTCGACCAGATTGCACCCAAATTAGGACCCGCCTTCGACTCGCTCACCCGGTTATCGCGGACCCTCAACGGCCGCAACAAGAACCTCAGTGAGCTGTTCAAGAGTGCCAGCGACGTCACCGGGGTCCTGTCCGAACGCAGCCAACAGGTCAACAAGCTCATACTCAATGCCGACGACCTGCTTCAAGTATTGGTGGCGCGCCGACAGGAGATCGTCGACCTGCTGGCCAACACGTCGGCGGTGGCGAAACAGCTCACGGCGTTGGTACACGAAAACGAGAGCAAATTGGCACCGACGCTGGAGAGGCTGAATTCGGTGACCGCCATGCTGGAAAAAAACCGCGACAACATCAGCAAAGCGCTCCCGGGTCTCGCCAAATTCCAGATCACCGTGGGTGAGGCTATCTCCAGCATGTACGCCTACTCGGCGTTCGTCCCGAACCTCCTTCAGCCACCACTGTTCCAACCGTTCCTTGACTACCTCTGGGGATTCCGCAACTTCGACACCAATCGCGGTCCCGGCTTCCCGTCGCAGGTTCCGCGGTCGCTGTTCCCCTGGCCGTACAACAGCATTCCGGAGTGCCCAGGCTGCACCCTCGGCGGCAGGATCGGGGGATCGCAGTGATGTCGAAGATGTCGCGCGTCCCGCGCCGGCGGCTGATGGTCGTGACTGCGGTCGTCCTGGTGGTCCTCATCGTTGCCGGTGCGGGCATGGTCATCCGCAACACGTTTTTCGGTCCGAAGACCATCACGGCATATTTCGTCACCGCCACGGCGATCTACCCCAGTGACGAGGTGCGGGTGTCGGGTGTCAAAGTCGGCACCATCAAGTCCATAGATCCGCAGGGATCACAGACCAGGATGACCCTCGAGATCGACCACGGCGTACCCGTTCCGGCGGACGCCAAAGCGGTCATCGTCGCCTCGAACCTGGTGGCCGCCCGGTATGTGCAACTCACCCCCGCCTACCGGAACAGTGGTCCGGTCATGCCGGACGGCGCAGTGATACCCGTCAACCGCACCGCGGTACCCGTCGAGTGGGACGAAGTCAAAATCCAGTTGATGCGGCTGGCAACGGATCTGGGACCCCGCAGCGGCGTATCAGGCACTTCGGTGGGCCGTTTCATCGACAGCGCCGCCAACGCACTCGAGGGCAACGGCGACAAGCTGCGGCAGGCGCTGGCCCAACTATCCGGAGTGGGCCGGATACTCGCCAACGGCAGCGGCAACATCGTCGACATCATCAAAAATCTGCAGACCTTCGTCACCGCGCTGCGCGACAGCAACACCCAGATCATGCGATTCAACGACCGCCTGGCCACGCTGACCAGCGTCGTCAACGACAGCAAGTCCGAACTGGACGCGGCCCTGACCGACCTGTCGACGGCGGTCGGCGAGGTGCAGCGGTTCATCGCCGGCTCCCGCAACCAGACCAGCGAGCAGGTCGCCCGGTTGGCCAACGTCACGCAGACCTTGGTGGATCAGCACATGGCTTTGGAGAACATTCTGCACGGTGCGCCGAACGCGCTGGGCAACTTCTTCAACGACTACAACGCCGACACCGGAACCATCGTGGGCGGGTTCGGGATCATGAACTTCGCGAATCCCACGTTTTCGGGTTTGTTGCTGCCGTTGCCGATTCCGGGCTGCTCACAAATCGGCTCCATCGAGAACGTCACCTCTACCGAATCGGGCAAGCTGTGCTCGCTGTTTCTCGGTCCCGGGTTGCGGCTGCTCAACTTCAACAGTTTGCCCATCCCCATCAACATCTTCATTCAGAAGTCGGTGGACCCCTCGAAGATCCTCTACACCGAACCGCGGCTGGCTCCCGGCGGCGCGGGACCGAAGCCCACAGCACCGGAGATCCCTCCCGCGGTGTCGGCCTACACCGGCCTGCCGGGTGATCCCGTAGGCGGGCCGGGGGCCGAGCCGCCGCCGCGGATACCGGGTTTGGCGATGCCGATGCCGCCCCCGCCGTCGACACCGATGCAAGCACCGCCGCCGGCCGTGTCGGGAATGCTGCTGCCTGCCGAAGGGCCGCAACCGTGATCGCCCGGGTCCGCGTTCGGCGGGTGCTCGCCGTGGGCGGCTGTGTTGCGTTGACGGCGACCGGATGCGCATTCCACGGACTGAATTCACTACCGCTGCCCGGCGCGGTCGGACGTGGCCCCGGGGCCAACATCTACCACGTCGAACTTCCCAATGTCGGGACAATGGAGTCGAATTCGCCGGTGATGATCAACGACGTCGTAGTCGGCAGCGTCGGGGCGATGAAGGTGAAAGGCTGGCATGCCGACGTCGAGATCTCAGTGCAGCGCGATGTCGTCGTCCCGGCCAATGTGGTAGCCAGCGTCGGTCAGACCAGCCTGTTGGGGTCGATGCATCTGGCGCTCAATACACCGCTCGGCGAATCGGGGACCGGACGGCTGCAGCCCGGAGCCACCATCCCGTTGACCCGCTCGTCGGTCTACCCCTCGACAGAGCAGACGCTGTCGTCACTGGGGGCCGTCGTCAACGGCGGGGGGCTGGGACAGATCGGGGAGGTCATCCACAATTTCTCGGTCGCCATGTCCGGGCGACAAGGCGCCTTACGCGATCTGCTCACCCGCCTCGACACGTTCGTCGGAACACTCGACCAACAGCGGAACAACATCGTGGACTCCATCCAGGCGCTGAACCGGATGACTGCCACATTCGCCGGGCAACGCGACGTTCTCAGTGAAGCGCTGCGCAAGATTCCGCCCGCGCTCGACGTGCTGATCAGGGAGCGGCCCCGCCTGACGACCGCGCTGGACAAGCTTCGCGTCTTCAGCAACACCGCTACCCGGCTGATCAACGACACCCAGGCCGACCTGGTCAAGAATCTCCAGAACCTGGAGCCGACCATCCGTGCGCTCGCCGACGTCGGGCCGGAACTCGGCACGGCGATCTCAGCGGGCTTCGTGTTCCCGTTCACTCAGAACTTCGTCGACCGTGCAGTCCGGGGCGATTACTTCAATCTGCATGTCCAGTTGGATCTCTCGATTCCACGGCTCAAGCGGGGACTGATGTTGGGGACCCGCTTCGGACAGGTGGACCAGCCGCTGGTACCGGCGCCCGGGGAGCCGTACTACTTGAATTACACACTGGATCCGTTGCACAACCCGATCAGGCCGCCGTGGATCGATCCGGGGGCACTGCCGCTTCCTGCGCTGCCGGGACCGGCGCCATATTCCCCATCGTTGCCTGGACCACTGCCCGGTGGGGCGCAGTTGCCCGGACCTCCGCCAGCTGCGGCGCCGCTGCCCGGGCCTCCGCCGTCCGCGGCACCGGTGCCCAATCCGGGTCCCGGTCCAGCGCCGGGAGAAGGTGGCGGATAGATGCTGACGCGCTTCGTTCGGATCCAGCTGGCGATCTTCACCATCGTCGGGACCATTGGCGTGATCGCGATGGTCCTCTTCTACATCCAGGCGCCCATGCTGCTGGGCATCGGGCGGATCACGGTGACGCTGGAGCTGCCCGCGGCCGGCGGCCTGTATCGCTTCGCCAATGTGACCTACCGTGGGGTCCAACTCGGCAAGGTCACCTCGGTGGAGTTGACGCCGACCGGTGCGAAAGCGACGCTCTCGCTTGGCACGTCACCCAAGGTCCCGGCGGACATGACAGCTTGTCCAGAGCGTCCCGGTCCTCCGGACCAGTGCGGCGCGCATGTGCTCAGTGTCTCCGCGGTGGGCGAACAGTACGTGGACTTGCGACCCAAAACCGATTCGCCGCCCTACCTGCACGACGGGTCGGTGATCCGCGTGCGCGACACGACGATTCCGCAGCCGGTGGGGCCGATGCTCGAGCAGGTCAATGCTCTGGTCACCAGCATCCCGAAGACCAAACTCGGCCAATTGCTCGACGAGACCTTCCGGGGCTTCAATGGATCCGGTTACGATCTCGGGTCGCTGTTCGACTCCACAACGATCCTGTCGCGCGACGCCAACGGCGTCGTCGACCGCACCCGCACTCTCACCGAAGACAGTGGGCCGCTGTTGGATTCGCAAGCCCGCACCACCGATTCGATCAGGAAGTGGTCGCGCAGTCTCGCCGGGATTTCCGACGTGTTGGCCAACGACGATGCAAGCATCCGCAGACTATTGCGCGATGGTTCTGGCGCGGCCAACGAGGCGTCCCGGCTCCTTGATCAAATCAAGCCGACGCTGCCGGTGCTGCTGGCCAACCTGACCACTATCGGGCAGATCGGCGTCACCTACCACCCCTCGCTGGAGCAGTTGCTGGTGTTGCTGCCATCGGCTGTGGCTATCGAGCAAGCTTCTGGACCCACCGCCCATCCGGAAGGTTCGGCGCAAGGCGACTTCGCGCTGACGATCGACGACCCGCCGATTTGCACGGTCGGTTTCATGCCACCAAGCCAGTGGCGTTCCCCGGACGATCTCACCGATGTGGACACACCGGACGGGTTGTATTGCAAACTGCCGCAGGATTCCCCGCTCTCGGTCCGCGGCGCCCGCAATTATCCGTGCATGGGTCATCCGGGCAAGCGAGCGCCCACCGTGGAAATCTGCAACAGCGACAAGCCGTTCATGCCGCTGGCGATGCGCCAGCACGTTCTCGGTCCCTCCCCGCTGGATCCAAACCTGCTGGCACAGGGCATCCCGGTCGATGACCGGGTCAACCCCAACGCCAGGATTTTCGGTCCGGTCGAGGGAACTCCGCTGCCACCGGGGGCGGTGCCGCGGGGCACACCGCCGGGGCCGCGAGGGGAAACTGCACCACCGGGCACGCTGGGCGCGGCTGTTCCACCGGTGCCGTCCACGCCACCCCGACTGGCACTGACGTCGCCGATGTCAGCTGACATTTCGCCCATAGCGCCCCTTGACATCCCTTCGCCGGGAGAACTCCCCGTACCCGCCGCCGCGCCCGCGTTGCCCGCTCCCGAACCCGCCGCACCGCCTCCCGCGGCCAACGGTTCGGGGCCGTCGGCGGCGCCGAGTTCGTTCGGTCCTGGGACCGGCGAGCACGTGCCGGCGATCGTGTTTGCCCATTACGACCCACATACGGGCCGTTATGTCGGTCCGGACGGAAAGCTGTACGAGCAGTCGGACCTTGCGGCGGTGAAAGCGCCCAAGACGTGGAAGGACATGCTCCCCACCACCTGATTGGCGATCGTGGACGCGCTGATTGGCGACCGTGGACGCGGCGCTCGCAGGGCTGGGCCACGTGGCGGGACGGCTCGCCGCCGCGAACCCGCTACAAACGCCTGATCAAGCTAGCCTGTCCAGGCGCAACGGCATCGCGATATCGAGCCATTGATTCTGGCCGCAGGCGCCGCTCGGGCCGACCGTTTTGTCTTTTCCGGCCATCACCGGCGATCCCAGCTTAAATTCACCATTGGTATCGACCGGATAGAAGTAGAAGGTCTGCTGTCCGGTGTACGCGCTACCGTCCTCGCACCGCTCCCAGTTCGGCACATCGCGTTTGAGCTTCCACATGATCCCGTCGACCATGTAAAGCGGCGCGCTCCATCCTTGGTCGCTTGTCACCGTGCCATGGCATTCCTGAAACGTCTCGCATGACGAGCTGATCGTCCAGGTCTGGATGATCGTCGGCTCGCCGTAATACTGGTCGTTGGTTCTGGCATAGTCGCCGATCGAGGTGGCGCGGAAGGTCCCGTTGATGGCAACGTCTTCCATGGTTGTCGCTTCAGCCGTGGCCGCCGGGCCCAACACGCCGCATACGACGGCACCGATCAGGGTTGCGGCGGAAAATGTTCCGACTGAACGCATCACGTGCTCCTCGACGCGCAATATATGACCGACATTGTCAGGCCGATTCCGGCTTTCGTGAAATGAGATTAACACCGCTTCGGTCCCGAAAAAATGCCGATCGGAACCGAAAGGTGTCGCGGTCAGTCAACCGGGTCGAACTTCGCGATCAGCCACGAACCGTCGATATTCGTCAGCGTGACCAGGATGCTGCTGTGGGCTTCGACGGGTTCCGGCTTTCGCTTGCTTGTCGTGGTCTGGTTGACGAACACCAACACGACGGCCGAATCGCGATGTATATCCGAGATGGCGGCACGAATCACCTTGGCCGTGGACGTCAATTGCCCCTGCAGGGCCAAGGCCGCGGTCTGTTCGGAGAACTTGCTGTAATAGGCCAGAAAATTGCCGGTGAGACGCGACTTCGCCGCGGCGAAATCGCGGTTGAGGCTGTCGAAGGAGTAGGAAAGTAGCGCCACGGCGCCGTCCGAAGCCGCCTGGAGTGCTCGGTCCGACGCGGCGTCGCTCATCGTCTGGTCCGGACGGTACTGAACGAAGAACAAGCCCGCGGCGGTGCCGACAGTGGCAGCGACCAACGCCGTCGCAAGTATCGAACGCCAGTTGGCCAAACGTCGGCGAGTCCACCGACCAAGAGCCCGGAATGCGTTGGCGCGTGCCGGCTTCCGTCGCGCCTGGGATGCGTCCGTCTCCGGAGGAGCCGGGGTTTCTGTGCTTTCGTCTTGCGCGGCCACGGTGTCGACCGACGAGTCCTGGCCTACATCCATTACAGGAATTCGACTTTCGACAACTTGAACTGACTGCCGTCGCGGACGATCTCGATGGTGAGCCGCCACAGCTGCGGCGGCCGATTTTTGTTATCAGCATCGGTCACATCGGATTTCGCCACCACAAGCGCGACCGCGGAACTGTCGGTCGCAGACGAGACGGCGACCGCCTCCACGTTTACCTTGGTCGTGGTCTTCGATTCTTCCGTCTGCTTGAGCATAAGGCTCGACATCACCGAGATCTGGTCCTTGAGCGGGCCCGTGGTGGCGTCGATGATTCGCTGGATGTCGTCCTTGGCGTGGTTGGCATCGATCGACATGAGCGTGGTGACTGCCTGCCTGGCCGCAGCGGCATAGTCCTGGGAGAGCTGCCGTTTGTGTATGAGGGTGTGGTGCTGGTGCAGCATGTAACCGATCGCGCCGAGGGAGGGCGCGACGAGCGCGACGCCCACTCCGATTGCCACCGCTTTGCGCCCCGGGCGGCGGAGCCGCCTTGATCGCCGCAGCCCCGGTAGCCGTGCCCGCCTCGACTTTGTGCGGCTCCGCTCATCCTCTCGAGAGAGCGAGGTCGCGTCGTCGTCCGCATCCTGGGCGCCTGCTGCCTTGCGCAGCTTGGCGACGCGTACCCGCGCTGCCTCGACCCGCGCTTCAGCCTTCGCCACTTCGTCTTCTGCGTCCGCCGGGACGGGAGCCTCACCGGCAGAGTCTTGCCCTGAGTACGACTGCGATTCGTCGGGATCGACCGCGCACTCCGGGTGGTCACCAGGTTCGTCGCCAGGGCTCTCCGGATCGTGCACGGAGAATCAGCTTACCACCCTGTCATGGGCTCAATGCCCTGATCGGACAGCTGCTTTCGAGGTCCTCGAGGCGAAATCTCGTCCCGCGCCGCGGTTGGTTCGCGACGTTGTCCGAGCCGGACGATTTGCTTTTCAGATCCAGCTAGCTGTGGCAAAGTTATGGCGTGCGATCCGTCGTGGCTTTGTTTGCTGCGTTACTGGGTGGCGGTGTACTGGCTGCACCGCCGTCCGTCGCCGGACCGACTGTGTGCGACTACCCCGAGTGCACCCCGGGAATAATGGGGCATCAGGTGCTGGGCACGCCGTGTGACAACACCACCTACTACGCCTTCGGGACCGACAGCATGCCCACCTCTCCGGAATCTGGGCGACTGATGTTCTGCGGCTCGCCGCGAAGGTACGAGCCACGATGGTTCCGGTCACCTCCGATGGCGGGCGTCAAGGAAGAGGGCGCCGAGTGTCGCCAGTACTTGAACTACGTCGCGCAGGCGCCCGACGGCCTGTTCCTGGTCTGCATAGCCCATGACGGTGTGACGACCTGGGTGCGCGCCGATACGTAATCTCCTATTTGGCGCCATCATCCGCCTCGGAGGCACCGATCAGACGGTGGGTGGCGCGCAGCAGCTGCGAACGCAGCGTCTCGTCGTCGACGTCCGCGACCAGCGGGTGCATGACGCCGACCGCGATAGCCCCCGACAGCACCGCCGCCGACACCCGCGCGTCCTCGGAAGTGTCGTCGACCAGCACGCCGTAGAGCCGCGCGATGAATTGCTGAAATGGGTCGTGCTCGGCCAGCAGTCGCACGATGACCGGATCGAACTGCAGGGTGCTGGCTGCGCCGCGACGCTTGATGGCCATGTCGATGACCCCACCCAGAAGCATCTCTCGTGCCCGCGGAAAATCGTCATGGGCCTCGGCGGCCTCCAGCGCCTCCTCCAGGCCGCCCAATTCGCGTTCGGTGAGGGCAACGACGATCTGTTCCTTGGTCTTGAACTGGTGGTAGACGGCCGCCTTCGTGACTCCGATCGCGTCCGCGATCATCTGCAGTGACGTTCCGCCCACCCCATGTTCAGCGATCAATTTCAGCGCCGCGTCCAGGACCCGCGTCTGCGCGGCGCTACGTGCGATGAAACGGAACGCACTGCGGGACTGATTCCCGGCCTGCACTGACGCCACACCGAGAGCCTAGCCGATCGGCTATTGACCGGCCCCTAGCCGATCGGCTACTTTCGGTCACTGGGCCAAGCGATTACACCGCGGGAGGGAGTCAGTGATGTCCGAGTCCGCCGTGGTGCGCGATTCATCGAGGAAACTCGACGGTGAACTGCTCCTGCTGTGGACATTGCCTGTGACGGTGATCATCTGGATCGCTGCATTCTTCTTGTTCCCGGGGTTCTACCCGCCCATGTCGCCGACCATGCCCGCGGACGAGGTTGCCGCGTTCTATCGCGATCCGGCGAATAACCCCCAAATCCGGTACAGCATGGTCATTTTCAACTGGTTCGGCGTATGCCTGGTCCCGATCCTGACGCTGATCGTGATGCAGATCCGGAGGATGGCGCACCGCACCCCGATCTTCTCCTACGCGATGCTGGGTTGCGTCGCGGGCGGCCCCACCCTGTTCCTGATCGCCAACGTCTGCTGGCTGCTGGCCGCATTCCGCCCGGAACGAAGTCCTGAGCTGACGCAGTTGCTCAACGACTTCGCCTGGATCACCTTCACGGTCGTGGTTCCCTTTCTGATCGGGCAAAGCGTGATCCTCGCCGCGGCAATCTATTTCGACGACCAGCCCCGTCCTGTATTCGGTCGCTGGGTGGCCCACTTCAACCTGCTGGTTGCCGCAGCGCTCGTGCCGGCGGCGTTCGTCGGCGTGTCGTTGACCGGTCCGCTGGCGTGGGACGGCCTGTTGTCTTTCTGGTTGAAAAACATCGCCATCGGTGTCTGGGTCGTCGTCATGGGCGTCGTGCTGGGGCGGGCGGTGTATCGGGAGCGCGGTGAGATCCAGAGTGCCACAGCAGAACTGGAATCCGCATGAACATGCTGACGACGTCACCGGACGCTGGGGCCCCACCGGATTCGGGGCCAGTTTCAGGGCCGCCCGCGGGTGGATTGCATCGCCGGATCGCCTGGCACCTGCGGCACAACCCCAAGCGTGAGTTGTGGGTGGCCTGGTGGACGCTCGTCGTCTTCTACAACCTGTTCTTCCCGATGGTCTTCGTGGTGGCACGAGCCCAGCCCCCGCCGCAACCGACCTCGGACCTCGCGGGGCAGGTGCACTGGTTCTCCGAACGCCAGCTCGGGATACCGATCGGCTTGGGCGTCGTATTCGCCATCACCGGCATGACCGCGGTGAACAATGCGCTGATCGCGTATTCGATGCGTCGCATGTCGGTCAGCCGCATCTTCGGGTATTCGTATCTGCTCATCTACTCGTTCAGTGCGGTACCGGGCTTGCTGTTGCTCTGCATCGCGCTGGTCGTCGGGACGATGCGACCCGAGCGGGATCCCGAGGCGATCGGTTGGCTCTACGACTTCGCCTTCCTGTCTTTCGACGGGACTATGGGTGTGTTCCTGATCGGCTCGCTGCTCTGGATGGTCGCGATTCTGATCGACAAGAATCGGGTCTTTCCGAAGTGGTTCGGCTATCTCAACCTGTGCAATGCGCTCACCGAGGTGGTCGTGGCGCCCTGTTGGATCTTCCAGCGTGGTGTACTGGCCTGGAATGGCCAGATCGCGTGGTGGCTGGACATGGTCGTATTCGGCATTTATCAGGTCACATTCGTCGTCATGCTGTTCAAGATGATCCGGCGCGAAGACTTCGGTACCGGGGTACTGCCTGACTCGCCGTCGAAACGGACGAGTGTGTCATGACCGAGATCACCGACAAGGACGAGCGCACGCCGTTCGTGCCGGGTCAGCCGGACATGTGGGCGTTCGTATTGTTCGAAACCTTGGTCTTCACCGGGTATTTCGGCTTCTATTTGTTCTACCGCACCCGCAGCCCCGAGCTGTTTCTGCACTCGCAGGCGCACCTGGACCTCCGCATCGGTGTCTTCAACACCCTTGTTTTGCTGCTGAGTTCCTGGTCGGTGGCGCGGTGCGTTCAGTCTTCCCGCGCCGGTTGCTATCGCGAGGCCCTGCGGGACGTCTTCGTCACAGCCGCCTTCGCCGCGCTCTTCCTCGGCGGCAAGGTGTTTGAGTGGGCGCGATTGGTGAGTGCGGGACACGGCCCGGACAGCGACGACTTCTTCACGTATTTCTTCTTCCTCACCGGCATCCATTTCATCCACCTGCTGATCGGGTTCGTCGCTCTCGGTGTCATCGTCTACCGACTCCGGGGTGCGCGGCGTGGATCCCAGGAATCTCAGATTCTGGTGGAAACCTGCGCGACCTATTGGCACACAGTCGATTTCCTCTGGGTGCTCATCTTCGCGATGCTGTACGTGGTGAGGTGACCGGTGAAATTCGACAAGAGGTTGCTGATCGTCTGGGTGGTGCTGGCCGCCCTTACGCTGGGCTACCTACTGGTCGATCACTCAGCGACCGGCGCAAGTGCGGTCGTGACGTCCAGCGTCATCGTCATCGCACTTGTCAAGGTGCGCATCATCTTTCGCGAGTTCATGGAGGTCAGGCACGCGCCACCGCTGCTGTGCCGGCTGACCGACGCTTGGGTGCTGCTGGTCGCGGCCGGACTGTTCGGCAGCTACTTCGTCGGCCTGGCGGTCAACTGACCGGGCGCCCGGGCGGGGGGTCCTGCGGCGTGAACGTCAGGTGCAGGTTGTTGAGTCCGCGCAGGATGTAGGTGGGCTCGTACAACCAGCGGCGTGCCCCGGCAGGGCCGTGTTCGGTCTCGTCGGCGCGGATGTCGGCCATCCGGTCCAGGATGCGTTCGATGGAGACCCGACCTTCCACCCGGGCGAGCGGCCCACCGGGGCAGGAGTGCACGCCGCGCGCGAAAGCCATGTGTTCGCGGACGTTCTTGCGGTCCAGCCGGAACTCGTGCGGGTTCTCGAACCGGCGCGGATCACGATTGGCCGCACCCGGAAGCACCATCACCACCGTCCCGGCCGGAATGTCCACACCGCCGATTCGAGTGGACCGGCGGGCCAGTCGCGAGTCGCTCTTGACGGGGCTTTCCATCCGCAGCGATTCCTCGATGAATCCGGGAATGAGGCTGCGGTCGTCGCGGAGTTGCTGCTGGATGTCGGGGCGGTCGCCGATCACCTGCAGCGCGGCGCTCAGCAGCTTGGCCGTCGTCTCCTGGCCGGCGGCGAACAGGAACGTGGCCGACCGGACCACCTCGATGACCTCGGGCGTGGACCCGTCGGGGTACTTGGCCGTCGCCAGCGCGGTCAGCACGTCCTCGCGGGGGTTGGCGCGCCGGTCCTCGATGTAGGAGCAGAACTTGTCGTCCAGCCATTCCAGCGGGTTCACGCCCACTGGCTCGTGGTCCAAGGCTCCGACCCGGCCCGGGCGATCAGCGCCCAGCACGACCCGGAACTCCTTGTGGTCCTCCTCGGGAACACCGAGCAGGTCGGCGATCACCAACGTGGCGAACGGCTTGGAGTACTCGCCGATGAATTCGCACTTGCCGTTGACCAGGAACTCGTCGAGCTGCCGGTCGGCGAGGCGCCACATGAACTCCTCGTTCTGCTTGAGCCGGCTCGGGGTCAGCAGCCTGCTCAAGATCGATCGCGCCCGGCTGTGCTCGGGCGGATCCATAGTGACCATGTGCTCGAACATCGGAAAACTCGTCCGGTGCTCGTCGATCTGGTGATTGATGTCGTCGCCGTCGGGCTGAAACGGCAGCGGCGGGAATGGCCCACCGAGCGCCACGCAGTTCGAGAAGGAATCGGTGTCCTTGTAGACCGCCGTCGCCTCCTCGTAACCGGTGACGGCGACCACCCCGTAGTGCGGAAGACGCAGGACCGGGTTCTGGTCGCGCAGGTAGTCGAAGTACGCGTACGGGTCGGGGACCAGCGACGGGTCGGTGAAGAAGTCGATGGTGTCGTACGTGCTCGTCATGCGTTCCTCCCGGGGCCGGCCTCGCAACCGCGTCACCAAATGGTCAGTCGGCGACGAGAGCTGGCGCCGCCCAATTCAGCAAGTATGCTGAGCACCTGCTTAGCATGGCGGTATTGTCGCGGTCAAGGTTCACACGCCCGGTCCGGGCGGCCCGCTCGCTACGATCAGCTCGACGCACGGAAGACGGGGTAACGGCATGACATCGGCCCGCAGGATCGGGGCGCCGGACGCGAAGAATCGCGGCTTGCTGCTCGACGCGGCCGAACAGTTGATGATCGAAGAGGGCTACGCCGCGGTGACGTCGCGACGGCTGGCTCACAAGGCCGGACTCAAGCCACAACTGGTGCACTACTACTTCCGCAAGATGGACGACCTGTTCCTGGCCGTCTTTCGGCGGCGCGCCGAGGAGGGGCTGCAAGCGCAGGCGCAGCTGCTGCGGTTGCCGCAGCCGTTGTGGGCGCTGTGGCGATTCGGCACCGATCCCGCCTTCACCCGCATCTCGATGGAGTTCATGGCGCTGGCTAATCACCGCAAGGAGATGCGAGCCGAAATCGCGTACTACGCCGATCGTTTCCGCGAGGAACAACGTCAGGTGGTGGCGGCTGCCCTGCGACGTTACGAGGTGGACACCGACTTCGTTCCGCCGGTGGTGTTCACCGTGCTGATGACCAGCTTGTCCCGTTTCCTGGTGCTCGAGCAGGCGATGGGTATGTCGGGCGGACACCTCGAGACGCTCGAATTCGTCGAGGATCACCTACGGCGGTTGGAAGGGGAACCTCAGCCGATTGCGGAGATTTCTCCGACGTGGGTGGTTCACCAGCTCCGGATCGAGCAGAGCACACCTCTGGGTCCGTCCTTGGACACGACGACCGACCCGTCCACCGACAGCTCGCAGTGAAACTCCGGCGTGCTGGGCTCGGTGCCGGTGTTGACGACGACCATCGCCCAGTACTCGGGCTTGGCGAGATTCAGTTCGAAGCTCCACGGTTTGCCCGGAGCGATGTCGACCTGGACATTCGGCGTGAAGCGGTAGGGATCGTGGCTGTAATCGGCGAAAGTCGGCGGTTCTTGGTCGATGTAATAGATGTTGGCGTAGATCGGATTCTTCGCGTTGATGGTGTATTTGACGTGATGCATGATCGGGTCGTCGGCGAGTGCCCGTCCGGTGCTCACCGACAAGCCCGCAATCCCGACCAAGATCGCCGAGCCCACGCACACCAACCGGTACATCATGTCGCTCCTCGAGCCTCGGGGCGCGGACTGGCCGTGCGATTCGTTACCTGCTCCGCGGCCCGCCAGTGTGCGTCGGCAACCCAAAGCCGCGCAAAGGATGCTATCGCCTCGTCGGGTGAAACTCCGCTGATTACGCGCTTTATTTCGGTCGCCGGTTGCCGGGCCAACGACTGCGCGATCGATCGCCAGCCCTCATCGAACGACGCGCGGGGCAGCACTCGATCCACTAGGCCGATCCGCTCGGCCTCGACGGCGTCGAGGGCAGCCCCGCCGCCCGCCAGCAGCAGCGCCCGGCCCTTTCCCACGAGCGCGGCCAGTCGTTCGGCGCCGCCCCAGGCCGGCATGATTTCCAGCGCCACCTGGTTGAAGGCGATCTTGATGTCGTCGGCGGCCACCCGGATGTCGGCGGCGACGGCCACTTCGGCACCGCCTCCGAAGGCGTGGCCGTTCAGCGCGGCGATGACCGGGGCAGGGAAGCTCGCGATCTGATCGCAGATCGACCGCATCCGTTTGGCCATCGCCGAAGCGTCCTCCTCGGTCCGCAGCGCGCTGAGCTCCTTCAGGTCGCCGCCCGACACGAATGCCCGGTCACCGGCGCCTTTGATGACCAGGGCGCGAGCCCCCGCGGCCGCATCGAGCGCTGTTTCCAACTGCTGCATGGTGTCCAACGCGATGGCGTTGCGCGCGTGCGGGCGATCGATAGTGATGACCGCAACGCCGGTGCCGGATTCGTCGACCTCCAGGTCCACCATGCCGAAAGCTCCTTGGCCCAAGACGACTGATATTGGCATTCTCTATTTGGGAGAATAACATCATCGCTGCAGGCCGAAGATCTTTCCGCAGCGGAGGATGGAGGTGATTGGATGCGTCGCCCAGTCGTGGCTGCTGCTGCCGCGCTCGCCGCGGGCGCGTTGAGCGCTTGCACTTCGTCGTCGCCGCAAACGCCGCTCGTCGGCCAGGCCTCCGTCACGGTTAACGGGGTCGAGGCGAAGTTCGACGTCGTCAAATGCACTCAGGTGCAGTGGTACCGGACGATACATATCGGCGGCAAACTCGCCGGGGCCACCGTCGTCGTGGATGGGCGTGCGGCGCGGGCAGTCGCGGAGTCCGTGCGCATCCAAGACGTGGGCGGCTTCACGGGCATGTATTCGCAAGGCACCGGCGACGCGGCAACGACTCGCTTCGACGGCAGTTCATACCTGATCACCGGCGTTGCGGCTGGCGCTCCCACCGCGCGACCCAACGAACCGACGACTGCGGACTTCAAGGTCAACGTGAAGTGCTGACCGCACCGCGTCCTGACGAGGTCGGGTGCTCGTTGCGGATGACGAGGTGAGAGAATATGATTCTCACTAATTGCGAAGGAGGATTTCATGGGTCAGTTGTCGCATCGAGTCGATGTCCCGTTTCCAATCTTTGACGCGGACAACCACCTCTACGAGCCGCCGGAGGCGCTGACCAAGTTCCTGCCCAAGGAATACAAGAACCACGTCCAGTACGTGCAGGTCAACGGGCGCACCAAGATCGCGATCCGCGGCCAGATCAGTAACTACATTCCCAACCCGACCTTCGAAGTGGTCGCCAAGCCAGGAGCCTGGGAGGAGTACTTCAAGTACGGCAACCCCGAAGGCAAGACGAAGCGCGAGTTGTTCGGCGAGCCGATGCGCGCCATCCCGGCCTTCTTCGAGCCGGCGCCGCGCCTGGAGGTGATGAACGAGCTGGGTCTGGACAAGACCCTGATGTTCCCGACGCTGGCCAGCCTGCTCGAGGAGCGGCTGTCGGACGACCCTGTTGCCATCCACGTCCTGGTCCATGCGCTCAATGAGTGGCTCGACGAAGTCTGGGGCTTCAACTACCAGAACCGCATCTTCACCACCCCGGTGATCACCCTGCCGATCGTGGAGAAGGCGATCGAGGAGCTGGAGTGGGCGGTCAAGCGCGGTGCCCGCTGCATCCTGGTTCGCCCGGCGCCGGTCCCCGGCTTCCGCGGGCCCCGGTCGTTCGCGTTGCCCGAGTTCGACCCGTTCTGGGAGCGAGTCGTCGAGTACGACGTGCTGGTCGGTATGCACTCGAGCGACAGTGGCTACTCCCGGTACACCTCCGAATGGGACGGTGCCAGCGCCGAGATGCTGCCGTTCCAGACCAACGCGATGGGCATCCTCAACGAATGGCGGCCGATCCAGGATTCGGTGGGATCGTGGGTGATCCACGGTGCGCTCTATCGCCACCCGAAGCTGAAGGTCGCGATCGTCGAGGCAGGGTCGAAGTGGATGACGCCGTTGTTGGACGGTCTGGCCGAGGTCTTCCGAAAGGCGCCGGAGGCTTTCCCGAGCGACCCGGTGGAGATGGTCAAAAACCGGATCTACGTCAGCCCGTTCTTCGAGGACGGCATCGACGATCTGGTCAATCTTGTTGGTGTGGACCAGGTTCTGTACGGCTCGGACTGGCCCCATCCTGAGGGGTTGGCGGAACCGACCTACTACATCGAGGCGCTGTCGCACCTGTCGTCAGACGACCAGGCGAAGATCATGGGCGGCAACCTCGCCCGGCTCGTCACGGTGTGACAGACCCGCAACACTGGCAGACCATCCCCGAGATGGTCTTGAGCGCGGCGGACCGCTTCGGCGATGCGGAAGCGGTCGTCGACGGTCCGCTGCGCTACACCTTCACTGAACTTGTTCAGCTTATTCGTTGTGCTGCAGGTGCTTTCGCTGATCTAGGTATCGGCAAAGGCGACCGGGTCGCCCTCTGGGCGCCCAACTCGGCCGAGTGGATCATCGCGGCGTTCGGACTGCTGACCGCCGGCGGCGTGCTGGTGCCGGTCAACACGCGGTTCAAAGCCGAGGAGGCCGGCGACGTCATCGTTCGCAGCGGGGTGAAGGCCGTGCTGGTGCAGAAGGGATTTCTGGCTCAGGACTACACCGCGCCAGCAGGCATTCCGGTCATCGACCTGCGCTCCGATTTCCTTTCCAGCGGTTCGCCGTTCGAACAAGCGGTGAGCGGCACCGACATCTCCGACATCATCTTCACCTCCGGAACAACCGGCCGGCCGAAGGGCGCGATGATGAATCACGCTCAGACGCTGCGCATGTACGAGGAGTGGGCGACGCTCGCTGACCTGCGCCAGGGCGATCGCTACCTGCAGATCAACCCGTATTTCCACACGTTCGGGCTGAAGGCCGGCCTCATCACGTCCTTCCTGCGCGGGGCAACGATGCTGCCGGTGCCGGTTTTCAATATCGACACCGTGGTGGATCTCGTTGCGCGGGAACGGATCACGATGCTGCCCGGACCCCCGACGCTGTACCACTCGCTCTTGACGGTCGGAGACAAAGCCAAGTTGTCGACACTGCGCGCGGGTGTAACCGGTGCCGCCGACATCCCCGTCGAACTGGTCCGGCGCATCCATGGCGAGCTGCCGTTCGAGACGTTGATGACCGGCTACGGGTTGACCGAGGCCGGTAACGTGACGCTGTCCCGGCCGGGCGACTGCTTCGAGGCCGTCGCCACCACCGCCGGTCTGCCGTGCGACGGGGTCGAGGTGCGCATCGCCGAGGACGGCGAGGTTCTGGTCCGTGGGTACGGAGTCATGCAGGGCTACCTTGACGATCCGGTTGCCACCGCAGAGGCCATCGACGGCGACGGGTGGCTGCACACCGGAGATCTGGGCGACTTCGACGACTCGGGCCGCCTGCGCATCGTCGGCCGGAAGAAGGACATGTTCATCGTGGGCGGGTTCAACGCCTACCCGGCCGAGATCGAGGGGTTCCTGCTCAAGCACCCGGCGATTTCGCAGGTTGCGGTGATCGGTGCCCCGGACGAACGGCTCGGACAGGTCGGCAAGGCGTTCGTGGTGCGCAATGGTCCCGTCGAGGCCGAGGAGCTGATCGAGTGGTGCCGGGACCGGATGGCGGGGTTCAAGGTGCCCCGTTTGGTGGAGTTCATCGACGCACTGCCGATGAACGCGACCGGCAAGGTGGTCAAGGACCTGCTCCGCTGACCTTCGTCGGGGTCTCGGCTGCCCATCTGGTCCCGTGCGATCGTCGTGGCGAGTAGGGTTTGGCCACAGCCGGCGTCCGTCCCAGCCTGGCGGATTCCGCACGGAATCGGCGTCGAGCGACAGATTGGAGCGGTTGCCCAACACGGTCGGTGGCTCACAGCCTGCTTGTCACCGACGGGCAACCCGTGGAGGAGTGCCAGATTGAGCGAGCAATCTCGTTCTCGAGCCGGCGAGTGGGGGGTGGCGGCATTCGCCGGGATGCCGTCAGCACGAAATTGCCTGCGCTGAACAACGGCAGGTCGCATACCACGGCAAAAATGCGCTCCGCGGCCCAGGCGGCCGAGGCGGAAACCACAGCAACGGGCGAACCGTCGCGGCGCCGAGCCGGCGGTCTGCGTCGGCCGAATCTGTCGGCCGGTGCCGCGGCGGCGGCCGTCTTCGTCAGCCTTTTCGCGATCGGGGCCAGCGTCGAGATGTCCGTGCTACACCAGAACGCGGTCCGGACGCGGCGGCAAGTGGCGGAGTTCGACGCGGCCGCGCGGCACGGTGTCGTCACACTGACCTCACTCGACTACGGCCACGCAAAGCAAGGCGTGCAGCGCATCCTTGACGTCTCCACCGGTACGTTCAAGGCAGACTTCCTGAAGACGGCGGACGAGTTCACCAAGACCCTCGAAGAGTCGCAGCTGAGATCGGAGGGAACCGTGCAGGCCAGCGCGGTGGAACTGGACACGATGACCGAATACTCCGCAGTAGTGCTGGTGGCGTGCACCTCGAGAATCACGAATGTTGCTGGCGCCAAACAGGATCCACGAAAGGACCGGCTGATCGTGACGATGACCCGCGAGGGCGGGCAGCTCAAGATGTCGAACGTGGAGTATGTGCCGTGATGGCTGAGCAGACGTCGGCCATACCCGCGCCGGCTTGCGCGGCACGCGGCGATGAGGAGGAGTGTCAGTGACAGAGGGCGACATTCACTCGATGGTGATCGCGTCGGACTACCGGATTCCGGACCCGGCCAAGGTGTGGCCGTTGCTCGAGCGCCGCAAGGCGGCGCTGGCCGACATCGGTGCCCACCACGTGCTGGTGTACACCTCAACCCACGACCACGGCCGCGTGCTGGTGATGATCGGCGTGCACAGCCGTGAGCCGATCGTAGAGTTGCTGCGATCGCGGGTGTTTTTCGAATGGTTCGACGCCGTCGGGGTCGACGACATCCCGGCGGTCTTCGCCGGCGAGATCGTGGACAGGTTCGTCCCGGAGTCTCCGCCGGTGGCCCCGAAGGCGCCGGGCGTCGTGGTCGCCGCGTTCGCGTCGGTGGACAGTGTGACGACGCTGCACACCGAGGTAGGTCTCGCCATGGATCGGTTCACCGCGGCGGGGATCCGGAAGACCTGGGTCTTCCAAGCTTTCGACGACCCGCATGAGGTGCTGATCCTGCAGGAGTTCACCGACGAGGACAGCGCCCGGGAATGGATCGAGCATCCGGATGCGGCGGCTCAGTGGCTGAGCGGAGTCGGGATCGGTGCGTACCCGCCGTTGTTCGTCGGCCGGTATCTCGACATGATGCGAATCGGGACGGACTGACCGGCGCGATGTATGTGTGCCTGTGCAACGGCATCACCAGCCAGATGGTCGCCGAAGCGGTGACGTCGGGCGCATCGACCAGCAAGGAGGTCGCGGCCGCGTGCGGCGCCGGCGCCGACTGCGGACGCTGCCGGCGCACCGTGCGCGCGATCATCGCGTCGGCCAACAGCGATCGCCATCGTCTCGCTCAGTGATCTTGAGGCTGCATCGGCCCGACGAGTTGGGCGAGCAGGGGCGGGATTTCCAGGCGCGGCAACACCACTTCGACGAACACCATGCGGTCCTGGTGTTCGGCGGCCGCGGTCAGTGCGTCGTCGAGTTCGCCGTAGGTGTGCGCCCGGAAGGTCAGATGATTGGTCACCCCCAACGTGTTGGGGACATCGGTCCATCGCCAGGCCACGATGTCGTTGTAGGGGGCGGTCTCGCCGTGAATCGCGCGTTCGACGGTGTACCCGTCGTTGTTGACCACCACGATCACCGGGGACAGGCCTTCCCGGGAGAAGCTGCCGAGTTCCTGCACGGTCAACTGCGCGGCACCGTCACCGATCAGCAACACCGTCCTGCGGTCCGGATGCGCCACCGCCGCCCCGAAGGCGGCGGGCAACGTGTAACCGATCGAACCCCACAGGGGTTGACCGATGAAGGTGACGCCCTGGGGCAGCACGTGGTCGGCCATGCCGTAGAAGCACGTCCCCTGATCGGCCAGCACGACGTTGCCCGGGGTGAGCGCGGAGCACAACCGGTCCCACAGCATCGGTTGGGTGAGCGGCTCGTCGCGTCCCGGTGTCGGTGCCGGCGCCGGAGTCGGTGGCGCCACCACGGCCGCTGACTTGACGCCCCGCTCGGTCAGGATCGTGGTCAGCGCCTGCAGGGCGGCGGCCATTTCCAGCGGGGCGAACACGTCGTCGCCCACGCTGCTCTGATACTGGCCGACATCGATGGTTCGGGCTGGGTCGATGCGCTGGCTGAAGAAGCCGCTGACCATGTCGGTGAACACCACCCCGGCGGTCACCAGCACCGGCGCCTCCTCGATGGCCGTCCGAACCCGTTGCGCGCTGGCCGCACCCGCGTAGATACCGAGGAAGTTGGGGGAGCTCTCGTCGAGCAGGCTCTTGCCCCACATCAATGTCGCATGCGGAACCGTATCTGCCGCCAACAGCGCCTCGAGCTCGTCGACCGCGTGCAGTCGGTGCACCAGCAGATCGGCCAGCACGGTCAGTTGGTGGTCGCCGATCAGTTTGGCGGCGGCTTCGGCGAACATGGCCAGTGCCCGCGGACTGGTGCCGCCGGTGTATTGGGCCAACGGAGCCGTCGGCGGTTCGGTGGGAAAGCGTGCGACGTCGGTGGACATCAGGATGTATCCGGGACGCTTTTGCTCCCGAACTTCTTCGAGCACCCGGTCGATCTCGCGGCAGGCCGTCGCGGGCATGAGATTGGCTTGCGCACATGTGATTTCACGACTGATACGCAAGAAGTGCTCGAAGTCGCCGTCGCCGAGCGAATGGTGCAGCGCCCGGCGGGTGGCCTGAGCATCCTTGGACGGTCCTCCCGCGATGTGCACGACCGGCACGTGCTCGGCGTAGCTGCCGGCGATCGCATTGGTGGCTGACAGTTCGCCGACGCCGAATGTCGTTACCACAGCGGACATTCCGCGGAGCCTGCCGTACCCGTCGGCGGCGTAGCCGGCGTTGAGCTCGTTGGCGTTGCCGACCCAGCGCAGCTCGGGGTGGGCCACGATGTGGTCGAGGAACGCCAGGTTGTAGTCGCCGGGTACGCCGAAGATCTCCGTGACGCCGAGTTCGGAGAGGCGGTCGAGGAGGTAGTCCCCGACGGTGTAGACGGGATCATTCACCCACCCGACGTTACGCCGGAAAGAGACTATTCCCGCCGGGGCACGACCGCGATATGGTGCGGGCCATGGCAATCAAAGAATCTCGCGACGTCGTCATCGAAGCCAGTCCGGAGGAGATCCTGGATGTCATCGCCGATTTCGAAGCGATGCCCGAGTGGTCCGAACCGCATCAGAGCGCACAGATCCTGGAGACCGGTGACGACGGACGTCCCAGCAAGGTGAAGATGAAGGTGAAGACCGCCGGCATCACCGACGAGCAGGTGGTCGCCTACACCTGGAGCGGCAACGAGGTGAGCTGGACGCTGGTCAGCTCCGGTCAGCAGAAGTCGCAGGACGGCAAATACACCTTGATTCCCAAAGGGAACGACACGTTGGTGAAGATGGAGATCAGCGTCGACCCCAATGTGCCGCTGCCCGGGTTCGTGCTGAAGCGGGCTGTCAAGGGCACCATCGACTCGGCGACCAAGGAGTTGCGCAACCGAGTGCTGAAGGTGAAAAAAGGCTAGTAACAACGTCGTTGGGAGCGCGGTCACGGTCCGCGGCCCCTGCGCACGGTGTCGAGCAGGCTTTTTCGCTTTTCGCGCATACCCCCCCTACGCTGGTCGGGCCACCGTCTGCCGGCACCACGCCGCTCGACGAAATCGGCTGGTAACAGACAATTTCCTGCAACAGCGCCCCAGGTGATGTCGTCGTTGCTAGCTTTGGTGACGGTGGCCGTAAAAGCATCGCGAGAATTCGTCATCGATGCGCCCCAGGAAGTGGTCATGGAGGCGCTGGCAGACGTTGGTGCGCTGACTTCCTGGTCGCCGCTGCACAAGAACGTCGAGATCCTCGACTACTACCCCGACGGCCGGCCGCACCACGTGAAGGCGACGATCAAAATCCTGGGATTGGTCGACAAAGAGATCCTCGAGTATCACTGGGGCCCGGACTGGGTGGTCTGGGACGCCGGCAAAACCGCTCAGCAGCACGGCCAACACGTCGAGTACAACCTCACCCCCGAGGGTCTCGACAAGACCCGGGTCCGCTTCGACATCACTGTCGAGCCGGCTGGGCCGATTCCCGGATTCATCGTCAGGCGGGCCAGTGAGCATGTCTTGGACGCCGCGGCCAAGGCGCTGCGCGAGCAGGTGATGGGTGGCGCGACCGAGCCGGACCCGTAGTTGGGTGGCGCGTTGACTCCTGCCCGACCTATTGATTGCTAGTTTGGGCAGCAGTGGCCATACAAGCATCGAGCGAAGTGGTTGTCGACGCGCCGCCGGACGTGATCATGGACGCGCTCGCCGACATGGACGCAGTGCCGTCCTGGTCTTCGGTACACAAGAAGGCCGAAGTCGTCGATACCTGGCCCGACGGCCGTCCCCGCCATGTCAAGGTCACCATCAAGGTGGTCGGCATCGTCGACAAGGAGTTGCTCGAATATCACTGGGGACCGGACTGGATGGTGTGGGACGCCACCAGGACGCTGCAGCAGCACGCCCAGCATGGGGAATACAACCTCACCCGCGAAGGTCCGGACAAGACGCGGGTGCGGTTCACTCTCACGGTCGAACCTTCGGCGCCGCTACCGGAGTTCCTGGTCAACCGGGCCCGCAAGAAGATCCTGCATTCCGCTCTGGAGGGGCTGCGTCAGCGGGTGATGGAAGGTTAACCGGCCAGCGCCGCCAGCCGCTTGATGGCCTCGTCCAGGGTCGCGTCGCGCTTGCAGAAGGCGAAGCGCACCAGGTGATTCCACAGTTCGTTGTGCGGGGCGGCCGGGTCGCAGAACGCCGACATCGGGATCGCGGCGACGCCCACCTTTTCCGGTAGCGCGGCACAGAACGCCGTGCTGTCGTCGTATCCGAGTGGGCGCGGGTCCGCGCACAGGAAGTAGGTGCCGTAGCTGTCGTGCACCGCGAACCCGACGTCGGCCAGCCCAGTGGCCAGCCTGTTGCGCTTGGCCTGCAACGAGACCCGCAGCGCGGCCACCCAGTCGTCCTGGGTGTCCAGCGCCAGGGCTACCGCGGGCTGGAACGGCGCCCCGCCGACGTAGCTCAGATATTGTTTGGCCGCACGCAAACCGGCGATGAGATGTGCTGGGCCGCAAGCCCATCCGATCTTCCATCCGGTGCAGTTGAACATCTTGGCCGCACTCGAGATGGTGACGGTGCGTTCGGCCATGCCGTCGAAGCCGGCCAGCGGCAGATGCCGGCGGTCGTCGTAGACCAGGTGCTCGTAGACCTCGTCAGTGATCACCAGAAGGTCTGCGGCTACCGCGATCTCGGCGATCGCCGCCAACTCGGGGGCGCTCAGCACGACGCCGGTCGGGTTGTGCGGGGTGTTGACGATCAGGGCTTTGGTGCGGGGTGTCACGGCGCGGCGCAGCGCGTCGGCGTCCAACGCGAAACCGGTGCCGTCGGCGGTTAACGGGACGGGCACCCGGTGCGCGCCCGCCATCGCGACCACCGGGGAGTAGGAGTCGTAGAACGGTTCGATCAGCAGCACCTCAGAGCCGGGCTCGACGAGTCCGAGCACCGCCGCGGCGATGGCTTCGGTGGCTCCGACGGTGACCAGGATTTCGGTGTCGGGGTCGTACTCGATTCCGAAGTGCCGCTGTCGCTGGGCGGCGATCGCCTGCCGCAGGGCCGGGATTCCCGGGCCGGGCGGGTACTGGTTGACGCCTTGCGCGATGGCATCCTGGGCCGCCCGCAGCATTTCCGGGGGGCCGTCCTCGTCGGGGAAGCCCTGCCCGAGGTTGACCGCCCCGATCCGCGCCGCCAGCGCCGACATTTCGGCGAACACCGTGGTCGCGTAGGGCTGCAGCCGCGGGACGGTCATGGCAGTCGAGCTTAGGCGCGTTCGTTTTCTCATCGAGTGCGCGGCTAGGCGCACGTTGGGTGTCGCGGCCGGGCGTCGAACGTCACGCCAGCGTGGCGCCGGGCGCCGAACGTCACGCCAGCGTGGCGCTGGGCGGGCGAGGATGCTCGTTTTCTTGTCGAGTGCGCGGCCAGCCCCACGCTCGCGCGGCGGCCGGGCGCCGAACGTCACGCTAGCGTGGCGCCGGGCGCCGAACGTCACGCTAGCGTGACGCTGGGCGGGCGAACGTGACGCTGGGCGCGCCGAACGTGACGCTGGGCGGGCGAGGATGCCGTTGACCAGCGAACTCCCTCCCAACCAACAGGTTGGCCGACGGCCCTGTTAGGGTGCGAGTACTGGACCTAGTCTGTGAGACGGATCCGAACCCTCCCTTTTTGGAACAGGAAATCGATATGTCCGAAGAAGCCTTCATCTACGAGGCCATCCGCACACCGCGCGGCAAGCAGCGCAACGGGTCGCTGAACGAAGTCAAGCCGCTGAACCTGGTCGTCGGCCTGATCGAGGAGCTGCGCAAGCGCAACCCCGACCTGGACGAGAACCTGATCAGCGACGTCATCCTGGGCTGCGTCTCGCCGGTCGGCGACCAGGGCGGCGACATCGCCCGCGCTGCGGTCCTCGCATCGGGCATGCCCGTCACCGCCGGCGGCGTCCAACTGAACCGGTTCTGCGCGTCCGGCCTCGAAGCCGTCAACACCGCCGCGCAGAAGGTGCGCTCGGGCTGGGATGACCTGGTGCTGGCCGGTGGCGTGGAGTCGATGAGCCGGGTCCCGATGGGATCCGACGGCGGCGCGATGGGCCTGGACCCGGCGACCAACTACGACGTGATGTTCGTCCCGCAGGGCATCGGCGCCGACCTGATCGCCACCACCGAGGGCTTCTCCCGCGACGACGTCGACAACTATGCGCTGCGCAGCCAGGAGAAGGCGGCCGAGGCGTGGTCGGGCGGTTACTTCGCCAAGTCGGTGGTGCCGGTCCGCGACCAGAACGGTCTGCTGATCCTCGACCACGACGAGCACATGCGGCCCGACACCACCAAGGAAGGCCTGGGCAAGCTCAAGCCGGCCTTCGAGGCGCTGGCGGCCATGGGCGGATTCGACGACGTGGCGCTGCAGAAGTACCACTACGTCGAGAAGATTAACCACGTCCACACCGGCGGCAACAGCTCCGGCATCGTCGACGGCGCCGCACTGGTCATGATCGGCTCGGAGAAGGCGGGGGCCGCCATCAACGCGACCCCGCGGGCGCGCATCGTCGCCACCGCCACCAGCGGCGCCGACCCGGTGATCATGCTGACCGGCCCGACACCGGCCACCAAGAAGGTGCTCGACCGGGCGGGACTGACCGTCGACGACATCGACCTGTTCGAGCTCAACGAGGCGTTCGCGTCGGTGGTGCTGAAGTTCCAGAAGGACCTGAACATCCCCGACGAGAAGCTGAACGTCAACGGCGGCGCCATCGCGATGGGTCACCCGTTGGGAGCCACCGGGGCGATGATCCTGGGCACCATGGTCGACGAGTTGGAGCGCCGCAACGCCCAGCGCGCCCTGGTCACGTTGTGTATTGGCGGCGGCATGGGTGTCGCGACGATCATCGAGAGGGTTTGAGCACATGGCCGACAACGCAATTCAGTGGGACACCGATGACGACGGCATCGTCACGCTGACCCTGGACGACCCATCGGGGTCGGCCAACGTGATGAACGAGAACTACATCGAGTCGATGGGCAAGACGGTGGATCGTCTTGTCGCCGAGAAGGATTCGATTACCGGTGTGGTGATCACCAGCGCGAAGAAGACCTTCTTCGCCGGCGGCGACGTCAAGAGCATGATTCAGATCGGGCCCGAAAACGCCGGTGAGGCATTCGATCTGGTCGAAAACGTCAAGAAGCAACTGCGCACGCTGGAGACCCTCGGCAAGCCGGTGGTCGCGGCGCTCAACGGAGCGGCGCTCGGTGGCGGCCTGGAGATCGCGCTGGCCTGCCACCACCGCATCGCGGCCGATGTGAAGGGATCGCAGTTCGGCTTCCCCGAGGCGACCCTGGGTCTGCTGCCCGGCGCGGGCGGCGTCACGCGCTCGGTGCGCATGTTCGGCATCCAGAACGCCTTCGTCAACATCCTGTCGCAGGGCACCCGGTTCAAGCCGGCCAAGGCCAAGGAGCTCGGTCTGATCGACGAGCTGCTGCCGACGGTCGAGGAGCTGGTCCCGGCCGCCAAGGCCTGGATCAAGGCCAACCCCGACTCGCACGAGCAGCCCTGGGACAAGAAGGGCTACAAGATGCCCGGCGGCACCCCGTCGTCCCCGGCACTGGCGTCGATCCTGCCGTCGTTCCCGGCGCTGCTGCGCAAGCAGATCAAGGGCGCGCCGATGCCGGCACCGAAGGCGATCCTGTCCGCCGCGGTCGAGGGCGCGCAGGTGGACTTCGACACGGCCAGCCGCATCGAAAGTCGTTACTTCACCACGCTGGTCACCGGCCAGGTCGCCAAGAACATGATCCAGGCGTTCTTCTTCGACCTGCAGCACATCAACGGCGGTGGCTCGCGGCCGGACGGCATCGAGCCGGTCAAGATCAACAAGATCGGTGTGCTCGGCGCCGGCATGATGGGCGCCGGCATCGCCTATGTCTCGGCCAAGGCCGGCTACGACGTGGTGCTCAAGGACGTCAGCATCGAGGCGGCGCAGAAGGGCAAGGGGTACTCCGAGAAGCTGGAAGCCAAAGCGCTTGAGCGGGGCCGTACTTCGCAGGAGAAGAGCGACGCGTTGCTGGCGCGCATCACCCCGACCGCCGACCCAGCCGACCTCAAGGGCGTGGACTTCGTCATCGAGGCGGTCTTCGAGAACCAGGACCTCAAGCACAAGGTGTTCCAGGAGATCGAGGACATCGTCGAGCCCAACGCGTTGCTCGGGTCGAACACCTCGACGCTGCCGATCACGGGCCTGGCCACGGGTGTGAAGCGGCAGGAGGACTTCGTCGGGATTCACTTCTTCTCGCCGGTCGACAAGATGCCGTTGGTCGAAATCATCAGGGGCGAAAAGACATCCGACGAGGCGCTGGCCCGGGTCTTCGACTACACCCTGGCCATCGGCAAGACCCCGATCGTGGTCAACGACAGCCGCGGCTTCTTCACCTCGCGAGTGATCGGCACCTTCGTCAACGAGGCGCTGGCGATGCTCGGCGAGGGCGTCGAGCCGGCGTCGATCGAGCAGGCGGGTTCGCAGGCCGGCTACCCGGCGCCGCCGCTGCAGCTGTCCGACGAGCTCAACCTGGAGCTGATGCACAAGATCGCCGTCGCCACCCGCAAGGGTGTCGAGGATGCCGGTGGCACCTACGAGCCGCACCCGGCAGAAGCCGTGGTGGAGAAGATGATTGAGCTGGAGCGGTCCGGCCGGCTGAAGGGTGCGGGCTTCTACGAGTACCCGGAGGGCAAGCGGTCCGGGTTGTGGCCGGGCCTGCGGGAGACGTTCAAGTCGGGTTCGTCCGAACCGCCGCTGCAGGACATGATCGACCGGATGCTGTTCGCCGAAGCGCTGGAAACCCAGAAGTGCCTCGACGAGGGCGTGCTGACGTCGACCGCCGACGCCAACATCGGGTCCATCATGGGCATCGGCTTCCCGCCGTGGACCGGTGGTAGCGCGCAGTACATCGTGGGCTACGAAGGTCCGTTGGGCCGGGGCAAGGACGCGTTTGTCGCCCGCGCCCGCGAGCTGGCGGAGCGCTACGGTGACCGCTTCCTGCCGCCGGACTCGCTGACCTGA